>CAWBHO010000065.1:0-33134 GCA_963788415.1 uncultured Acidobacteriaceae bacterium | reverse complement strand
CAGAATTCTGGACCAGGCCTGAATCACTTCAGACTTATTCATTGTCTCTCCGTAGTAGACGGAACGGGGGCTTTCGTCTAAGACAAGCGGATGACCTGTACGGGCGGACCATCCAGCAGAAACACCACGGGAGGGACTGGATCAGATTTGCAGAGGAAGGCTACACGACGACCAGCCAGAACTAGCTCGACACTTTCGATGAAAAAGAAGGAGGTGTTCGGTTCCGCGCATTGCAGCCGATTTCAGACTGTCAAAGATGGTCAGCGATAGCCAACCCATCGGAACATGCAAATTCTCGTCTTGCCGGCGGTGATTACGGAGCACAAACAAAAGGTGAAGGCAGACCACAAGAAAGAGGAGGCTCGACTCGAAGTCCATACCACCGCGAAGGAAGTGGTCCCAGGTCCACGCATACTGCGTGAAGGGCATGGAAATCAGCTCAATGGCAACGAGTACCAGCAGGAAGCGGTCGACGCTTCTAAGAGCGCCGGCCAGCAAACCGGCCTTTACGGGGCGGCGATTCTGGCGTTCAACGGCGAGCCGGAACGCGCATCCAGGCTGGCCCAGGAACTCACGCAGCGCCTGCCTTACTTTGATCTGGCCCCTGCCGTTCATGCCTATGCGCTGGCTTGCGCCGGGCAACAGACCGAAGCCCGCGCCACGCTCGAACGGCTGCAATGGCTGGGACGCGAACGCTACATCGTGCGCGCCTTCACGCCCGCGGCCTATCTCGCGCTGGGAGAACGTGAAACCGCCCTCGCCGAGCTTCGCGCCGCCGAACAGACCCGCTGCCCCTGGTTCTTCCAGATGCTGGCCGATCCCCGCCTGGAGCCGCTCCACGGCGACCCGGAGTTTCAGCGGATGCAGGCGATTCTCGCCGCCATGGAGGCCGGGGCGGAACAGTATTTGAGACTGGAAGAGTGAGTCGGCACCTTCTCGTCAGCCGCTTCAGAACCCCGGCGTCTCTCGCCACCCTTTCTGGTCACCGCTTGCCCTTGGCTTTAAGGTGACCAGCATCACAAGGTCACCAACCTCAGGTAACCAATAATCTTGAAGGGTGGTTATCGGTTCGCGCTAGCCTTCGCGAGCAATCCGTCGATGCGTCCGGTTTTCGGGCCGCGTGCGGGCGAATTGACAAACGCCCTGGTAAAACGGAGTCTTATCCTCATGTACAAGATTGTGGAAGCCCGCAGCGTCGGTCTCAACATCAAGCAGTTTGTGATCGAGGCTCCACGCATCGCGCGCAAGCAGAAGCCGGGGCAGTTTCTCATCCTCCGCCTGCATGAAAAGGGCGAGCGCATTCCGCTCACCATCAAATCCTCCGACCCCTTGGCGGGCACGGTGACCATCGCCGTGCAGGGCATCGGCAAGACCACCTCGCTGCTGAATTGCCTGGAAGCGGGCGACTCCATCCTGGACATTGTCGGCCCGTTGGGCAAGCCGTCGGAGATCGACAACTACGGCACGGCGGTGATTCTGGCCGGCAGCGTGGGTACGGCCATGGCGCTGCCCACCGCCAAAGCGCTCAAGCAGGCCGGCAATCACGTGGTCTTCATCGAGGGAGCGCGGAATACTGAAATGGTCGTCTTCGAGGACGAGGTCCGCGCGGCATCGAGCGAGGCCTACGTGATGACCGACGACGGCAGCTACGGCGAACAGGGACTGGTGACAAAAAAGCTCAACGAACTGATCGCCGCCGGGCGCAAGATCGACTTTGTGCTCGCCGTGGGGCCGGTGCCGATGATGCGCGCCGTGGCGCAGGTCACCGCGCCGCTGGGCATCAAGACCATGGTCAGCTTGAACTCGATCATGGTGGACGGCACGGGAATGTGCGGCGGATGCCGGGTGCTGCTGGGCGACAAGAGCAAATTCGCCTGCGTGGACGGGCCGGAGTTCGACGCCTCCCAGGTCAATTTCGAGGTTTTGATGCAGCGCAATGCGATGTATCGCGAGAAGGAATGCCAGTCGCTGAAGCACTTTCAGGAACACAGGGAAGAAGAAGTGGCCGAGTTGCGCGCCGGGCTGGCGGCTGAAGAAGCCCCGGCTGAACAAAACCAGGTTGAAAAAAACCAGGCCGGAGAAACCCACAATGTCTGAGAAAAATTCCGCGCCGCCGGCTGAAAAGAATCCGATTCCCCTCAAAGAACGGATGAAAATCCTGCGCACGCACATGCCGGAACTCGACGCCGAGGTGCGCAGCCACAGTTTCCAGGAAGTGAACCTGGGCCTGGAAACGGCCGACGCGCTGACCGAGGCCTCGCGCTGCATTGCCTGCGCCAAGCCTGGCTGCGTCCTCCATTGCCCTGTGGGGGTGCAGATCAGGGAGATCGTCGCGCTCATTCACGCCGGGGAGTATCTGGCGGCGGCGGCCAAGCTGCGCGAGGATAATGCGCTGCCGGCCATCACCGGCCGCGTCTGCCCGCAGGAAAACCAGTGCGAAGGCGGATGCGTTCTGGGCAAGAAGGGCGCGCCGGTGGCCATCGGCAACCTGGAGCGGTTTGTGGCCGACTACGAGCGCGAGAGCGGCCAGTTGGGATTGCCCGCCAACGCTCCCTCGACCGGCAAGAGCGTGGCCATCGTGGGCAGCGGCCCGGCCGGGTTGAGCGCCGCCGGCGACCTCATCCAAAAGGGCCACCGGGTGCGCGTCTTCGAGGCTTTGCATGAACTCGGCGGCGTGCTGGTTTACGGCATTCCGGAGTTTCGCCTGCCCAAATCCATCGTGAAGGGCGAGGTGGAGAACCTGCGCAAGATGGGCGTCGAGTTCGAGACCAACGTCGTCGTGGGCAAGAGCGTCACCGTCGACGAACTGATGAACGAGGAGCACTACGACGCGATCTTCGTGGCCACGGGCGCGGGGCTGCCGCAGTTTCTCGGCATTCCCGGCGAGCATTTCAACGGGGTCTACTCGGCCAATGAATTTCTGACCCGCGTGAACCTGATGCGCGCCTATCAGACCAACGAGTACGACGAGCCGATCTACGATTGCCGCGGCCGCGACGTGATCGTGGTGGGCGGCGGCAACACGGCGATGGACGCGGTGAGAACTTCGCGGCGGCTGGGAGCGCGAACGGCCACGCTTGTCTATCGCCGTTCCGAGGCCGAGATGCCGGCGCGCGCCGAAGAAGTAAAGCACGCCCGCCAGGAAGGCGTCGAGTTCCGCATGTTGACCAACCCGGTCGAGTTGACCGGCGACGAAAAGGGCTGGCTGACCGGGGCCCGCTGCGTGCGCATGGAGCTGAGCGAGCCGGACGCAAGCGGACGCAGGCGGCCGGTCGAGATCAAGGGGTCGGAATTCCTTCTGCCCGCGCATGTGGCCATCATCGGCGTCGGCACCACCGCCAATCCGCTCATTCAGAGCACCACGCCGGACCTGAAGACCACCCCGCGCAACTACATCGTGGCCGATCCGGAGACCCTGCGCACCTCCAAGCGCGGCGTCTTCGCCGGCGGCGACATCGTCACCGGCGGCGCGACGGTGATCCTGGCCATGGGCGCGGGGCGCAAGGCCGCAGCATCCATTCACGCCTACCTGACCAGCGGCGAGTGGGAAACGGCCGCCGCAAACAGTTGACGGCGAACGATTGAACACGGTCCGCCGTCAACGATTTGCGGTTCGCTGAAAAAAGTGGGCGGCAAGAGGAATCCTCCTGCCGCCGCCCGTCCCTGGGTTGTCTTGAAGTGAGTGCAATCGTACGGTTCCTACAAACTCAATGTTACTGCAAGAGCTTGGTTACTTCCTGCTGCACACTATTAGCCTGCGCTAATGCGGCGATGCCCGTCTGCGAGAGAATCTCGTACTTGGACATGTTGGAAGTGGCCGAAGCGTAGTCGGTGGCCTGGATCGCGTTCTGCGCCGAAACTACGTTCTCCTGCTGGGTGCTCATTACTTGGCTGATCGAGTTCAGGGTGTTGATCTGCGCACCGATGTAGCCGTCCTGCGCCGCCACGTCGGTGATGGCCACATTCAGGTCGTTCAGCGCAGTCTCGGCGTCGGTCTGGTTCGACAGATCGGTCGAATTCAAGGCTTCGCCCGCGCCGTCCGAGTAGCTGATGGTCGCGATCCCGCTCGATCCGCTGTTGTTGGAAACAATGCTCGCCTGAGTCTGCCCGGTGGTTGAATCGTAAAGCGTCGCCGTGCCGGTGGAGTTCGAGAGCCCGACGTTGTAGGCGCTGGCGGCGGTGAAACTCAGCGACGCCGTGGCGGTCGTATCCGTGACGGAGGTAATCGGGGTAGTGATCTGTCCGGTGCCGCCCTCGGAGTTCGACGTCAACTGTACGCTTCCGTAGCCATTGTCGCCTGAAACCCAGGAGGCCGTCACGCCCAGCCCGGCGCCGTTGATGGTGGTGATCATGCTTGCAACCGTCGATCCCGAGGCCAGAGTGAGATTCTCCTGATTTCCACCCACCATGAAGCTGATGTTTCCCGATACGCTGTCGTTTTCGTTGGCAAACGAGCCCAGAGTCATGCTCGAATAGGTTCCCTGCGTGGTGTCCGACAGGGCGTTGGCGCCAACGCTGACGGTGTTGCCGTTATTAGTGGAGGTGCTCACTGCGAGACCATCGGTGCTGGCCAGGGCTGTGAGGCCAAGATCGATAGTTCCAGATCCCGCGGTCTGCTGCGAGTTGATCGCAGCCTGCAAGTCGGCGAGCGTGCTGCCGTTGACGGTGAATGTTCCGTCGCTCGCCGTGCCCGTCAGCTTTCCCGTGCCGCCGCCATCGGTTCCGCCAGAACCGCCCAGAACGAAGGTCTCCGTGACGGCGCTGCCGCCGGCGGTGGTGTTGGTCAGTACGATCGAGCCACTCAGCGCATCGGTGGTGTTCACCGAGCCGCTCGCCGGAGTCACACTGACCGTCGAAGCCGTGCCGGGCGCTGCGACGGCACCCGTAACGCTGCTCGATGCGCTGTCCTCCTGGGCCACGGCCAGCGTGCCGGTAAACGAGATGGGAGCTGGGGCGCCACCTTCCACAACGGTTGACTGTAGATTGATGCCACCCGATGCGCCCGCCGTGGCGTGCAGATCGAGGCCCGTTGCTCCTTCGGAGGTTACCAGCGCATTGATCGCCGTGGTCAGTGCGGAGGTTCCGCCGGGACCGACGTAGTAGACGTTGCCGCCCGTCGTGCTGAGAGTGGCCGAGGAGTTCAAGCCGGTCGGGTTGGTGCCCGTCGGATCGTTGCCCATGACGAATGTGTCGGATTTACCGTTGCTATTGGTGAGCACGATGCTGCCGGTCAAATTATCGCTGGAGCCGATCGCGCCTGTTACTGTGGTCCCAGTCGAGTTCGTGACGGCCAGCAGGGCAGTCGCATATTCTCCGGTACCGGCTACGGTTGGCGTGTAGAGGCCCAGCGTGGCATTGGCGTTGGCCAGCGTGTTGGCGCTGCTGGTCACATTGTCGCCGGCGGTATTCGAGGTAACGGTCAGACCCGCGGCGCCTACCGAAGCGGTCACATCGGTACCCAGTTTTTCGTTGACCAGATCCGCGAGGCCGGCCAGTGTGTTCTTGGTATCCCCATTCGCAATTTCACCGGCAGTCAGAGTCTGGTTCGCGGTGTAATAGGTGTTTGTCAGGCTGCTGTCTGTTCCGGCGCCCATGACGAAGGTAGTCGCCACTCCGCCGGTGTTTTGCAGCACAATGCTGCCGGTCATCGCGTCAGTCCCTGCGTTGCTCTGCGCAACCTCGAGCGATGCGATGTTGGCTGTCGCGCCGGCGGCTGTCGTCATGGCCGGCGTGGCGCTGGTGAGCGTGTCGGTGTATTGGCCGCCGCTTGCATCCAACGCAACCGTGTTTCCCGTCGCCCCGGTCAGCGTGAAGGCCGTGGTGCCGTCTGTACCCGCGGCCACCGTGACTCCGAGTCCGAGGCTGCCTGCGCCGGCGGTGTTCTGGCCTGTAATGGCCGCTTCCAGGTCGGCGAGCGAGTTGCCGTTGACGGTGAACGTGGTGCCGCTCAATGTGCCCGTATTGCCGCCATCGGTGCCGCCCGAGCCGCCCATCACAAAAGTCTCGGAGACGGCGCTGCCGCTGGTGGGAGTATTCGTGACCACGAAGGTGCCGGAGAGCGAACTGTCGCTCGAGACCGAGCCGGCGCCCACGGTCAAAGCGCCATCGACGGCGGTCACCGCGGCGGTGCCGGTTGTATTATCCAGAGGATTATTCTGCAACGCAACGGCGTCGGTGGCGGTTGTCGGAGTGCTGAAAGCCGGCTCCTGCGCCCCTGTGCCGGAGGTCGTGACAACGCTCAGATTTGCTGCTCCGGAGGCGGAATCGGACAGCGACAGGCTCTGCGTGCCGTCGCCATTTGTAATCACCGAGGCCGTGACCGGAGCGCCGGTAAATCCGTTGATCGCGCTGGCCAGTTCCGAGAGTGTATCGACGGACGAGGAAATCGTCACCGATCCCACCGCCGTGTCGCCCACCTTGACGGTGACCGTCTGGCCCTGGGTGAGAAGTTCGTTGGCCGCGATTCCACTGGCGTTGAATGTACCGCTGGTGCTCACCGTGTCCGGGTCCACGCCGGCCGAAACCAGGCCGCCGGTGATCTGAATGCCCGTCTCGGCCCCGCCCCCGGTCACTCCCGCGTTGGCTTGCGTGGTGAAGCTGGCCGTCATGCCCAATCCCGCGTTGTTGATGGCGCTGATCAGCCCATCGGCGGTATTGGCGTAGGTGGTGCCCGTGCCCACGGAGATCGAGGTGGTCGCCGTGCTCGCCGCACCGTCGGCACCCTTCACCAGATAGTTGACGTCGATGGTGGTGGCGCCGCTGGCATTGAGCGTGTCGCCGGACTTGGCATTGGCCGAGCTGGTCGACAGGTTGACGAAGACACTGTTCGATCCGCTGCTGTAGGCCATCTCGCCGCCGGTGTCGCCCACGCTCGATTCAGAGAGCGCGCGAATGTTCAGATCGTCGATCGAGGAGCCCGCTTGCGAAGAATCGCCCGTATAAATGGCCACTTCCTGGCCGTTGAAGACTTGCTCCTGGTTATACGTGGTCGTCTGTCCAATGTTGTTGATTTCTGACAGAATCGACTGATACTCCTGGTTCGCGGCGCCCTCCTGGGTGGTGTTGAGGGTGCCGTTCGAGGCTTCTGTCGCCAGCGTGATGGCGCGGTCCAGCAAGCTGGTCACCTGCGAGAGGGCTCCGTCGGCCACCTGCAGCAGTCCCACGCCTTCCGTGGCGTTGGTCGTCGACTGAGTCAGGGCCGTCTGGTTGGCCTCCAGGCCGTTCACCAGCGAAAGCCCCGCGGCATCGTCGGCTCCAGAGTTGATCCTCGACCCCGACGACAACTGCTGCAGAACCGTCTGCAGGCTGCTGTTGGTGTTGTTCAGGTTATTCTCTGCGTAAATCGCTGACAGATTGTTCAAAACACCGAGGGCCATGGAAGGTACTCCTTTTTGATGCCTTGAATCGCTCCCTGCCTGCCGGTGCTTCTTTCGTTCCGCCAGGCCTTCCGCTGATTCCGGATAGGCGTCCTTGCATCCACTCCCTTCATCGGGCTGGCGGAAAATAACTTTAGTCACAAAATTCAAAACCGCTCCGGCTCTTCTCTGTCCGGCCTCGAATCAAACTGTCCAGCTTCCATCCAATCGCTGTCCTAAAGCGATTCATTCGCTGTCTCGTTACACTCCACTCGCTTGTTGCGACCTGCTACAACAGCACCCCCTCGGATTCCCCGCGCCTGCATGCGCGCCCGGCTCCGCAACTCGAAGCCAATCGTCGATTGCGCACAAAAAAATGGCGGCGATAGGATTTACCTTCGCCGCCGCCATGGCTGCAACCTGATTGACAATCTGCTTGAAGCTTGCTCGGCGGAGTTGCCTGCATCGCTCTCTCGGAGAAGCCCGCTTGCGCGGCCCATGCGCACGATCCTGCTCTCTGTCCCTTTTACAGAAGGCACAATGGGATGGAGCGCCTGCGCTTCAGCAGCAAGGACAACGATCTACTGCGCGTCTCCCATTCCAGGAGCCGGGGGGCCTTGCGGATCAGTTCCCTGGGGCGGGTTCTGTTGATGATCCTGATCGCCCGGATTTCCGCCATCGGGGCCATGCCCGTTTGGTCCGTGTCCACCGCGCCAGCCGGGGCGCCCCTGTCCGCGGTCGTGTTCGGCGCGGAACTCCTGCACACGCTTCCACTGCTCGGGCGTCAGCTTGTTGCGGATCGCGAGCAGAAAGCGCGCATTCGCCTTTTCCAGCTCGGCGCGCGCCTGAGCCACCTTGTCGATTTGCGAGAGAATCCTGGCCTCATCGGGCTGGTCGGCGCTGATCAGCGGCTCCATCTGCAGCTCCACCCGCTCGACGCTGGCCCGCAGATCGATGAGTTTTTCGCGGTGCTCGAGGAGGATTCCGTCCATCGCCTTGCGCTGATCTTCGGTCAGTTTCAGCCGCTCAATCACTTTTGGCCTGTTCCACCAGCGCCCCTGATCTCCCCCGAGTCCAAAAGCCCGCTCCATGGGAGGCTGATGCATCCCGAATCCTGGACCCGGTCTCATTCCGCCGGGTCCCATGCCCATTCCGCCGCCGGACTCCTGGGCCATCGCCGCCGTTCCCGCCAGCAGCGCTCCCGCAATCGCCAATCCCAACCACACTGTCCGCAGTGACCTCATATTTCTCCTCTCCCTCGCCGTTTCGAGGGTCTGTTTTGGTTCGGTGAATTTGCTCTTACTGGGTCTGATTCTGAGCTTGATTCTGGGTCTGATCGTCGATCATCAGCTGGGCCAGCGGCTCCATTGCGGTCGGAACTTCCTGCGATACGTCGCTGTCGACCTTGGCCATCAAATTCTCCTCCTCTTCCCGATTCCGTTGCGCCCGCTGCTCAGCTGCCTGCCGCTCGTGCTCGGCCACCCGGGCCGCGGCGATTCTGGCCTGCTGCTGGTGGTGCGTCCATATCCCGGACGAAACGCCGCCGGCAGCCAAAACGCACCCCAGCGCCCAGCCAACCGCCAGCCGACCCACCCGCCGCTGCGGCGAGGCGGCCTGCACAGGCCGCGGACGGTTGCCGGCCACTTCGCTCCAGGCATGAATGCTCAGGCGGAAGTTCGCGAGCACCTCATCCAGCGCCGGATCGTTCGGCGTCTGGTCCGACCTGGATTCAAGCGCCGAGCCCCGCTTCGCCGTCCCGCCCGGCTGCGAGCCGGAGGGAGCAAATTCGGCGAATTTCTTCATGAATTTCATCTCTTCTCCCCCAGTTCCGCGCGCACCTTTGCCAATGCCCGCGAGAGGTGCGCCTTTACAGTGCCTTCGTTGAGCCCGGTGGCCAGCGCAATCTCTTTCAACTCCATCTCCTCCACGTAGCGCAGCAGAAAGACCGTCCGCTGCCGCTCACTCAACCCCTCGACCGCCTTGCCCACCTGCCCCACCCGCTCCCGCGCCAGCAACTGCTGTTCCGCGCTTCGTTCGCCGTTCGGAAGCCACTCGCCGGCCCCGCCAGGTCCACCGCATGTCTCTGCGTTTGCCGCCAGAACTGCATCCGGCGGTTGCGCCAGTGGTCTTTCTGCAGATTGATGGCGATGCGCATCAGCCAGGTCATCGCGCTCGACTCGCCGCGAAAGCTCGCCCAGTTCCGATGCGCCTTCAGGAAACAATCCTGGGTCAGCGTCTCGGCCAGGTCCATGTCGCGCGTCGAGGAGCAGCAGAAACCGGAAAATCTGCGGCCGGTGCCTTGTGACGACAGCCGAAAACTCGTCGGCAGCAACTCTCCTCGGTGCTAGCCATGCTCATCGGTTCCAATGTGGTGCCGGCTGCCATCACTCAGGTAGACGCCAGCGCGGGGCGCAAGTTTACAGCGCCCGCGCAGTTTTCCTTATCCGGGCAAAGAGAAAGCGGGGCGAACTGCGCCGCCCCGCTTGCCGTATGGTTCCTGTGTCAACGTCTCATTGCGGCGTGGTCGGCGCAGGCGAGCCCGTCGCGGTTCCCGCGGAAGCAGCCGCCGTCGGCTCATCCTTGCCGTGCTCCGGGTCGTACTCGTGCTTGACCATCCATTCCTTGTACTTCGCTGCCGGCACTTCGCCCAGCAAGCCGTTATGACGGTGATAGACGGTGTCGACCTTCATCTCCACTTTCAGTTCGCAGGTGTCGTACGCTCCGGGCCTGCCAAACTGCGGTTGAAGAATCTCCAGCGCCCTTCCTGGCTTCTTCCAGCGCGCCGGATAGGTCTCAAACCCCGGTGAAACCATCAGCCGCTGTCCGCAGCGGTAGCTGAAGTCAAAGCCAAGCGGCTCACCGCTCTCAAAGAGATTTGCCCTTCCCTCTCCGTCCACGAAGTCCAACTGCTGGCGAGAGTAATGCGAAACCCCATTGTGCTGAAAGATGTGCACCCGCAAGGGATAATCGGCGACATGATGGCCATAGGCAAATGCCCCGGTTGCAAGCAGCAAGCACCCCGCAAAGACGCTCAAAACAGAGAAACAAATCCGTCGCATCGAAACACTCCATCAGGCTTGAGAGTAAATTTTCCCTCATCTTAATCCTGCCTGCCCTGGAATGGTCAACGGATAAGGGGAGAATTTCATTTTCGAGGAAAAATCATGCAGACTTCCTCCGATTTCGCGATTATTTGCAGTGGATTCCCTCGCAAAACTGTCTGCTCCCCCAACTGCCTATTGATTCCAGTAGGTGAATCCCCTTTGCGGTAGACAGCCTGCTGTTTATTGTATTTTTATCGATTATCTGCTAAATACCCGGTTGACATTTCCATGGATAAGCCGTCCTTATCTCATGTATTCTCAACCGATTGCCCGGCATTTCCTGCGTATTCAACCTGATTTCCGCCAATGGCAGTTGACGTGCACCATATCATGAAGATGTAAGGCGCTTCCCTTATGGAGACCAGTCTCGTCAACCGTTTGCAGGCGACACTGCTGGCCGTGGCCACGGTCGGGCTGGTGCTGTTGGCGGTCCTGAACTTCCAGCAGGAGAGCCATTTTCCCCAGCCGGACGATGGGGTTTGGTGGAGCGAGGCCCCCGGCGGGGGCGGTCTGGTGGCCGACAAAGTGCTGCCGGACTCTCCCGGCCAGCACGCCGGCATCCAGGCTCACGACCTGCTGACAGCGATCAACGGCGCACCCATTCACGATGTGGCCGACCTGGTGCGCGAACTTTACTACACCGGAATTTATGGGAACGCCCGATATTCGATCACCCGCGACGGCATCCGGCTGGATACCCCCGTGATGGTCATCCCGGTGCCGGTCGACCGCGGCATGGCTCTGGCCCTGCGCGTGATCGGGCTGGTCTACCTGGGCATCGGAATCTACGTCCTGTTTCGCCGCTGGACCGCCCCGCGCGCCACGCATTTTTACCTTTTCTGCCTCGTCTCGTTCGCCCTTTACGCGCTCAAGTACACCGGCAAGCTGGACACGCTGGACTGGACCGTCTTCTGGTTGAATGTACTGGCCGAGTCCCTGCAGCCGGCGCTCTTTCTGCATTTCGCGCTCAGCTTCCCCGTGGAAAGGCTGAAGAAGCTGCGACGCCGCTGGCTTTTGCCGCTGGTCTACGCTCCCGGCGCCGGACTGCTGGCGCTCTGGGTGTGGAGCATCGAGACGCGCGAGGCGAGCGGCCTTCTGCTGCACCGCCTGAACCAGACCGCGACCAGCTACGACGCCATCTTCTATCTCTTTGCCGCCGCCCTGTTCCTGCGCAGTTACAGCCGCGCCAACACGCCCATCCTGCGCCAGCAGCTGAAGTGGCTCAACCGCGGCACGCTGCTGGCTGTCTTGCCGTTCACGCTCTTTTACGCCATCCCCTACCTCTTCGACCTGAACATGCCGGCCGTGCTGACCAAGCTGGCCGGCCTGTCGCTGATCTTCCTGCCGCTGACCTTCAGTTGGGCCATCGTCCGCTACCGGCTGATGGACACCGATCTGATCTTCAAACGCGGCGTGGCGTACACGCTGGCCACGGGCCTGATCCTGGGCGCCTACTTCATTCTGATCGCGGCGGTTCCGGGCCTGGCCCACAACCAGCTGCCGGAATCGGTCAGAAGCTGGGGCGACGGTATCGCCATCGTGCTGGCGCTGGCCTTCTTTGAGCCGCTCAAGCGCAGGATTCAGAGTTGGGTGGACCGGGTCTTCGACCGCCATCGCTACGACTACCGCAAGGCATTGGTCGAGTTTGGCCGCGGACTCAGCTCGGAAACCAATCTGGACGCCCTGCTCGAATCCATTGTCGAGCGGCTGCCGAACACCCTGCTGGTGGCACGGGTTGCGGTTTTCCTGGTCGATGAGCCGGGGCGTCTGCACCTGGCCGCATCGCACGGTCTGCCTGCCGAGGCTCTGGCCGCGCAGGAGCGGGTCGAACCGGACCGAGCGGAGCCCCAGGCGGCAGAAGGAGGCGCGCTGGCCCTGGGCTTCCTGGACTTCGACCACGCCACGGACCACACGCACATCTTTCTTGAAAATGCTCAAGCCGCGCTGCACCTGCCCGAGCCTGAGCAGCGCACCGCCGCCCTGCTCGACCTGAACTACTATCTGCCCTGCCGCGTCGCGACCGGCCAAAGCGGAAACGGCGCCGGCGCCATGCGCACCATCGCCGTCATCGGCCTGGGCCGCACCCTGGGCGGCGACTTTCTTTCGAGCGAAGACGTCGAACTGCTCGAATCGCTGGCCAGCTATATCGGCGTTGCCCTGCAGAACGCCGTCCTCTATGCCCGGCTGGAAGAAAAGATCGGCGACTTCGAGCGGCTCAAGGAGTTCAACGAAAACATCGTCGAATCGATCAACGTGGGCATCCTGGCTCTCGATCTGGACGACCGCATCGAGAGCTGGAACGCGCAGATGGAAGCCATGTACGCCCTCAGCCGCGCCGAGGCGATCGGCCAGGCGCTGGGCTCGGTCTTCCCGGCGGATTTCATGGAGGCGCTCGAAGGCTTCCGCAACGAGTCCGGCGTTCATCACCTCTACAAATTCCGGCTCACCACCCGAGCCGGTGAGCAGCGCACGGCCAACATCGCCATCGCTCCCCTGCTCTCGCGCGATTTCGTCTCGGTCGGCCGCATCATCCTGGTGGACGACATCACCGAGCGGGTCACGCTGGAATCCCAGTTGGCGCAGGCCGACAAGCTCAGCTCGATTGGCTTGCTGGCGGCCGGGGTGGCTCATGAAATCAATACCCCCCTGGCGGTCATCTCCTCGTACGCGCAGATGCTCTCCAAGCAATTGAAAGGCGACACCCGCCTGGGCCCGGTGCTCGACAAAATCACCCAGCAGAGCTTCCGCGCCGCCGAGATCGCCAATGGCCTATTGAACTTTTCGCGCACCTCGACGACCGAGTTCCGCGAGACCCATCTCAATCAGGTCATCCGCGACACGCTTTCCCTGCTCGAACATCAGTTCAAGACTGCCCAGATCGCCGTCGATCTCGACCTGGCCGAGGATCTGCCCCCCATCCACGGCAACCCCGGAAAACTGCAGCAGGTTTTTCTCAATCTGCTGCTGAATGCCAAGGAGGCCATGCCCGGCGGCGGCAGCCTGCGCGTAGCCACGCTGGTCAACGGACAGGACCATTACGTCGCAGCGCTGGTGGCCGACTCCGGAACAGGCATCGCTCCGGAGCACCTCAAGCGCATCTACGATCCATTTTTTACCACCAAGACCACGCCCAAGCCCGGCGACCGCCGCGGCACCGGCCTGGGACTTTCCGTTTCCTACGGCATCATTCAGGAACACGCCGGCAAGATTCATGTCGAGAGCGCCGTCGGCGCCGGCACAACCTTTCAACTTGAGTTTCCCCTCTGAGGAATTCCGTTCATGCCTGAGGTCGATCTACCGTTGAACCCGCTCGCATCCGCATCCGCCGCCGGCAACTCCGGCCAGGCCGCGGGCGCAGCCAGCATCCTGGTCATCGACGACGAAGCGGCCATCCGCGAATCGCTCGAAGTGCTTCTTACGCTTGAGGGCTACACGGTCAAAATGGCCGCCGATGGCGAACAGGGGCTGCGTGTGCTCGATATGGAGAGCTTTGACCTGCTGCTGCTGGATCTGGCCCTGCCCGGGCAAAGCGGCATGGAACTGCTTCCGCAGATCAAGGAGCGCCTGCCCGATCTGCCCATCATTATGATCACCGCGTACGGCACCGTGGCCAACGTCGTCGAGGCCGTGCGCGCCGGCGCGGAAAACTTCGTTCAGAAGCCCTGGGACAACGAGAAGCTGCTGGCCGACATCCGCTCCGCCATCGCCCGCCACAAAGCCGAAGAAGAAAACCTGCAACTGAAGCGCACCCTCAAGCAGCGCTATAACTTCTCCAACATCGTGGGCAAGAGCGAGATCATGCTGAAGGTCTTCGACCTGGTCGCGCAGGTAGCGCCTTCGCGCTCTACCGTGCTCATTCAGGGTGAAAGCGGGACGGGCAAGGAGTTGATCGCCAAGGCCATCCACGCCAACTCGCCCCGCAAGGACAAGCCCTTTGTCCCCATCAACACCGGCGCCATGCCCTCCGAGCTGCTCGAATCCACGCTCTTCGGCCACGTCAAGGGCGCCTTCACCTCGGCCATCGCCTCGAAGAAAGGCCTTTTCGAAGTCGCCAACGGCGGCACGCTCTTTCTGGACGAGATCGCCACCATGGGCATGGACACCCAGGCCAAGATCCTGCGCGTGTTGCAGGATCGCCGCTTCATGCACCTGGGCGGCATCCAGGAACTCCAGGTCGATGTGCGCATCATCGCCGCCACCAACATTGACCTGCGCAAGGAGGTGCGCGAAGGCCGCTTCCGCGAAGACCTTTTCTACCGCCTCAACGTGATCTGCGTCGATCTGCCGCCGTTGCGCGCCCGCCGAGAGGACATTCCCCTGCTGGCGCAGCACTTCCTGGACTTCTACGCCAACGAGAACGGCCTGGCCCCGCGCAAGCTCTCCTCCGATGCGCTGCACGCTCTGGTCGATTACGAGTGGCCCGGCAACGTGCGCGAGCTGGAAAACTCGATCGAACGCGGCGTTGTGCTGTCGAACGGGCCGGTCATCGGCTCGGAGCTGCTGCCCGGACACATCACCGGCCGCAGTTTCCAGGACGCGCTGCTCGAACACAACCCCAACGCCTCGCTGTTCGACATCCTCGAAGACATCGAGCGGCGCATCATCATCGAGAGGCTCGATCGCTCGAACGGCAACCAGACCGAAGCCGCCGAGCATTTTCACATTCCGCTCTCCACGCTCAACCAGAAAATCAAGCGCCTGAACATTGAAATCCGCAAAAAGGTCAGAGAGTAGCGCGGGAAACCGAAAACAGATCATCGGGCCGGGCGTTTGTCAGGGGCGGAGTCAAGCAGGCCAGTGGATGACTGTGCAGCCGGAGTGGGATTGCGGAGCAGAAGGGTCTCTATAGCGCAGCGAAAGCGGCCCTTGGATCATCGCGCGCCGGGTATTCCGGGCTCCGTTCTCACCCAGGATGCGCAGGGCGGCAACTCTCCGGCCAGCACTCGAACAGAAGGACTTCGCGCTTTGAATCCCTGCTCTCCCAAGTCCCAGAAGGACCGAGGCGCACCCGGATTGGCGCAAGATCGAGCGGTCAGAGAGCTGGTTCGCCTTTGCCGGGATGAAAGCAATTCTTTTTCTCATTGCGGAGGTTTCAGGCTTGAAGTGGACGGCTCGAGATCTTCAAGCCGCGTGGCGCTGAAGCCGCATGAGAACGCCGGCTAGTCCCAGGGCGGCCAGCACGCACAGGAGCGCGAAGAGAAAGGCGCTCGCGTAGCCGAAGACTCCGATGACCGCGCCGGCCAGGGGACCGACGAGGAAGAAAGAGACGTCGGCGAAGGCGGTGAAGACACCAAGAGCGGCGCCGCGGTTGTTTTCCGCAACGCGCTTGACCGCCTCGACGCCCAGAGCGGGAAAGACCAGCGAGAAGCCGAATCCGGTGATCGCCGCGCCGGCCATGGCCATCCACGGCGAAGGCGCGATCCAGAGCAGGAGCAGTCCCACGGATTCGACCGCGAGGCAGGCCATGGCCACCGGGAATCCGCCGAAGCGGTTGATGGTCTGGATGAAGAGCAGGCGCGCCACGATAAAGGCCAGTCCGAAGGCGGTCAGGCAGAGGGCTGCGCCCGACCAGTGGCGGCTCAGGTAGAAAAGGGTGACGAAGGTGGCCAGCACGCTATAGCCCACGCCGCCCAACGCCAGGCCCATGCCGTGCGGCGCCACGCGGCCGAGCACGCTGGCGGAAGGGAAGATGCTCGCCGGGGGCGACGGTGACCGGGCTCTTCCGGCTGGCTAGCAAAAGGCTGATGAGTCCGATGGACAGGATGAGGTAACCGATCGAGGGGAGCCCCCACTGCTGATCGAGAACCACGCCCAGCGGAGCCCCCAGCGCCATGGCGCCGTAGGTGCTGATGCCGTTGAACGAGATGACCTTGGCGGTGTGTTCGGGCCCGGCGCTGGTGATGCCCCACAAAGTTGAGCCTGTCGATCCGAGACTCTCACCCACGCCCAGCGTCAGGCGGCTCACGAGCAGCGTGGCCAGGCTGAGCCAGGGAATTGCGTGCAGGGCGGCGGCCCCGACCACCAGTGCGCCGCTGGCCGCGCAGGCGCCCATCCCCCAGAGCACGGAAACCTTGGCGCCGGCGCGGTCGCTGATGCGGCCGGCCCAGGGGCGGCTGGCCAGGGTGGCAATGTACTGAATGCTGATGACCAGACCGGCCAGCGCCGCGCTGAAGCCCATGCGCAGATGCACGTAAGGCGGCAGCACGGCCAGCGGCAGCCCGATGGACAGATAGACCGCGAAAGTGAAGTAAACAAAACCGATAATGTGCCAGGTTCCGCCGTTCGAGGTGTCGGACGGCGGGGCTGACGCGCTGGCGGTGGGTGCAGATGATCTCATGCGATGGGGAGATTCATGGATTGGGAGGGCCAGCTCTCATTATAGAGGAGTCGGTGCCGGACAAGGAGGCGATGTGGGACGGCCGATTTTCAGAGGCGGGAGCAGAAAGCCTCGGGTTCCGGCGGAAACGAGAAAAACATTAGACTGAATGGATGGGGTCCAGCTTCCATGTCGAGAATTTCGGCTGCCGCGCGGCGCGCGCCGACGGCGAGGCAGTGAGCGCGCGGCTGCGCGGGTCTGGGCATTGTGTGGAGCAGGCCACAGCAGCCGATGTGGTGATCGTCAACACGTGCAGCGTGACGGCGGAGGCTGACCGGGCGGCGCGGGCCTTCATTCGGAGAGCGCACCGGCTGAATCCAGAGGCACGCATCGTGGTGACCGGCTGCTATGCGCAGCGCGCGCCGGAGGAGTTGGCGAGTCTGGCCGGGGTGGCCGCCGTGGTGGGCAACAGCCACAAGGCGCTGGCTCCGGGGATTGTTTTGGAGCTGTTGGGCTCCGCGGCGGCGGCTCACAGGGACAGTGGGCTGATACAAATCCACGCGGCAGCAAAGCCTAATCGAGCGGATAGCGAGCAGTTAGCCCCACCGCAGGTGGTCTCGGCTGGTGGAACGAAGCTCGTGCGAGCGGATAGCGAGCAGTTAGCCCCACCGCAGGTGGTCCCGGCTGGTGGATCGAAGCCCGTGCGAGCGGATAGCGAGCAGTTAGCCCCACCGCAGGTGGTCTCGGCTGGTGGATCGAAGCCCGTGCGAGCGGATAGCGAGCAGTTAGCCCCACCGCAGGTGGTGGTCTGGGCGGACGAGCGGTTTGCCCACTCGTTTCTCGAAGAAGCGCAGGTGGAGCCCGGCGCGCAGACACGGCCGAATCTGAAGATTCAGGAGGGGTGCGGGAACCGCTGCACCTTCTGCGTCATTCCCTCCACGCGCGGTCCATCGAAGAGTCTGCCCGGCGCACTGGTTCTGCGGCAGGTGGAGGGATTTGTGGCCGCCGGCGGCAAAGAGTTGGTGCTCTCGGGCATCAATCTGGGGCGCTGGGGACGGGATTTGCAGAGTTCTCCTGATGAAAACGCGCTTATGAATTCGCGGTTTCCCACCCTTTCCGCTGAAGAGCGCGGAAAGGATGGGGCACCCACTTTTGATGCGAGATTCGAGAGGAAATCATCACCGCGAACGCTGGGTGCGCTGGTCGGGGCGATCTTCGAGCGGACCACGCTGCCCCGGCTGCGGCTCAGCTCGATTGAGCCCATGGACTGGGACGCGGAACTGATTGGGCTGATGGCGAGTTATGGCAATCCAGAGGCAGACGCGGCGCGGCTGGCGCGTCATGCGCACCTGCCCTTGCAGTCCGGCTCGGACGCGGTGCTGCGGCGGATGCATCGGCGCTACCGGCCGTGGCATTACGTGGAAAAAGTGGAAGCGCTGGTGCGCGCCTGCGGGCCGGAGCTGACTCTGGGCGCGGATGTGATGGTGGGCTTTCCCGGCGAGACCGACGCCGAATTCGAAGAAACTCTGGCGCTGGTGCGAGCGCTGCCCTTCGGCTACCTGCACCTGTTTCCGTTTTCGCCTCGGCCGGCGACTCTGGCCTGGGCGCTGCACGCCGAGCAGCCGGTTGCGCCTGAGGCGGTTGCGGAGCGAATGAAGGCCCTGCGCGCGCTGGCAGCGGAAAAAAGCTGAAATTCACCGGAGAAGCTTTATCGGGCAGGGAACTGGAAGCGATCACGCTGCACACGCCGGCCGAGTTGGAGGCGCGTGGACGGACAGCCGCGCTGACGGAAAATTTCCTGCCTGTGGAGCTCGCGGGCCGCCTGGAAGCCAACCGGCTGGTGCGGGTGCGAGTGACCGGGTTGACCGCCGAAGGGGCGCTCGAGGCTGTCGCTGAGCGACAACCCGGCATAAACCCTTTGTTCACGCAGAGCCGAGCCAATGCTATACTCAGGATGCGCTTGTGCGCCCGCGGCGACTCCGGCAAACTCCGGAAGCGGGCAGCAGCGACTTTTGGAGGAGCACCATCGCACTCGACAAACGTTCGGCAAAGTCCTTTATTCGCATCAACGAGAAGATTCGCGCGCGTGAAATCCGCGTAATCGACGAAAACGGCGAGCAACTGGGAATCCTGGCTCCTTTTGAGGCGCTCAAACTCGCCAAGGAGCGGGGCCTTGACCTGGTCGAGGTTTCTGCCAACGCGGTTCCCCCGGTCTGCCGCATCCAGGATTATGGCCGCTTCCTCTACGAGAAAGAAAAGAGCGAACGCGCCGCCAAGAAGAAGCAAAAGGTCATTACGGTCAAGGAGGTCAAGTTCTCCGTGACCGTGGACGAGCACGACTACCAGACCAAGAAGAACCAGGCGGTTAGCTTTCTTGCCGATGGCGACAAGGTGAAGGCCAGCCTGCGCTTCCGAGGCCGGCAGATGGCTCACCGCGAGCTGGGCTACTCCATCATCAACAGGCTCATCCAGGACATTGGCGATGCCGGCATTGTGGAGTTCATGCCGCGCATGGAAGGCACCATTCTGCACGCCATTCTCGCTCCGTCGAAGAAGCAGGAAGCGCCCAAGCCCAAGCCGGAGGCGGCTCCGGTGGGAGCGGCTGCCCCGCGTCCGCAGGCGCAGTAGCCGGCTCTCCGGAGCGTGCAGCGCAGCCTTGCGGGTTGCGGACACAGACTTCATCGAGCGCCTGTTGCCGCTCCTCGATCGCCTTGCCAACCATGCCGTAGTGCCGCAATGTAGAGCAAAACCAGAGTAAACGTGCCCTAGAGCGGTTTCGATTCAAGTGTTGCCATTTGAAGATCATACGAGGGGCATTTTCTCGGGTAAAATGCCCTCTGCGTCTACGTTTCTGTAAACAGCAGAATCGAAACCGCTGTAGGGGAACGTATGCGAGGTGGCTTTTTCTTGAGGAAAAAGCCACCTTGAGCGATAGCCTCTGGGTACAGCTACTCTGGTTTTGCTATAGCCGTCAGCAGAGCGGCTCCCGGCCGGGGTCGTCCAGATGATCCGGTTCGTTCAGGTCGTCCAGGGCGGCCAGGGCTTCGTCGGGCACGTCCCACTGGCGCAGGATCTTGTAAATCACGCGGGTCGAGAAGCCTGCGGCGATCAGCCGGCGCATCACCCGGGCGGTCTCTTTTTCATTTTCCGGCTTGCGAATCCGTTTGCGCTCCAGATGCTCGCGGGCCAGAGTCTCTTCGTTGGTTTGTCCGTAGCGTGCCTCCAGTGTGGAAGCGATCAGATCGGAGCCGATGCCCTTCTGCTGCAATTCCTGCTGCACGCGGCGCGCGCCGAATTTCTCGTTCTGCTGGCGCAGCCGCGCGTAGGTTTCGGCGAAGGCCGCGTCGTCTAGGTAACCGTGATCGCGCAGGCGGGCCAGGGCAGCTTCGATGGCCGCCTCACCTGTCTCGCCGGGCTCCACGCGGCGCTGCATCAGCCGCCGCAAGCCGGCCTCCGAGCGCATCTGGCGGCCCAGCGACTTCACGGCGTAGTCGTAGAGTCCGGCTTCGTTCAGGAAGGCGCGGGGCTGGGCGGATTTGCGCTGAAATGTCAGCTTCTAACTCCTAGCTTCCAGCCTCTAGCTGTCTTTGCTGAGGCGGAAGCGCTTGTATTCAGAACCATGCGAATGATCGAGCATTCCCAGGTCCGAAAATCCGTACCTGGGGCACCCAGTTGGTTGCACGGAAGAACAAGCGAACAGCTAGAAGCTAGCGGCTGGTAGCTGCTTTTCCCGTCCACTCGTCCACCCAATCGTTGACCGTTTTCCACCACAATTGCGAGTTCTGCGGTTTCAGCACCCAGTGGCCCTCATCCGGAAAGTAGAGCATCTTCGACGGCACACCCAGCAGTTGCAGGGTGTCGAAGAGCTGGAATCCCTCGCTCACATCCAAACGATAATCGAGCTGACCGTGAACGACGAGCATGGGCGTGTGGAAGTTCTTCGCGGAAAGAGAGGGCGACCACTCGCGGAAGGGATTTTCGCTGTCCGGTTTGCCGTAATAGTCCCACGGATGGCCGCGAAACTCCCAGATGTTGAACCAATCCTCTTCCGTGGTTCCAAAGGCGGACTCGGCGTTGAACATGCCGTCGTGGGAGACGATGCACTTGAATCGATCCGTGTGGCCTTCGACCCAGTTGGCCATGTAGCCGCCGTAGCTTGCGCCGAGGGCAGCTTCGCGCGACTTATCGATGAAGGGATAGTGCTGCTCGGCGTAGTCCAGGCCGGTCATCAGGTCGGTAAACGGCTTGCCGCCCCAGTCGCCGTTCACGCCATCGACGATCTTCTGCCCGTAGCCGGTCGAGCCGCGCGGATTGACCATCACCACCACGTAGCCGTTGGCGGCAAAGAGTTCCGGATTCCAGCGATAGCTCCACGAATCGTCCCACGCGCCCTCCGGCCCGCCGTGGATGAGGAATTTTACCGGGTATTTCTTCGCCGCATCGAAGCCCGGCGGGCGGAGAACGAAACCTTCGAGCTTTGTGCCATCAGCAGCGGTGAACCGGAAAGGTTCCATCTCCGGCCGATCCAGTTGCGCCAGCAAGGCGTCGTTGAGGTGGGTAATCTGATTCACTTGGCTCCCTGTGATGGGGCCAAATTCCGCTGTTCCCAGAGTGCCAGGGATCGAAATTCTGGCCTCGGGGTCGGGCGTGCCTGAAGCCGAAGCGACGGCGACGACTTCGCTGGGTGCTTCGACGGTCATGCGGTCGGCGAGGACCGCCCGGCCGTTGGCCAGCGGGAGCAGACCGCTGAAATCGCCTGTGCCCGGCAGTTCGGTCAGACTTTCCGCCCAGATTGGCCTCGAAGATGGGCTCCTCGCCGGCGTTTCCGGCAGCCAGGTAGATGGATTTCGAGTCCGGCGCCCACGCGAACTCATCCACCCAGCGGTCGAAGTCCGGCAGCAAATCCGTGATTGTTTTCTTATCGCGGTCATAAAGCGCCAGCCGGAATTTGTCGCTCTCATACCCGGCCCGGGCCTCCGAGCGCCATGCGATGTACTTGCCGTCGGGCGAATAGGCGGGGGTGAAGTTGCCGCCGGGCGAGGCGCTGATCGCAACGGTTTCGCAGCCGGATTCGTCAGGTCAAGGGTGAAAATCTTCGCGCTCACGCTGATGGCCTGCACCGGATCGATGTTGTCCGTGTAGGCCAGTTGCTTCGAGTCGGGCGAAAAGGCGCAGCCGCAGCCTCCGCCTTCCAGCGAAAACGGCGGAACGTCGTGGGGATTGCCGGGCGTCAGGTCGCGGATTCCACCGTTCCCGGCCGAAACCAGAAAAAGGTGGCTGCGCTTATCGCCGGTGAAGTGGTCCCAGTGGCGATAGAGCAGGTGCGTGAAGATCTGCGCCTTCACCTTGCTGGCCGCCCGAGCAGCGTCGCGGTTGGCGTTGCAGGAGTCGCCGGTCTCCGCGTCCGCGGTCGTGATGGCCGGACAATCCGGATACACAAAAGAGGTAAACAGCACGGAGTGCCCGTCCGGCGACCAGAGGGCGTTATCGGCCCCGGTGGAGATCGAGGTCAGCTTCGTTGCGTTGCTGGTGGCGCCGGTGGCAGAGTCGAAATCCGCCAGCCAGACCTGCTCTGAGCCCGAGCGCCCGCTCAGGAAAAGAATGCGCCTGTCGTCCGGGAGCAACTGGACGCCGCTGTCGCCGGGTTGGGCCACGGCCAGGGGATTCGGGTCGCCGCCCGCGATGGGCTGAATCCAGAGCTGCGTTGTTTTGGTGTTCTGGGCGAGATTGACGGTGGTGACGGAGTAGGCCAGCCATTTGCCGTCCGGCGAGACGGCCGTATCGCCCAGCCGCTTCATTCGCATCATGTCCTCGAAGATCATGGGGCGCTTGGCCTGCGCGGAAGCATTGGCGGGGACGAATGCTGGAACGGAGGCCGGAGCCGGCGCGGTTTGGGCAGGGCAAAACTGCGCCAGAACGAAGGCGGAAGCAAGAGAAAAAATCAGGGAGAGTTTGCGCATGTGTTTTCCTGTTTGCGCGCGGAAAACGCGAATCTCCGCACGAAGAAGAAGTTTACACCGGCATGGGTCAGCCCGGCAGGGTGGCGTTGACAGGGTAGCAGCCTGAGCCGATGCGCTTGGGGGCATCGTCGCAGGCCGCGCCTTGGTTTCGCGGCAGAGATGCCCTCCGCAAATCTCCTTCGCAACTCTGGCGGAGGTGCGTTTGCCATTTGCGCGCTCGCTCCGCGGCCGAAAGCTTCGCCCCCTCGAAACAAGACGGTTTCGCGCCGCCTGTTAAGCTGGGCGCATGGAGAAGCCGGGCTGGGAAACGGAAAAGATCGTCCGCGTGCGGGAGCGGTTGCTGGAATGGTACGAGCGGAACCGGCGCGATCTGCCCTGGCGGCGCAGCCACGACCCCTACGCCATCTGGGTTTCAGAGATCATGCTGCAGCAGACCCGCGTGGCCGTGGTGGAGGAACGCTATCTGGCCTTCATGGCGCAGTTCCCTACACTGGTTTCGCTGGCGCTGGCCGCCGAAGAGCAGGTGCTGGCGTTGTGGAGCGGGTTGGGCTACTATCGGCGGGCGCGGATGATGCACAAAACGGCGCAGTTTGTGGCCGATCACCACCAGGGCAACCTGCCTGCAACGGCCGAGCAACTGCGCCTGCTGCCCGGTATCGGGGCGTATACGGCCGCGGCCGTCGCGAGCATCGCCCACGGCGAGCGGGTGGCCGTGGTGGACGGCAATGTGGAGCGGGTGTTGTGCCGGATGGAGGGACTGGATGCCGGCAGCCGCACGGGAGGCGGCGCAGCGGTCCGGCGCAGGGTCGAGGAACTGGCTGCCGAACTGGTCAGCCCGCAGCGCCCAGGGGACTCGAACCAGGCGCTGATGGAACTGGGCGCGACCCTTTGCCTGCCGCGCAATCCGCAGTGCGCGCTGTGCCCGGTGGCCGCCGACTGCCAGACCCAGGGCGAGCACCAGACCGCCCCGCGGCCGAAGATGATCTGTCGCGAAGTGGCCCAGGCGCTTTCGGTACGCACCGGGCGGCGGGCTGGCCAAGCCAACCGGGAGGTGCTGCTGGAGCAGCGGCCGGCGGCGCAAACCGTGATGCCGGGGCTGTGGGAACTGCCCGCGCTCATCGATTCCTCCGTTCCTGAGAGGGAACTGCGCATGATCCTGCGCCACGCCATCATGCAGGTCAACTACTACGTGCGCATTCGCACGGTTTTTGAAGACGATATTGACGCGATGACCGTCGCCGGCGGTCTGCGCCGGTGGGTTCCGCTGGGCGAGGCGTCAGCCATGGCATTGACCGGGCTGGCCCGCAAAGTGCTCGCCCGTGCTCACCTGCTCACCGCTGCGCCGCTCGACTCGATTGCTCCGCGGGCGGACCAGGAGGTTTTTTGAAGAGGCGGCGGTTCGGGGGATGCTGCCCTGTGCGCTTTCTCTCGCATCCTGACTGGCATGGGAAGCATCAAACCGAGGGAAATTCCTGCCGCGGTGGTCCACTTTCCCCATGCCGCGGCGTATCCGACGACCCTATTCGTAATCACCGAGTCAATTCCAAGGAGGGACAATGGCAAGCAAGGCAAGTGCGGTTTGGACAGGTTCACTGAAGGAAGGCAAAGGCACGATCTCGACGGCGACAGGCGTGCTGAGCAGCGCGAACTACTCATTCGCCACGCGGTTTGAGGGGGTGGATTCGGGCACCACCCCCGAAGAGCTGATTGCGGCGGCTCACGCCGGTTGCTTCTCGATGGCCCTCGGCGCGCAGTTGGGCGGTGCCGGGTTGACGCCGGAGAAGATTGAAACCCACGCCGCCGTCACGCTGGGCAAAGTAGAGGGCGGTTTCGCCATCACCCGCATCGCGCTCACCACCACGGCCAGCGTTCCGGGCGCTTCGAAAGAGGTCTTCGACAAGGCCGCGGCCGACGCCAAAAGCGGCTGCCCGATCTCCAAACTCTTCGCCAACAACACGGAAATCCTGCTCGACGCAAAACTGGTCTGAGATGGGTTCGAAGGCTGCGGCCGGGGCGAAAGCTCCGGCCGATCAGCGGGTTTTCCGCGTTCAAATTTGACACAAGCTCTCGCATTTGCGAGACTCAGATTACTGCTGGTTCAGCGGAAGAGGCTGGATCTGTGTAGAGTGCCGAAGTGGCGGAATTGGCAGACGCGCGTGGTTCAGGTCCACGTACTCGCAAGGGTGTGGGGGTTCGAGTCCCTTCTTCGGCACCAAATGTCTAGCGGAACTCGCCGCAAACCCCTGAAAATAGATTGAAAGCCGCATGAATACAAGCGATTACGCCATTCATGCGTTTTTATGTTTTCCCGTCTTTTGCAGGATTTTCCGCGTTGTACACCGTCTTCCCTCGATTTCGTGGACAAAGCCGAGGCCTGTGTACAAAGGGCTGTTCCGGTCGCCAACTTCCAGTTCTCCGCTTCGTCCATGCCGTCCGCATATTCCGTCGAATTCGGCCTCCGGGACACTTTTTGCATGACAAGGGCCGGGGTGCATGACAACGGAGATCCGGGACTTCTAATTGCCGCCTGTCGGCGTTGGGCCGAACCCAGCGGACCGGGGAAAAAATGGGCGCAAGCGCAGCCCGCTGGTCGACGCGTGTGAAATCCCGCTGTCGATCATCGTCAGCGGAGCCAACGGCCATGACGTAAAACTGCTTGAGAGGACACTGGAAGCCGTAACCTGTGAGCGCCCGCAGCCACGCAAATGGATGCCGCAGCACCTGTGCGCAGATGCTGGCTACAAATGCAAAGCAGCGAAAAAACAACGACGGCGGAGAACTATCGCCCGCGCATCACACAGCGTAAAGAAAAAAGCGCCGAGAAGAAGCGTAAGCAGGGCTGTAAAGCCAGAAGGCGGGTTGTGGAGCGCACCCACTGCTGGTTGAACCGATTTCGCAAACTGCTGGTCAGCTTCGGGAAGACCGAAGAGAGCTACCTCGCACTGCTGTCGTCAACCGCAGCGATGATCTGCTGGAGGTAGACCATCGCTATTCACGAATAAAGAACTCAATAGTCACCTTATCTTTGACGCGACGACTTAGGATGTGCGCCAGCCGATATTCAGTGCTTGGTTCGTGCAGCGTAACCGGTAGGCCATTGAATGCGTTCGCGGGCACGGTCACCGAAGTTCCGGGCAGCGTAACGAGTCTGGTCAAGGCATGAATATCATTGACGATTTCTACGCTGTTGTTCGCCACGTTGCTGTACAGAACGCCCATCAGCGATGCAATGAGAGGTTTTTCAGTTGACGGTCTCAGTAGGCGAGAACGCGACTCTCTAAGTGCTCGAAGGCGCTGCTACCGGTCAATTCAGAGGCCAGCAACAGTTCAGACCAGCCATCATGAAGAAGGCTCTTCCTTCCAACCGTCGCCGCCGCACCGATTTTCTGCGGCGTGGAAAGAGCTATCAAAACATCGCTAGTATCATAGGCTTCAGTGTCGGGCAAATCAGCCCAGAACGGCACGGTGAACAATTCACTGCCAGCGTTAAGCTGTGCGCTCACTTCACCATTAGGCATCGTAGGGGCGGGGTGAAGCCCATCGTTCCAATAGCAAGAGATTAAGTCGTAACAATCGAATTGTTTGAAGTATCCGGGTAGTTCAGCTCAGAAGTATGGTTGTCTAAAGATTGGCAATACGGTGTCTGGGCAATCGGGAAGGCGGAGATTTGCCTGGACTTCATCTGGATCAAGGTAGCATATCGACCAACAAAGTCTGCCGGCGCAGCGGGTTCCAGTTGTGGTACTCTCGTCAGCTTTGCTCAAATGCGAAACATACGTTAGCCATCCTTCGCTCAACTACTTCCAACTTCTCTAATCCGTGCTTGCATTCTATTAATATCCGCAACACGCGCCATTGATGCCCAACTCATAATCTCTTGGTTGAGGATTTGACCCCTTCCCGGCCCAGCAAGAATAAAGCGTCCCCGGGAGAACGGCCGGTGAAAGGATTCGCCAGCCTTTTCCGCCGTGTTGCTCCTATACTTATCGTCCCGCCCGACGAGCCGCCGGCTTCGGGATCGCATTATACTTGTGTGATGGGGATAGTCTCGGACTCAAGCGAATTGGCCGACAAGCATCAGCGCAAACTCAACCTTGCTGCACGAGCGGCATGGCTCTACTACGTTGCGAGTAACACCCAGGATGAGATCGCCGCCAAGCTGCATGTCTCCCGCCAGTCGGCGCAGCGGCTGGTTTCCTTTGCGGCATCCGAGGGATTGATCAAAGTCCGCCTCGACCATCCGCTGGCCTCGTGCGCAGCGCTGGCCGAGCAACTGCGCGAGAGATACAAGCTGAGTTATTGCGATGTCGCCCCTCATGGGGGATCGCCTCAGGTGCTGTTCAAGGAATTGGGAATATGCGCGGCTGAATATCTTGAAAGCTTTTTAGAGGCCAAGGTTCCGACGGTCTGCGCATTCGGCACGGGGCGAACCATGCGCGCGATGGTCAGCCAGGTTGCCCCCATGCACCAGTCTCAACATAAGATTGTCTCTGTCGTCGGCAACATGGCGCATGATGGCCGGGCAAGCCATTTCGAAGTCGTGATGCAACTAGCGGACAAGATCAACGCTCAGGCATTTTTGCTTCCGACCCCCGTGCTCACCAGCACCGTGCAGGAGAAGATCAACCTGCAAAAGCTGAAGGCATTCCGCTCCGTGCAGGAACTCGCCATGCAGGCCAAGGCGGTTTTCGTCGGCACATCCGAGATTGAGAGCCACTGTCCCATGTACAAGGATGGGTTCATCGACGATGCGGAGCTTGCCGACCTGCTCAGGCACAAAGCAGTCGGCGAAATCATCGGATGGACCTTCGACAAGGACGGCCGTCTGATCCAGGGATCGACCAACGAACGGGTGGCCAGCATACCGCTGTCGCAACTGGCGAAATCGCAGATTGTCGTCATCGCCGGAGGACCGAACAAGGTCAAGCCAATCCTGGGAGTATTGCGCGGGCAGCTTGTTACCGGACTCGTGACCGATGAAGTTACTGCACAAGAGATTCTCAAAGCATGAGCAAGCTTCAGTCGCGGAGCCCGTGGCTGGGAGTTATGCCTGTTCGCTGCTTTCCGCGCTCTGCGCCCGGGGAGGCACAAGGCGGGGCTCGTCGATATACGCCTCGATGCATGTATCGAGCACGCCTTTCGCATCCAGGATGAATTCGATCGCATCGCGCGCGGCGCCGTGGCCGCCGCGGTTCGGAGTGATGTAGTGGGCCGCGGCCTTCACCTGTGGGCGAGCATCGTTCACGGCTACCGCAAATCCGCACTTTCGCATCACCGGAAGGTCAATCACGTCGTCGCCCACATAAGCGATCTCATCGAGCGTCACGCTCTGTTTGCCGATAATCTCGTTCACCGCTTTCATCTTGAATGCCTGCCCCATGTAAACAAACTCGAGTTGCAGGTCGCGGGCGCGCAGAGCCACGCCTTCGCTGATGCGCCGGGTAATAATTCCGCACTTCAAACCGCCAAGCCGCGCCAGCCAGATGCCCGCGCCGTCGTGGGCGCTGTAGCCCTTGCTTTCCACCATGCTGCCGGCGGAAATCGCGAATCCGCCTTTGCCTTCAAAGGCGGCAATCTGGTCCTGCGTGGATTGGCTGCTCGCGGCTGGCGAGGGGAACAGCCAGATTCCGCCGTCCGTCAAGACACCATCGACGTCGAAAAGAATGATCTTGATGCGCCGGGCGCGGTCACGCGCGTTCAGTGCCATGTGATAACTCCCTTGGTGAGTCGTTAGCAAAGATTGAAGACCGGCCGGGTAAGTGAAACCGGGCGTTATGCGAGTTGCTGATCCAGATGCTCGATGAACCAGTTGACCATCGTCCGCGTCACTCCCTTGCGCGCCCCGAACAATAACTTCCGCTCAACGGCATCCAGAGGGTAGGCATCTAAGACGACCTGGCTGTTCTCGCCCTCGGAGCGCACCTCGAAGGTCAGATAAGTTCGCTCGCCAAGCGTCTTTCCGAGAACGGTTTTAGGAAACTTCACCTCAAAGTGTCCTCTTTCCGGCGCCGAGGAAACCATCTTTCCGTCCAGTTTCTCAACCGCAGCCAAAGCAGCCTGATAAATTTCCGGCACGCTCTTCGAATACTGTTTCTCTTCATGCAGATCGAGTGACATCGGAGTTTCTCCCTTCTTTTCCCTTGATCCAATCCATCCTTCGCACCACACCGGGCCTCTGGCAGCGTGAAGATGTACCGATCCGAAATGGAACGCCGGTCTCCTGACCGGCTGTAGCGCGGGTTTCCCAACCCGCGCTACTCTGCCCAATGAAACAAAAGGATGCAGTCAGAGACCTACACGGACTCTGAAACTTCCTGAAATGTAACTTGCGCAAGCAGTTCCTCGATCAATGCGCGCGAGCCGATTTCAGTTCCGCCCAGGCTGGCCGTAGCGGCGCCGCTGGCTACGCCCCAGGCAAGTGAATCGCGCAAGGGGCGCCCCTGTGTCAAAGCCCAAACCAATCCGCCGACCATCGAGTCTCCTGCTCCGATCGGATTCTTTTCCTTCACCTTTGGGCCTCCGATCAGCCAGGCGCCCTGCTCAGTCTGCAGCAGAGCCCCCTCCTTGCCCATCGAGATCACGACGTTCTGCGCTCCCATTTTCCTGATCTCTTCCGCCGTCTGGGAGATCTGCGCAATCGTCTCCACCGGAAGGCCGGTCAGAGCGCCTGCCTCCTCGGCATTGGGCTTCACCAGGAATGGGCGCTCGGCGCATCCCAGGCGCAACGATTCTCCGGTCGTGTCCAGCACGGCCTTGGCTCCGTGCCGGTTCAACACCTCGACGATCCGCGCATAGAAATCGTTGCCGACGCAGGGCGGCAGGCTTCCGGCCAACACCCACCAGTCGCCGGGACGGGTGATCGAGTCTATCTTGGCCAGTAACTCGTCCTGCTTTGCCTGCTCGACCGGCGGGCCTTGCTCGTTCACCTTGATGTAATGGCTGTGGGGCTCGGTGACAATGCTGATGTTAGTCCGGGTTTCGCCAGTAATCCAGACAAAGTCAGCACCGATCCCCAGTCCCCGCAGACCATCCTGCAGTAACTCTCCAGAGCGCCCGCCGAGAAAGCCGACGGCGGTGCTGGGCGTGTCCAGATTCTTCAGCAGGCGCGAGACATTGAACCCCTTGCCGCCAAAATCCACCCGCGATTCAGACGCCCGCAGCACCGCGTCGAATTCCATGGCGGGAACAGTCAGCTCCCTGTCGACGGCTGGATTCAGTGTTAGTGTGTAAATCATGGATTCTTGCAATTCATTCCTTTCTACGGCTTATTCCTGCGGCTTTTCCCATAACTTGTCGATGAGCGCTTCTTCCGCCTGATTGGTCCACATAAGGTCTTCGCCCATCTTCGCGGCAACTTCGGGCAGCCGGCCTTGCACTTCGTCCAGGCCCATCAGCGGCAAGCTCGGAATTTGCGGAAACAGCACGACCTTCCCGGGGAATCGGCCATCCATCACGGATTGGAGAGCTTCAGCAGCCGAGTTGAGCCCGCCGATTGCAGCCACCGAGCGCCCTGGAGAAAGCGTTCCGGCAACCCGCCGCTCCATCACCAGCGACTGATCAGCAATGGTCAGTCCCGATGTTCCGGTAAATTGCGCGTTGGATAAATAGACGTTGCTCAGATTCACGGCCCCGTACGTCCCATTCGGAACCCCGGCAAAGACCACCAGCATTCCGTCGGACTTCATCACCGAGGCTCCTTCTTCGATCAGCTTGGCGACGGGCACGCTGACCACCACATCGTCCGCGCCCTGGCCCGCGGTACGTTCGAGAACAAAATCGCGGAAAGATAGCTCGGAGTTAGCCGGATTGAAAAACTCGATGGTGCGTCCCTGCTTGGCGGCCAGCGGAGCGAACATATCTTTCAAGGTCTTCAGGCGGACATCGCTGACCTCCGTGGCAATCACCAGTTTGGGACCGCCGGGCAGTTCAAGAGCGCGCTGAACGTGCATCTGCCCCATGGGCCCGCCCGCGCCCACAAAGACGGCTGTACCTCCCGCGCGCATTTCGCAGCGATTGCGCTTCGTTCCGTAGGATGCGGCCAGATCGAGGCCGCTGCTGCCGACCAGAGCGATGTAGTCATAATGCAGACGACCCAAGTCCACCTGCACCAACCCATCGAGCGGGCTGCTCCCCACCAGATTGAAGGTGCCGCGCCGGGCGATGAAACGGGCGGCTTCACCCACTGCGTGCGCGGAACTGGGATTCAACAGAATGATGTCGTCGAAGCCCGCGCCCTTGGTCACTTCTTGACTGAGAGCGGCGTAATCCTCCGGCGTCAAGTTATTGCGCTCGATCAGTTGAGCGCCCGTGGCCGCGGCCATCCGCTCGACCGAGGCGGGAACATCGGTGAGCACAAGCACGGCCGGCTTCAATGGCAGCGAACTAGTGAATTCAGTCTCATCGCCAACCTGGCCGACGATCCAGGCCGTTCCGCCGGGTTTGGGTGCAAGGCGGCGGCGCTGGGTATAGGCGGCCATCACACAGCCCCACGGCTCCAGCAGAGCCGACTCCGCGTAACCCATGCCATCATTCACCGGCAGCAGGCACGCGCCCGCATCGGTTTCCAGAACTTCTTTGCCGATCAGATGATACTGCGTCATGCCGCCGGGAATCGTGTAGCCGTAAGCAGTCGAGCGGCCCTTCTGATAAATGTCGGGCTGAACCGCCAGCCGCTGCCCTGGGCGATAAGTCTCCTTCAGGTTCTTGCCCACCTTGATGATAGTCAGCGAAACCTCGTGCCCCAGGCGCGTGGGATCGTGCGCCAGATCGCGGTTATACAGCTTGGGGTGGCTGCCGCCCTGCTTGAGTATCTTCACATCGGAAAAACAGATACTCACGCTGTCGATCCGCACCAACAGCTGATCGTCCTCCGGCTCGGGAATCGCGATGGGTTCCGGAGCGCCATGGTTGCCCATGCTCTCTAGACCCGCGCCGTAAAGATTCCAAGTCAGCCCACTCTTGGGCAGAGAGTAATTCAGCGAGCGATAAGATTGATAATTCTTTCCCATTTTTCAAATCCTTTCTCGTAATTTCAGGCGCATGCCCGCGCCTTTGGCGTCTGATTGAGATCGGCGCCAGAACTTTTCGTGGTTTCCAGACACAGCCTCCGCCTTATGCGGTAAAGGCCCTGACCAATTCGCGCACTTCAGCTGCCGTCGAGCACTCCAGCGCCTTGCGGGCCAGGGGTTCGACGCCGCCAAGGGCAAGCGTGCGCACCTGCTGCTTGACCATCGGAATGGCGGGGACGCTGACGCTCAGTTCATCCACTCCCAGACCGATCAGGATGGGGATAGCCGCGGCATCGGAGCCCAGTTCGCCGCATAGATCGACAGGCTTGCCAAGTTTGTGGGCGGCCTCGACCGTGCGGGCAATCAACCGCAGGACGGCCGGATGCAGCCCGTCCTGCCTGGCCGCCAGGCCTGCGTGGCCGCGGTCCATCGCCAGCGTGTACTGGGTCAGATCGTTGGTGCCGATCGAGAAGAAATCGACGTGCGGAGCCAGCTTGTCAGCTAACAGCGCGGCCGACGGAACTTCGACCATGATGCCCAGCTTGATGGGTGCCATGCCCAGCTCCCGCCGTTGCTGCTCCACCAGTTCCCTGGCCTGCTGTAACTCTTCGATGTCGCTGACCATGGGAAACATGATTTGCAGATTGCCATAAGGCGCAGCCCGCAGAATCGCGCGCAACTGCTCGCGAAACAAGTCCAGATGGTTCAAGCAAAGACGAATGCCGCGCTCGCCCAGAAACGGGTTTGCTTCAGGGCTCAGGTGAATATAGGCCAGCGGCTTATCCCCACCAATATCCAGGGTGCGGATGATGACCGGCAATGACTGCATGGTTTCGGCAAAGCCGCGATAGAAGCCGAACTGCTCTTCCTCGGTGGGCGCCACGCTGCGATCCAGAAACAGAAACTCGCTGCGCAGCAGGCCGATGCCATCTGCGCCCATCTTGACGGCCGCTGCGACATCGTCCGCGGAACCGGCGTTTCCCGTCACGCGCACCCGCTGGCCGTCGCGCGTGAAGGCGGGCGAATTCGCATTCTCCCGCGCCTTCCGCCGGCTCTCCAGCCAGCGCTCCCGCGCCTCCATCGAACGGTCGAGCACTTCGGGAGAAGGATCGACGAGCAAGCTCCCATCGCCGCCGTTCAGGACCACCAGGGTCCGATCCGCCAGCGCCAAAACCGATTCTTCCACCCCGACAATCGCCGGCAGCCCCAGCGCGCGCGCCAGGATCGCGACGTGGGAGGTTGGGCCGCCGTTGACCGTCACAAACCCCAGGACTCGTTCGGCATCGAAGGCTGCCATGGCCGACGGACAAAGATCCCGCGCCACAATCACCACCGGTGTCGCCGGCAAGTTGAAACCCTTGTCGGTGACGCCCAGCATCAGCCTCAGAACC
>CAWBHO010000064.1:0-6767 GCA_963788415.1 uncultured Acidobacteriaceae bacterium | reverse complement strand
CGCCAGCGGGCAGACGGAGGCTGGGACGAGGCCCTGCTCGAAGGAAAAGAATCGGCCCGGCAGAGTATCATCACCGGCACAGGCTTCCCCAGAGTCTTTTACCTGGCCTATACCATGTATCGCGACTACTTTCCGCTGATGGCTCTCACCAGCTATCAGCGAACCATGCAACAGAAAGGCAGCTTCTAGCTCCTGGCCACTAGCTATGGGCCGTTTGTTCGAGTGTTTGAACAGGATTTTCGTATTTAGCTAGAAGCTAAGAGTTAGCAGCGAGTAGCTAAGTAAAGAACGCGCCGCATTCGGCGCCGGAGGTTATTCCCAAGATGGCTGTTCCGATCTCTCAGATGGGTACGGTTGCCAGCTACGTGCTGAAGAAGAGACTCAGCGGCAACCAGCGCTATCCGCTGGTGCTGATGCTGGAGCCGCTCTTCCGCTGCAACCTGGCCTGCGCCGGCTGCGGCAAGGTGCAGTACCCGCCCCACATTCTCAAAAAGCAGCTCACGCCCGAAGAGTGCTTTGCCGCGGTCGAAGAGTGCGGCGCGCCCATGGTTTCGCTGCCCGGCGGCGAGCCGCTGCTGCACCCGCAGATTGTCGAGATCGTCAACGGCTTGGTCGAGCGCAAGAAGTATGTCTACCTATGCACCAACGCTCTCGAACTCAAGCGGCGGCTGCCGGAGTTCACACCGTCCAAGTACCTCACTTTCTCGGTGCATCTGGACGGCCAGCGCGAGCACCACGATTTTGCCGTCTGCCGCGAGGGGACCTATGACATCGCCGTCGCGGGCATTCGGGAGGCCGTCCAGCGCGGCTTCCGCGTCACCACCAACGCGACCCTGTTCGACGGCGCGGACCCGGCGAGCGCCCGCGCCTTCTTTGATGAAGTGATGGAGATGGGCGTCGAGGGCATCGTGCTGTCGCCCGGCTACAGTTACGACAAGGCCCCGGATCAGAATCGCTTCATGGGACGCGCCCGCGTGCGCCGGCTCTTCCGCGCCATCCTGTCCAACCGCAAGCCAAGCTGGAAGTTCAATATGTCGCCCCTGTTTCTCGAATTCCTGATGGGTAAGCGCAATTACGAATGCACGCCCTGGGGTTCGCCGGCGTATAACATCTTCGGCTGGCAGCGGCCTTGCTATCTGCTTCAGGAAGGCTATGCCGAGAGTTACAAGGAGTTGCTGGAGACGACCAACTGGGACGAGTACGGCGTGGCCAGCGGAAATCCCAAGTGCGCCAACTGCATGGTCAGTTGCGGCTACGAGCCCTCGGCGGTGATCGAAGGCTTCGGGTCGCTCAAGGGGTTCTGGGCCATGGTGCGGGGCACATTCAGCAGTTATCGCGATGAGGCCGCGCTGAAGCTCTTGCATGACGCGCCCTCGCACGCGCCCGCGTCTCTGATCCAGATCGAACAGGTTGAGACGGCTCTCGAGGAGACCAAGGCATGACAGCTGAAGTGCTGAAGTATACCCGCGAGCAGGTCGAGGCTCTGGAACTGGCTCCCGGCGCGGAGCATGAAAATCTGGAAGGCTGGGTTCCCGCGCTGGCCGACGAAAACGACCTGCGCCAGGCCCTCGAAAAGGCCTTCGACTATCGCGGCGACGTGACGCTGACCCTCAAGTCCGGCGAGACGCATCGAGGCGTTTATCTTCAACCGCCACACCGGCCCGACGCTGGCCGATTCCTAGGTGCAGTACTTCACTCCGCACGCGCCCGAAAAGCGCAAGGTGAGCTACGCCGAGATCGCCCGCCTCGAATTCAGCGGCAAGGACCGCGCCGCCGGCAAGCACTGGGAAGACTGGGTGAAGGCCTACAACGAGAAGAAGGCCGCCGGCGAGAAGAACATTGCGCTCGCGCCGGATGCGCTCGACTAGCAGAACGGCGGTCAGTATTTCGCTCACTTGCTGTCCTGCTATCACGCGCGAACGCGCGGCTCGCTTGCTATCCTCATACGCATGAAAGTCTTCCTCACAGGCGCCACCGGATTTGTAGGCCACCATGTGGCCCGCGCACTGGCCGCCGAGGGCGCCGATTTGCGCCTGCTGGTTCGCAAGACCAGCAACCTGGCCAACCTCGAAGGCATTGCGGGCGAAACCCACGTGGGCGATCTGGCTCAGCCCGAGTCGCTGCGCTCGGCCCTCGCCGGCTGCGACGCCGTGGTCCACGTGGCCGCCGATTACCGGCTCTGGATTCGCGATCCGCAGGCCATGTACCGCGCCAATGTGGACGGGACGCGCGAGCTGCTGCGGCTGGCGCGCGAGGCGGGCGTGAAGCGCGTGGTCTACACATCGAGCGTGGCCACCATGCACTTCCGCACGCGACGGCATGGTCATCAACGAGGACACGCCGGTCTCGCTCGGCGACATGGTGGGCCACTACAAGCGCTCCAAATTTCTGGCCGAGCAGCAGGCCATCGCAGCCGCCCAGGACGGCCAGCAGGTCATCATCCTGAACCCCACCACGCCCATCGGCCCCAACGACGCGAAGCCCACGCCCACCGGCCGCATCTTTGTGGACTTTCTCAACGGCCGTTTTCCCGCCTACATGGACACCGGCCTGAATCTGGTGGACGTGGCCGAGGTTGCGCGCACGCACGTTGTCGGCGCTGACCAAAGGCCAGCCCGGCCATCGCTATATTCTGGGCGGCGAAAACCTGAGCTTCAAGCAGATTCTCGACAAAATGGCTGAGATCACCGGCCTGCCCTCGCCGACCATGAAGATTCCCTTCGCCGTGGCCGCCACCTACGCGTTCTTCGAGGAGTGGATCACCGGCCGCATCCGGGCAAGGAGCCCCGCGCCAACCTCGAAGAGGTGCGCATGGGCCGCAAGAAGATGTACGCTTCGAGCGCCCATGCCGAGCAGGAACTGGGCTTCCGCATTCTGCCCGTCATCCCCGCCATGATCGCCGCCATCGAGTGGTTTCGCGCGCACGGCTACGCGCCTTCCGCATGATTCGCAGCGCCATCATCGCGGCCATGCCCGCTGAGTTGAAGCCGCTTGTTCGCGGTTGGCAGCATGAACGCCGAAACAGCGTCGACCTGTGGCGCTGGCGCTTCGACGAAGGCGAGTGGATCGCCGCCTGCGCCGGAGCGGGCGTGGATCAAGCGGCCAGAGCTTTCGCTGAAGTCGAAAAGGGCGGAGCGCTCGATGCGGTCATCTCCGTCGGCTGGGCCGGAGCCTTGCGCGACGATCTTGCGCCCGGCCAGGCCTATCGCGTCTCCGGCGTGATCGACGTGCGTACCGGGGAACGGTTTGTAACCGCGGATTTTGCAGCCTTCGATGGAGAAGGGGAGCCGGTATCCCACCCTGGCCGCAACAACCAGAACGCGGCGAGGGTGGGGCGCCCGGCCTCTGACGGCGCTCAGCAACAGGGTCCGGGGCACCCGGATTTGTGGCTGGTAACAAGTTCCCGCGTCGCCGACGCCCAACAGAAACTGCGGCTGGCGGCCACTTACTCGGCCGCGCTGGTGGACATGGAGGCCGCCGTGGTTGGGCGCCTGGCCGCCATGCGCGGCATCCCTTTTTATTGCGTCAAAGGAATCAGCGACGGAAAGAGTGACCAACTTCCTGATTTCAATCGTTTTTTGTCTCCTTCCGGCCGATTTCAACTGACCCGCTTCGTGTTTTTTGCGATCCTCAGCCCCTGGCACTGGCGGGCACTCATCCGGATGGGCGAGAATAGCAAAAGGGCCGCGCTCAGCATGGCCGAATCTTTGCTCGGCTTGCTCGGTGAGCAAGGTACCATCAGGAAACGGAATGGCTAGCCAAATTTCAAGTTATGAAGGCCGGATCGAGACCAGGATTCCTGCCACCATGCGCGCCGCGGTCTATCGTGGGGTGAACGATTTACGCATGGAGACGGTGGCTGTGCCGGCCATCGGCGCGGGTGAACTGCTGGTCAAAATCGCCACCTGCGGCATCTGCGGCACCGATCTGAAAAAAATTCACACCGGCTCGCACTCTGCTCCGCGCATCTTCGGCCACGAGATGGCCGGAACGGTCGTCAAGACCGGCGAGGGCGTGACACGGTTCCGCGCGGGCGACCGCGTCATGGTCTACCATCACGTTCCCTGCGGAAAGTGCTTCTATTGCCGCAAGCAGACCCCCGCACAATGCCTGCTCTATAAAAAAGTGGGCGCGACGGCGGGTCTTGAGCCCTCCGGCGGCGGCTTTGCGGAGTACATTCGGGTGATGGACTGGGTTGTGGCTGGCGGCGGCGTGGTGCCGATTCCCGACGGAGTTCCCTTCGAGCAGGCGGCCTTCATGGAGCCGGTGAACACGGTCTTGAAGGGCGTGAAGCTGCTCAACCTGGCTGCCGATGATACGGTGCTGGTGATTGGCCAGGGGCCCATCGGGCTGATGCACGCCGCGCTCGCCCTGCGCACCGGGGCGCGCGTTCTCACTTCGGATTTGTACCCCGAGCGCCACGCGATCGCCGCGAAGTTTGGGCTGCATGAGCCCATCCATGCGGGCACGGAAGATGTGGTGAAACGGGCCTTTGACTCGACCGAAGGCCGCGGCGTGGACGCCGCTGTTCTGGCTGTGGGTGGCAATGCGCTGATCCAGACCGCGATGGACGCGGTGCGTCCCGGTGGGCGGGTGATGCTGTTTGCCCAGACACAGCACGGCCAGGCGACGTTCGATCCCGGCGCGGTCTGCATGGATGAGAAGACGCTGGTCGGTTCCTACTCGGCTTCGTTCGGGATTCTGGATGAGGTGACGGGTCTGGTTTTCGGCGGCTATCGCAACGGGTTTGATTGGACGCGGTTGATTTCGCACCGCTTTCCACTGGAAGAGGCGGTAGCGGCCATTGAGCTGGCTTCGAACCCCCGGGCCGACTCGATGAAGATTATGATCGAGCCTGTGCCCGGCGGCGGCGCGGAATAGAGGAGGAGACTGGTGGCCAGTACCGTGAAAGACGCGATCCTCCGCGGCCGCAAGACCGTCGAAACGGTCGTCGAAGAGAGCCGGAAGAAAGTCGAGGACGTCGTCGAGGGAGGCCTGGATACCGTCGAGACGGTGGTCGAAGCTGGTCTGAATACCGTCGAAACCGTGGTCGGAAAAGGCCGCAAGACGGTTGAGTCCGCCGTCAGCCTGGGCCGCAGGACCGTCGAAAATACCTTTCTCCACGGGCGCACCACCATGAGAGCCGCGGTCCTCCATGGACGCGAAGATATTCGCATCGAGGATGTACCGATTCCCAGCGCGGCGCCCGGCGAGCTAGTTGTTCGCGTGGGAGCGGCCCTCACCTGTGGCACGGACCTGAAGGTCTTCCGCCGGGGTTACCATGCGCGCATGATTGTGCCTCCGGCCTTGTTCGGCCACGAGCTGGCTGGAACCATTGTCGAAGCCGGCACTGGCGTCACGGAGTTTGCCACCGGCGACCGCGTGGTGGCGCTCAACTCCGCGCCCTGCGGCGAGTGTTATTTCTGTTCCCGCGGCCAGGAAAATCTGTGCGACGATCTGTTGTTCAACAACGGCGCCTATGCCGAGTTCATTCGCATTCCTGCCCGCATCGTGGCCAAGAATACGCTTCGTGTGCCGGAGCACGTGCCTCTGGAGCACGCCGCGCTGACCGAGCCGCTGGCCTGCGCGATGCATGGCTTTGAGGATTCGCATCCCCGCTCCGGCGACATCGTGGCCGTCATCGGCGGCGGCCCACTGGGGCTGATGATTTTGCATGTGGCCGCTCTGGCCGGCTGCGAGGTGATCGCGATCGTCAAGCACGACGGGCAGGTTGAAGCCGCGCGCCAGTTGGGGGCGGCTCACGTGGTGCAGACCAACAATATCCGCACGGCCATCCGCGACACCCGCGCGCTGACTGCCACGAACCGGGGCGTGGACATTGCGATTGAGGCCGTCGGCACTCCCGAGTCCTGGCAGGAGGCCGTCGAGCTGGTGCGCAAGGGCGGCACAGTGAACTTCTTTGGCGGATGCGCGCTGGGCACGCACGTCACCCTGGACACCAATCGCATCCACTACTCCAACATCACCCTGCGCGCCACCTTTCATCACACCCCGGCCATCTGCCGCAAGGCGCTGGATCTGATCGCCGGCGGCAACTTTCAGGCGGGAGCTTTCATCACTGGCCACGCCCACCTTTACGAACTCAACCGGGTTTTTGAGAAGCTGATGAACCGCAGCAGCGAGATCAAGACCGCCATTGTGCCCTGAGGCCAAGCGATGATGACGGCGGCTCAAGAATCGGACAACGATACGCTCGATAGGGAAGCGCTTCCGAAGCGCGAGTTGCTCGCTCTCGGCTGGCAGGCGCTGCCGGCGGACCTTCGCGTCCCCGAAGTTGCACCCACGCTGGCTGAAGCGCACGCCTGGTGCAAACGGCTGGTCGAGTCGCACTACGAAAACTTCCACGTCGCCACCTGGTTTCTGCCCCGCTCGCTGCGCCCCCACTTTCACGCGATTTACGCCTACTGCCGCGTCGCCGACGATCTGGGCGACGAGGTGGGCTCGCCGGCACAGGCGCTGGCGTTGCTCGATTTTTGGGGCCGCGAACTGGATGCCTGCTACGAGGGCCGCGTGCGCCATCCGGTTTTTGTCGCGCTGGCCGAGACCATCCGCGCCTGCTCCATTCCCAAGCAGCCGTTTGCCGATCTGCTCAGAGCTTTCCGCCAGGATCAGACCGTCACCCGCTATGAAGCCATGGACGAGGTGCTGGCGTACTGCCGTTACTCGGCCAATCCTGTGGGGCGCCTGGTGCTTTACGCCTGCGGTGAGCAAAGTGAGGCGAACTTCGGCTTGTCCGACGCATCCAC
>CAWBHO010000063.1:0-19745 GCA_963788415.1 uncultured Acidobacteriaceae bacterium | reverse complement strand
TCCCGCCTGGCACTGCGCCGAATGCCACAAAATCACCGTGCCCAAGCCCGGCTCGACCGGCGATCCGACGACCTGCGCGCATTGCGGCTCGGAGAGGATCACGCAGGAGACCGACGTTCTGGACACCTGGTTCTCTTCGGGCCTGCTGCCGGTTTCTGTCTTCGGCTGGCCGAATGTCACGGCGGAAAATCGCGCGGATTTCGACGCCTTCTATCCGACCAGCCTCCTGGTCACCGGCTTCGACATTCTCTTCTTCTGGGTCGCGCGCATGATCATGCTCGGCTGCTGGTTTGCCGAGGATGTGCCGATGCCCGACGGGAGCCAGCGCTCGCTTGCGGACTCGGTTCCGTTCCGCGAGGTGTACATTCACGCCCTGGTGCGCGACGCCAACCGCGAAAAGATGTCGAAGACCAAAGGCAACGTCGTCGACCCCATCGAGATCGTGAAGCAGTACGGGACCGATGCGGTGCGCTTCACGCTGGCTTCGATGGCTTCGCCGGGAACGGACATCGCGTTCAACATTGCCCGCACCGAGGGCTACCGCGCCTTCGCCAACAAGATCTGGAACGCGGCGCGGTTCCTGTTCATGAATGTGGACCGGGCGGCCGAGATTGGCATCACGGTCGATCCCGCCGCGCTGGGCGGAATGCCGTCCGTCGCCGCCGACGCGCCGCTGGAGGCCCGCTGGATCGTGGCCGAGTTACATGCAACCGCGGCCAAGGTCAACCAGTCGCTTGAAAATTACCGCTACGACGATGCGGCCAATACGATTTACCAGTTTTTCTGGGGAAGTTTCTGCGATTGGTACCTGGAAATTGTCAAACTGCGGCTGGATTTTTCCGAAACCGCCGACAAATCCGCGACGAAAGCCGCGCTGACCACGCTGGTTCAGGTCTTCGAGGCGGCGCTGCGGCTGCTTTCGCCGTTCATGCCGTTTCTGACCGAGGAGATTTGGCACGCTCTCTACGATGGCAACCCGCCAGCAAAGTCGATTGCGCTGACCAGCTACCCGGCGGGCGTGGCGCATTTGCAGGATGAGGCGGTAATCGACATGGCCGCACTGCAAAGCCTCATCGTCGAAATTCGTGCTCTGCGCAAGGAAATCGGCGTCGAGGAGAAGGCGATTACTCCGGTCCAGATTCGTGCGGAAAAGGGTTTGGAGGAAGTCTTCGAGAAGAACCGTGCGATTGTCGAACGGCTGGCGCGCGTCAGCCAGATTCGTCCGGTCGCGGAGATCGCCTCTGGCCTGGCAAAGCACTCCACGCCCGGTTTTGACGTGGCCGTGGTCTACGAGCGTACTATCGACGTGGCCGCCGAGCGGGAACGCTTGGCGAAGGACATCGCCAAGTACGAAAAAGGCATGGCCGCGGCTGCTCGCCAGTTGGGCAACGAAGGCTTTCTGGCCAAGGCTCCGGCGCAGGTGGTCGAGGGACTTAAGAAGCAGGAAGCCGAGACGCTGCTGCTGCTCGAAAAGGCGCGCGCGGCGTTGGATGCATTGCCGCCGAAATGAGAAGAATCCCAGGTCTCAAAAGCGAGACCTGGGGCACCCGCTTTTTGGGGAGAATGAAAGGGACCCGATTCCGGCTTTGAGCTTCGTGGTTTCCCACCCTTGCCGCAAAAACAAAGACGCGGCAAGGATGGGGCACCCGGATTTCCAGCGACCAAAAGCTAGAGACTAGGAGCTGGCGGCTAAAAGCTGTTTCGCGAAGGAAAAACATATGGATTGGAAGAACAGTCGCATTGACGCATTGTTGGAACGGGCCTTGCTCGAAGACAGGGCTGCCGACGACACCACCACCAGCCTCACCATCGACCCCGGACTGCGCGCGGCCGGCTCGATTGTCGCCCGCCAGGAGATGGTGGTTTGCGGGCTGGGCGCGGTGCCGCGTTTTCTTGAGATTTTTGCCCGGCTCGACAAGCGCGCGCCGGCGCAGACCCGCTTCGAGGTGGTCAGTCACCCGGAAATCTTCGACGGCGTGCGCGTGCATGAGGGCCAAGTGCTGGCCGTCATCCGCCACAATGCGCAGGTGCTGCTGAGTTGCGAGCGCGTGATTCTGAATCTGCTGCAGCACCTGAGCGGCATCGCCACGCAGACCCGAAAACTCGTCGATGCGATTCAGGGAACCCGCGCTCATGTGCTCGATACGCGCAAGACGATTCCCGGCCTCAGGGTGATGGAAAAATACGCCGTGCTGTGCGGCGGGGGCACGAACCACAGGCTCGATCTGGCCGGCGGCATCCTCATCAAAAACAACCACATCGCATTGGGCGGCGGGCTGCCGGCGGTGCTGGAGCGGGCGCTCGAAGGGCGCAAGAAGGGCCAGAGGGTGCAGGTCGAGGTGCGCTCGGTGCAGGAGCTCGAAGAGGCTCTCGAATATGGCGCCGAGGCGATTCTGCTCGACAACATGACGCCCCAGCAGGTCAAGCAGTCGGTCGAGCGCATCCGGCAGGTGGCCGGGGGACGGGAGATCCAGAAACAGGACGGCGAGGGACAGGCCGCCGAAGGACAGCCCGAGCGCTGGATTCCCACCGAGGCCTCGGGCGGCGTCGTGCTTGAGAACATCCGCGCCTACGCTGAAACCGGGGTGGACTTTATCAGCGTGGGCGCGCTGACTCACTCGGCCAAGGCAGCCGATATTTCCATGCGCATCCATGCGGAGACAGCCTAGCCGTGCACGAAAGCTCTCGGGACGTTTACGATCTGGCGGCTCTGGAAGCCGCGAACGAGACCGGGCTGGGGAATACGATTTTTGCGGGGAAGCTGCATTTTTTTCCGCAGGTTGATTCCACCAACTCCGCAGCGCTGGCGGGTGCGCGCGACGGCGCTCCGCACGGCTCCGTTTACTTTGCCGACGAGCAACGGGCCGGCCGCGGACGGGGCGATCACGCGTGGCACTCGGCCGCGGGCGATGGGCTTTATGTGAGCGTGCTGCTGCGCCCCCGGATTCCCGCCCTTCGCCTGCCGCTTTTACCGCTGGCCGCCGGGCTGGCCGCTGCCGGAGCGATCGGCGCCGCATCCGGGCTCACCGTCGATCTGCGCTGGCCGAACGATCTGATGCTGGGTGAGCGCAAGACGGGCGGCATTCTCGTGGAGTCGAAGATCGAGGGCGGCGAAGCGGCTTTTGCGGTCGTGGGTATCGGAATCAACGTTCACCAGCGCTTTTTCGCGCCCGATCTGGCCACGCCAGCAACCTCGCTCGACATGGAGTCTGGCAAGAGAGTTTCACGCCAGGATTTGCTTGTCTCCCTGCTAAAATCGCTGGAGCATGAAGCGCTGGGGCTGCTCGATCCGGCGGCCCGGTCAACGGTTCCTGCACGCGTCGAGCAGGCTTCGACGTGGATTCGCGGACGGCAGGTCGAGGTGCACGGGCCGCAAGCCTGCACAGGAACGACAGCCGGAATGAACGAGCATGGATTCCTGCTGGTGCGCACCGCCGCGGGCCTGATCACGGTGCAGACCGGCGGCATTCGCTCCGCAGACTCCGGCGGCGAGGCAGAGACCTCGGGCGCGGAGAGATGAACTGGAGCTTTCCTGCTCCGGACGAACAGCAACACGGCAGAAGCGCGATGCCCGATGCGCGGGGAGATAGGCTGAGAAGACGATGCTGCTAGCCATCGATGTGGGAAATACGAATACGGTGCTGGGGCTTTATAAGCTCGAAGGGGAGAAGCCGGAGCTGGCCGCCCACTGGCGCGTCACCACGCACCGCGCGCAGACCGCGGACGAGTACGGCGTGCTCTTCGTCAATCTCTTTCAGATGAACGGCATGAAACCCAGCCAGGTGTCGCACATCATCATCTCGTCGGTGGTGCCGCCTGTCGAAGGCACATTGCGCGCGGTCTGCGAGGACTACTTTCACACCTCGCCGCTGTTCGTCGAGCCGGGCATCAAGACCGGAATGCCGGTGCTGGTGGATACCCCCACCGAACTGGGCGCGGACCGGCTGGTGAACGCGATTGCCGCCTTCGAGCGCTACGGCGGTCCGTGCATTGTGGTGGATTTCGGCACGGCGACCACGTTTGACGTGATCTCGGCGCACGGCGAGTACCTGGGCGGCGCCATTGCGCCCGGCCTCGGCATCAGCGCCGAAGCGCTGTTTTCGCGCGCCGCGCGCCTCAGCCGCGTGGACATCAAGCGCCCGGCCAAGGTGATCGGCACGAACACCGTCACCCACCTGCAGAGCGGCCTCTACTACGGCTACATCGGCCTGGTGGATGGCATCATCCAACGGATTTTTTCCGAGCTGGGGGCCGAACCGGGCTCACCGGCGCGGGTCATCGCCACGGGCGGACTGGCGCGGCAGATCTCCGAGGACTCGCGTTTCATCGCCGAAATCGACGATATGCTCACCCTGGATGGGCTGCTCATTCTTTTCGAGCGTAACCGGACGGCGCGCCCACGCGGAAAAGCGCACTGAGGCCACTGAGACTCTGAGGCGCGGCCGTGCTGAATTATTTCAACTACTTTACGGAGATCGAGGATCGTTTTCAGCAGCGGCGCGGGGCGCTTCTGCTGCTCTCGACGCTCGACTGGGCGCTCATCGAGACCTGGCGCGAGGCCGGCATTCCGCTGGAGGCGGTTTTGTGCGGCATTGACGCGGCCTTCGACAAGTACGAGGCGCGGCAGAAGCGCGGCCGGATGCGGCGCGTGAATGGCCTGGCCTGGTGCGCGCAGGCGGTGATGGAAGCCGCCGAGCAGCTGCGCGAAGCCGCCGCCGGATCAGCTCCCGCGTCGACCAACCCGCAACGCGATTCGGGCTTTGAGCAGGAGCGTGTGGCCGCGCATCTGGAAACCGCCGCCGCAGCTCTGGAAGCGGCAACTGTGACGCCTGAAGCCTGCGCCGCAACCGCCGCCCGCCTGCGCGAACTGGCCTCTAGCGCGCGCTCAGGGAGCGAGCAAAGCGGTGCGAACCACGACGACGGCGACACCCGGGAAAGCGTCGCAGGGTGCGATCTGGAAGCGCTGGAGCGCACCCTCACCGTGCTCGAAGAGAAGCTCTTCGCCGCCTTGACCGCGGCCGCGCCCGAGGATTTGCTGGTCGGCCTGAAAGCGCACGCGGCCCGAGAGCTGGCGCCGTATCGCAGCCGCATGGGAGCCGTGCAACTGCGCCAGGTGGAGCAGCAATTTGTACAGAAGCAGCTGCTGGTTCACTACAACCTGCCGCGCCTCAGCCTTTTTTATATGAGCCAGCCATGAAACCGCGGGGAAAACAATCCGGAGTTCGCGCCGTGCCCCATCTTTCCCGCAAAAAAAGCGGAAAAAGCGGAGCGCCGGGAGCCGATGCCGCTCAGGTCAGAGCAATCATCGCCGAGCAGCTGCTGGTCGAGATCGAGAAGCCGATCTACGGCGGCGCATTCCTGGCCCGGCTTGAGGGGAAGGCGGTTTTTGTCCCGCTCGCGCTGCCCGGCGAACAGGCGCGGGTGCGCGTAACCGAGAGCAAGCCGGGCTACGCGGCCGCCGAGGTGGACGAGATCGTCCGCGCCGCACCAGAGCGCGTGCCGCCCGCTTGCCCGCACTTTGGCGCTTGCGGAGGCTGCCACTACCAGCACACGGACGATGCAACACAACTGGCTTTCAAGCAGGCGATCCTGCGCGAAACGATGGAGCGCGGCGGCGTGCGTGTACCGGCGGAGATGGCCGTGCTGGCCGGTGAACCGTGGCGCTATCGCAACCGCATCCGCCTGGCCTTTGACGCAAGCGGCAACCCCGGCTATCGCGGCCGCCGCTCCCACGCGGTAATGCCCGTGCGCGAGTGTCCCATCGCCGCGCCGCTGCTGCTGGACGCCGCGCAGGCTTTTGCGCAGATTGCGCGGAAGTTTGCGCCCGCCTTGCGCCCGGCCGAGATTGCGCTTTTCTGCGATGCGGACGAAACCGCGCTGCTGGCGACTGTCTTCGCGGCAAGCCCCGCGAAGCTGCGCTTTGATGAATTGGCCGAGGAGCTGCACGCGCGGGTTCCCGCCCTCGCCGGCGCGGAACTGGTGGTCGAGGGTGGCCGCGAAGCGCGAGATTCCAGTCCGCATCCGCGCACCCTGGCGCAGTGGGGCGCGAAGTCGCTAATCTATCGTGCCGCCGGCTTCGACTATCGCGTGGATCACGGCGCATTTTTCCAGGTCAACCGCTGGCTGACGGATGCGCTGGTTGAAAAGGTGATCGCCGGCTGCGGCGGCAGGCTGGCCTGGGATTTGTTTTCCGGCGTCGGCCTCTTTGCGCGGCAGCTTGCGGCGCGGTTTGACCGGGTGGTGGCCGTCGAATCGGCCCCTTCGGCAACGGCAGCCCTCGAAGAAAATCTTCGCGGCACCGCCGGTGAGGCGGTCAAGGCGGAGACGCTCGCATTTCTTCGCCGCCAAGGCAAAGGCGACGCTTCAGGCCGGCGCGCGCCCGGGGTGGTCGCGCCCGGACTCGCCGCACCTGAGCTGATCGTCGTCGATCCGCCGCGCGCGGGGCTGGGTGCGGAGAGCTGCGCGCTGCTGGCCGGGATTGCCGCCCCGGCCATAGCCTGCGTCTCCTGCGATCCGGCCACGCTGGCCCGCGACCTGCGCGTGCTCGTCGCTGCCGGCTACAAAATCCAATCCATCACCCTCGCCGACCTCTTTCCTCAGACCTTTCACCTGGAAACAGTGGTTCAATTGCGCCGCGGCTGATAGGCTGAGGGCCAGCACAGCTTTTCGCATTCAGGCGCAATGCAATCCGGCTCCCCCAACTTCGAGCAGAACGCCTCGGGCCCCGTCGTCTCCCCCGGCCTCAGCACAGGCATGGGCGGTCTGAGCGCGGGCATGGGTCCGGTTCCGCTCTTTCACGCGGCCTGGCTCTTTGCCCTGGGAGTCACCGCTACGGAGTGGTTGTGGCTCCGGCCCAGCCTCGTTTTGGTTGCGCTTGCGCCAGTCGTCGTGTTGTGCGCCATGGCGGCCCTTCGCGCGCAGCGCATCGCCTGGCTGCCGCTGGGCGTGCTGTGGATTTTGCTGGGCGCCTGGTGCACGGAGATGCAGCCGCAGCCGGCTCCCGCTCCTGCCTTGGCCGCGCTCTCCGACGGCCTGCTCCGCACGGTCGAGGGCACGGTCGTCGATGCGGGCCCGGCGCGCGGCGAAATCCGTCAGAGTCTGATCGACGAGGACGACCAGGGCGAACCGGCCGAGCCCGCGCAGCAGTTGGCGCAGCGGATTGACCTCGGCGTCTCCAGCCTGGAGGTGGTCACCGACAGCGAAGACGCGCAGACGCCGCTTACGGGCGGCGTGCGGCTGAATATTCGCTGGCCTGAAAGCGCGTCCGGCGCGGCATCTCCGCAGACTTTTCGTTGCGGGGAGCGGATTCATGCCATCGCCCGCCTGCTGCCGCCCGAGGTTTACCATGATCCCGGCGTCTGGAGCCGCGAGGATTTTCTGGTCGGTCAGGGCATCACCTCCACGGCCTCGGTGAGCGTTGAACGCGTGGACCGGCTGGGGCAAGCTCCCGGCCTTTTTCTCGTCTGCCGCTTGGCCGGCTTGCAACATGCCACGGCCGCCCGGCTGCTGGCCTTGCCCGCGGCCATGCGCCATCTGCCCCCCGCCTTGCGCCTCATGCCGGACGACGCCGTGATGCTGGCCGCCATGGTCACCGGCGACCGCACCTACCTGACCCACTCGCTGCGCGTGGGCTTCGAGCGCACCGGCTCGTTTCATATGCTGGTGGTCTCCGGCCTGCACATGGCGATTGTGGCCGGCTGCCTGTTCTGGATTGCGCGCCTCGTGCGCCTGCCTCGTGTTCCGGCCACGCTCCTCACGATTCTTGCCTCCTTCGCCTATGCGCTCTTCACCGGCTTCGCCACCCCGGTCCAGCGCTCGCTTTGGATGATCGCGCTCTACCTGCTGGGCCGGCTTCTCTACCGTGAGCGCAACCCGCTGAACACCATCGGCTTTGCCGCGCTCTGCCTGCTGGCCTGGAGTCCTCGCAGCCTCTTCGATGCCAGCTTCCAGATGACACTGCTGGCCGTGGTCTCGATCGCCGGCGTGGCCGCTCCGCTGTTGCAGGGTACGATTCATCCCTACATAACGGCGACGCGCGCCTTGTGGCAGTCCGCCCTGGACAACAAATTACCCCCGCGCCTGGCTCAATTTCGCGTGATTCTTCGCATGTTTTCGGCTGCGCTGTACAAGGCGGCGGGAGGGCGCGCAGCACCCCGCGACTTCAGCCCGGACGCCGTCAGCCAGGAAGCGCCCCCGCAGCGCGCCCTGGCGAGCGAAGCGCTGGATATCGCTTCAGCGGCCATGCCTGCGCTCACAGCCTCGGTTGTCCTGGGTGATCTGTTCCACAGGAATCCGGAGGTCACCGGCACAGTGCCCAAGGCCGCCGAGCGCGATCGTGTCGGCGGGTTCCTCGGCTGGCGTTTCTTCCCCTGGGCGGTGCGCTTTGTGCTCCGCATCGGCGAGTTGCTGGTGGTCTCCTGCGTGGTGGAACTGGCCATGACCCTGCCCATGGCGCTTTACTTTCATCGCATCACCATCCTCGCGCTGCCGGTGAATGTCTTCATCCTGCCGCTGCTGCTCGTCCTGATGCCGGCGGCGATGGCCACCCTGCTGGCGCTCGTCCTCTGGCCGCCCGCCGCGCTGCTGCCGGCCGTGTTCGTGGCTGTCTTTCTCCACATTGGCATCGGGCTGGTTCGCCTTTTCGGCTCGATGGCGCTGGGCGACTTCCGCATTCCAGCGCCGCTGCTCGGTCAATCGCTTGCCTTTTGCGCGCTGCTGGCGGCGGCCGTTCTGCTGGCTCGCCGGGCTCTGCGCGATGGAATCCGCTGGCCGCGCCGCGCCGCCTGGGCTGCGCTGCTTTTGGCAGCCGTGGTCGCCGTTTTTCCCCGTCCCGTCGATCACCCGCACGACGCGTTGCTGATGGAGGCCATCGACGTGGGCCAGGGCGATTCCCTGCTGTTGATTACCCCCGGCGGCAAAACCATGCTGGTTGATGGCGGCGGTTTCGGCGGCGGACCGCACCAGGCTCCGCAGGACTATGACATCGGCGAGGAGGTCGTCTCCGAGGTTTTGTGGTCGCGCGGCATCCGTCACCTGAACGTGGTTGCCCTCACCCACGGCCACGCCGACCACATGGGCGGCCTGCCGGCAGTTCTGCGCAACTTCCATCCCGATGAGTTCTGGGTGGGCAACAATCCCCACTTCCCGGCCTACGACGCGCTGCTTGCCGAGGCCGCCAGCCTCCATATCCGCGTACGTTCCCTGCGCGCCGGAGATGCCTTTCCGTTTGGCGCAACTCAGGTTACTGTCCTGGCGCCTTTGCCTGGCTATCAACCCGGTCCGGAGCCGACCAACAACGACTCGATGGTGATGCGTGTGGCTTACGGAGCGACCTCTGTGATGCTGGAGGGCGACGCCGAGGCTCCAACCGAGCAGGCCATGTTGGCTGAGCCCAGCCTGGCCAGCACGCTGCTCAAAGTGGGCCACCACGGCAGCAACACCTCTACGCGGCCCGCATTCCTGGCTCGCGTGCATCCGGAGTGGGCCGTCATCTCCTGCGGCCTGAACAATCGCTATGGCCACCCCCGCATTGAGGTGCTGGAAGCCCTCGAAGCAGCCGGGGTGCGCACCTTCAGCACCGACATCAACGGCGCCACCTGTTTCCGCCTCAACGGCAAGACCACGGTTCCCGATCTGGCCTGCGGCTGGCGGCCCGCATTCTCCGCATTCCCTGCATTCCCTGCATTCTAGGACCGGAGCGGTTTCGGCAGCAGGAAATCGGTCCGATCCGGCAATCCGCTTTCTTTTGAGCCCGATCTGTTGATTCAATCGAACCAGTCGCCCCCACTTGGCCTATAATTCCTGCGAGAAATTCATTCAGTTGCCAGAGGCCTCGAAACGGAACCGGCAACTGAGGGGGCTGCGATGTTCAAGTCGATGCTGTCTGCTATCGCAATCATGTTGTTTGGAATGACCGCCTGGTCCATTTCGGGGCCTGTTCCGCAGGGGAATGCTTCATCTTCTGCATCCGATCAAGGAAATCCAGTCAAGCCCACCGCCCAGTCGCAGGCGCGGGCCAAGGAGATCTATACCGTCGACTGCGCACTGTGTCATGGAGCCAACGGGGATGGCAAGACCAGCCTGGCTACGGACATGAACCTGACCCTCGGGGACTGGACCGATCCGAAAACCCTGGCCGGCAGAACGGACCAGGAGCTGTTTAACATCATCCGCAACGGCAAGGACAAGATGCCCTCGGAACCTGTGGGCCGCGCCAAAGACAGCGAGGTGTGGAACCTGGTTCTCTATATTCGGGCGATGGCCAAGCAACAACCGGCAGGAACGCCCACGGCGGGCAACTAAAGCATTTAAAGCATTTCTCCTGAAGGTATAAAGTCTGGGTGCCCCACCCTCGCCACGTTCCTGTTTTTGTGGCCAGGGTGGGATAAAAGATGCCCACTCGATAGCAAGAGGAGAGCTGCTCCACAGCATCAACGCATGGATGTGCGGTATCGGGCGCGGATACGAGGCTTTTTCCGGGAGAACCCTCGTATCGGCTGAGATCTCTTTCTTTGCGACGGAAGAGCCGCGCTATTTCGACGGTTCGGAGGCCAATCGATTCCGGCCTTCGGCCGAAGGCAGCCGGGCGCCGAGAATCGCGGCCAAAGTAGGCGCGATGTCCCGCATATCGATCTCCCCCAGCGAGTGAGCCGCGGGGACTCCAGGGCCGGCGATGAAGAAGGAGGCGTTCATCTCGCGGTCGTCGGGGGGATAGCCATGCATCCCGCGAACGAAGGACGGAGTGATGAACGGACCGGTGAGGGAGTCGCCCAGGCAGTATCCAATCTTGAGCGCAACGGCGAAAGCGGCCTGAGGGTCGCCGCCTTCTTTTTGAATCTCTTCGGCGGTTAGAATGCGCTCGATCCCCGAATCCGGGTCTTTTTGCAGTTTCTCAAGCAATTCCTTCGTTTTCTGCCGGACGCCGGGGTGTGCCGTGGGATTGATCAGGATGTAGGCGACCGCGCCGTCGGTCCAGGGCGCTGCCTCCCAGCCGGTCACATTGCCGGCGGCGTCGGTTTCGATCAACCCCGCCTCGCGGAACTTGACGCCGAGATTGACGCTCTTCGAAACATTGACAAAGCCGTGATCGGAGACCACCGCAACGACTGTTCTGCCGCCCGCCGCCGCCCGCAGCGTCCCGATCAGGCCGTCGATATGTTCGAGAACGGCATTCGATTCCGGGCTGAAAACACCATGGACATGCTCGCTGTGGTCGAGTCCTCCCAGGTAAACCGTGATGAAGCCTGGCCGCTTCAACTGCATCAGTTGGATGGCGTACTCGGCGCGGGAGCTGTCTCCCCAGTCGGCGTCCATCCACCCCTCCGGGTAGAGCCGCCCCGTTTTGGCTTTCAGCAGCTCGGGCAATCCCGGCGTGCAGAGGGCGCGCACCAGCTTTTCGTCGTCCTCGGTGCCGGCGCGCCAGTATTGAGGCAGGTTTTCATCGATCTCCGCGCCCACGGTCACTGGCCAATCGACATTCGCCGTGGTCCATCCGGCCCGGTGCGCGGCGGTCCACAGGGTTTCGACGCGAATATCCTCGGCGTACCAGTCCCAGCCGTGCTGGTTGCGGTCAAAAGGATCGAAGGTCGTGTTGGAGTAGACGCCGTGGCGCGCCGGAGAAACGCCCGTGACCAGCGTTACGTGGCTCGGATAAGTCACCGTGGGCAGAATGCCGCGCACGCCGCTGGCATAACTTCCCTCTTCCATCATGCGCCGCAGGTTCGGAACGCTCAATCCATGCGCGGCGGCATCGAGCACCGCGTCCGGACGGAGTCCGTCCACCGAGATGAGCAGCACCGGATGGGTTTGCGCGGGCAGCACGCAGGCCGCAAAGACTATCAACAGAAACAGGGCGACAGACAGACGAAGAGACTTACACATGCGGATGATTCTACTGCATGTTCAAGACTTCATTCTCCGGCCTTCGCTCTCAATCCAGGGCGCCGCTCATTGCTTTTTCCTCGGCGGGGCGAAGATGCCGCGCCAGCGACCATTTCAACTCATCAACGCCCTGGCCGGTGACGGCGGAGATGGCGTGAAACTCCAGCTTCCTGCGCTTCACATGGGCGGATAGCTTTTTGAGCTTCTCCGGGTTGGCGGCGTCGATCTTGGTGGCGACAACAATCATCTGCTTCTTGGCCAGGGGGTACTCCACCAGAACCACATCCGTGTCGTCCATGGGCCGGGTGACGCTGGTGGCGGAGAAGCTGGCCAGCTCCTTGTTGATGACCTTGAAGTCTTCCACCGGATCGGGGCGGCCGCTCGCGTCCGAAACATCGACCAGGTGAACCAGCAGGCGGGTGCGTTCGATGTGGCGCAGAAATTGAACGCCGAGGCCCTGGCCCAGGTGAGCGCCCTCGATGAGGCCGGGCATATCGGCGACGACGAAGGATTCCAGATCCGGCTCCTCGCCGACCGTCGCCACGCCCAGGTTGGGCTCAAGGGTGGTGAAGGGGTAGTCGGCGATCTTGGGCCGTGCGGCGGAGATGCGGGAGATGAGCGTGGATTTGCCGGCGTTGGGGTAGCCGACCAGGCCGACATCGGCCAGCAGCTTCAGCTCCAGCCGATAGCTGCGCTCCTCGCCCGCGCGGCCCAGCTCGTGCTCGCGCGGAGCCTGATGGGTGCTGGTGGCGAAGTGCTGGTTGCCGCGCCCGCCGCGTCCACCCTTGGCGATGATGAGCTGCTCGTCCGGCTCCTGGAAGTCGTGCACCAGCTCGCCCGTCTCCTGGTCGTAAAGGCTGGTGCCGACGGGGACTTGCAGGGTGATCGAGTTGCCGTCCAGGCCGGTGCAGTTGGAGCCCATGCCGTGCTCGCCGCGCTGCGCCTTGTGCTCGGGGTTATAGCGGAAGTGGATCAGCGTGTTGTGGCGCTGGGAGCTGACCATGACGACGTCGCCGCCGCGGCCGCCATCGCCGCCACTGGGTCCGCCGCGGGGAACGAACTTCTCTCTCCGGAAGGCCATGCAGCCGTTGCCGCCGTCGCCGGCCTTGACACGAATTTTTGCTTCATCGATGAACATAGGGAACCAGGGATCAGGGGTCAGAGATCAGAGATCAGGGAATTGGATTTGCGCTCGACTGCCTGCAGAGCCTGTTATTAACTTTCGCGCAGGCGGGAAAGTTAAGAACAGGCTCTAGAGAAGGCCAGACCCGAGATGCCGTCTTTCCAGTTTACCTTTTGAGGGCTAAAATCGCTTGCAACTTCACTTTTTGACAGTTGGGGCGAAAGAAAAGAGGAAAAATCCCAAAGGCGAAGGCTCGATTCTGCTTCCGAACGACGGCGGCGGATTCTGCCAGGGGTCATCCCCTGCTTGCCGGATGCTGATTCCGGATGGCAGCGGAGTTTCCTCAGCCCTGACATTCAACCCGGACCTGCCGCAAGAGCGGGCCGGCGATTGTTGTTGTGCATTGCGCGTGTTCCCAGAGTCTGCCGCGAGCAGGAGTCTCGATGGCAGGTTGCGGTTGGACGAAGACGCTGGCGGTCGCCTTGCTCCTTGTCGGCGCGGGAACGCTGGGGTTTGCCCAATCGGCTCCAGACTCATCGACTCCAGACTCATCGACTTCAGGCTCATCGACTTCAGGCTCATCGACTTCAGGCTCATCGGCTCCGCGCGAGTCCGTCAAGCCCGGTCTGGCCCAGCCTGAACTGCCGGGTACGCTCATGGGCAAACTGACCGACCTCCACTCAAAGCCGCTGGAGGGGGTTGCGGTTACGGCGCGCAACCAGGCGACCGGCGCGGAAGAGCACACCATCAGCGGAAGAAACGGAGCTTACCGCTTCAGCGGCCTGACGCCAGGCGAGTACTCGGTGGAGGCGGAAAGCCCGCAACTGGGGCGCGGCCTGGTGGAGGACATCGTAGTGGGCGCCGGCCAGGTGGCGCGCGTGCAGACGGCCATCCTGTTTGTGCTGCCCGCTTCCGGCCTCGAGCTGGCAAAGGCGCACGGCGCAAACCCTCCACAACTCGGCCAGCCCGGCTTGAATCCGCTTGGCCTGGATCAGCACGCCCTGAATCAGCTTGCTTTGAACGAGCTTGGCTTGAACCAGCCCGGCTTGAATCAGCCTGGCCAGGCTCAACCCGGCTTGAATCAGCCGAAGTCGGTTCCGCCCTCTCTTGAGACGGCGGAATTGCCTGCAAGCGAGGTTGCGTTCGCCGCCGAGCCGTTGCAGACGCTCCCCTTGACCGCAGGGTTCCGGCAGGTTTCCGCGCTCCCCGCACCCGCGGTTTCAGGCGCGAAGGCCGTGGTTTCGCCTTCCCCGCCGACGAACTCGAACCGCTCCCTGGCAGCGGAATCGAGCATCCCTTTGGCAGGTTCAGCGCTGGCTTCGAGCGAGCGCGGGACCGGCCTGGAGGCGAACACTTCAGTTCCCGCACAGCCGAACCCGGAACAGCCAAACCCGGAACAGCCAAACCCGGAGCAGCCAAACTCGAACGGAGCCGCGCGTGCGGCGGGTGAAACTGCCCGGACCGTGCCGCATCTGGCTGGTCCAACCGAAGTAGCAGGCCGGGCGCAGGCGGCGGGGCTGGCGGAGCCATCCGGCGGCGGCGCGTCTGCCAGCAAGCCCGGTGCGGTGACGGCGGCGACGCAAAGTGCGCCGCCGCCCGAAGCCCCAGTTCTCGCGGCCTCTCGGAAGAGCGGCCCGGCAGCCCCGGCGGTGACCACCACGATCAGCTCCGAGCAATTGCAAGCATTGCCGGTGAACGGGCGGCACTGGGAGGATTTTGTGCTGGACAATGCGCCGACATCCGTGACCCCGGCCAGCGGGCAGGGGCAGATTTCACTGCGTGGCGCGGGCCAGCAATCGGCCGGGATCGCAGTGGATGGGATGGACACGGGGCTGGCGTTTGGGCCGACCGGAGGAACCAACGGCTCGGGCCAGGGCTCGTCGGGCCGGGGAGCGTTGGGGCAAGGCGGAGCGGAACCGGCCGGAATCGCGCAGGTGGGGATGGGCGGTCATGGGCTCTCCCTGAGCGAGGCTGCCATTCGCGAAGTGCGGACGATGACCGGTAATGCCGAGGCCGAGGCAACTGACGCAGCGGGTGGACGCCTGGATGTGGAGACCATGAGCGGCGGAAATGCGCTGCATGGACGGGGGTTTCTCTTCGATCGCCAGAACAACTGGGGCGCGCGGAATCCCTTCTCCCAGTGGGCGAAGGAGACCGCGCCGGCCACACTGAGCACGATTCCGGTTTTCACGTCCGAACCCTACACCCCTGAAAACCGGGAAATGACCTGGGGCATCGGTGCGGGCAGCCGGATTCGCCGCGATAAGCTGTTCTGGTTTGCGGCTCTGGACAGCTCCCGGCGTAACGATCCGGGCATGTCCATGGTGCGGATTCCAGAGGAGTTCTTTGCCCAGCCATCGAACGATCAGATGCAGGTGCTGAGTGCGCGTCTGGGGCTGGGCGGCGTTAATCCGGTGGCTGAAGGGTTGGCGGCTTATTCCAGCGTGCTGGAAGAGCTGGGGGGATTGCTCGGCCCCGCTCCGCGCACTGCCACGCAGTGGACCGGCTTTGGGCGGATCGATTGGAAGGCGTCCGAACGCCAGAGTTTTACGCTCGATGGCTCCGGTGCGCAGTGGAACTCGCCGGGCGGAGGGATGACCCGTCTTTCGGAAGACTACGGCAACCACAGCTTCGGGTCCACCGCGGCCAGCAAAGAGCGGCTGCTGGGCCGGTGGGCTGCTTTCCTGACGCCCAACCTGCTCTCCGTGGCCCATTTTTCGGAGGAAGGTACGATCCGGAAAGCGCGGCCAGAGACTCCCTCCGCCTTCGAGCAGACATTTCTCGCGGGCAACGCCTGGGGACAGTTGCCGCAGATTGCCGTGGACTCGGACTACGGCATGAAAATCGGCAACCCCTCGCGTTTTGGAACAGGCAGCTATCCCGACGAGCACACCTATCAGGGGCAGGAGTCGCTGGACTGGGTGCACGGCAATCTGCTGGTCAAAGCCGGCTTCGACGTGAGCCACAATGCCGACGCCACCAGTCTGCTGCGCAACCAGACAGGCACATATTCGTATGAAAGCGTGGAGAACTTCGCCTCCGACGCATTGGTCTTCGGCACATTCGGGCTGGCTGGTGCGCTGGACCCCAATAACCAGCACAACTGCGACGAGACGGGCAAGGTGTGGCGCGACTCGGGGAACAGTCTGCGCGGGCTGGGCAACCTGCCCTGCTATTCCTACTACTCGCAGACCATCGGCCCCGCAGACTGGCATTTGAGCACCAACGACTGGGCCGGGTACGCGACCGCGCAATGGCAGGCGAGCAAGCTGCTGGTCGTCTCCGCCGGGCTGCGCTGGGAGCGGGAGCAGTTGCCGCCGCCGATCGCCGCGCTCGGCATGCAACCCGGACCTTCCGCTGACCGAGAAGACTGCCCAGCCTGGGCAACGACTGGGGTCCGCGCGTGAGCCTGGCCGTGGGAAGCGGGCGAAGGAGCACTGGCCGGTGTTGCGGCTGGGCTACGGAATGTACTACGGGCGCACCGAGAACTGCGCCGTCGAGACGGCGCTGACCCAGACCGGCTCGCTAACGGCGACCTGAACCTCTTCATGCGGCCCACCGACGACCTGCCCAACAACGGCGGCGGCGCTCCGCCGTTTCCTTATGTGCTGACCGGAGAGCCAGCGACCGTGGTCAAGCCGGGTGCGGTCGAGTTTGCGCCCAACTTCCGCAACCCCGAAGTGCATCAGGCCGTGGTCTCCCTCGAAAAGCAGTTGCCAGGCCGCGTGGTGGTCGGGGGCGACGCCATGGTGAGCCTGGGCCGCCATCTGCCCATCTCCATCGACACCAATCTCACCCTTCCCACGCCGTTCCAGACGATCACCTACCAGGTGTGCGACCAGACCCCATCATCCCTCAATGAGAGCGCCTGCGGCTTCCTCGGCCTGGGGCCCATCAAGACTCCGACGATCACCGTTCCCTATTACGCTTCCTGGCCTTTAGTCGATTGCCCCATCGGCGCGCCGTTCAATCTCGCCGGGCAGTGCGGCCGCCTCAATCAGAACTATCAGCAAATCACCCAGGTCATGAGCCGGGCCAACTCAACCTACGAGGCAGCCACGCTCAAGGTCTCCCTCAATGGCCACCACGGGCTCAGCCTCCATGCCCACTACACCTACGCTCACGCCATGGACTGGAACCCCAACGAGAGCTCGCAGGTGGCCGGCAGCGACGTGCTGGACCCGGCCGACTTCAGCCAGGAGTACGGAACCAGCAACCTGGACGTTCGCCACTCGCTCGCGGTGATGGCAATTTATGAGTCGCCGTGGAAGCTGCAAAACCTGGCCGGGAAGCTGGCCAATGGCTGGATGATTTCCGGAGTCGGGCAGTTCCGCACCGGACTACCGTATACGATGCGCACCTCGGGCTCGCTGGCCAAGGAGTTCGACTTCGCCGGCAACGCCATCGTGGGCGTCGGGCCGGGAATGAACGGTTCGGGCGGCGACAACCGGGTTTACGGCGTGGGCCGCAACACATTCCGCTATCCGGCCGTGTGGAAGGCCGACCTGCGGCTCGCCCGGTGCTTCAATCTAGGGCATATGCGCGAGTTGGAGCTGCTGGCCGAGAGCTTCAACCTGTTCAACCACCAGAACGTGACCGAAATCGAGACCACCGGCTATACCATCAAGTCCGGCAGCGCCACCACTCCGCCGTCGCTGAATTTTCTCACCGGCCTCAAGATCAACACCACGACCGGTCTTGCGACCTCGGCCTTCGGCCAGCCGCTGAATATCAACGGGACCAACTTTTATCGCGAGCGGCAGATCCAGGTGGGCCTGAAAATGAGGTTCTAAGTCTCCGGCCGCTTGGTTGCGTGATCGAGCAAGCATAGCGCCGGTCTCCCGGCCCACGCCCGTTCCGGCACGGGTGCGAAATCACGCGGTCAGAGTACCAGAGCCTGCAAAACCAGGACCTGGAAAACCGCTCTGGAATGGGCGATCTCCGGCGGGCTTGAACGTGCTTTCCGTTGAAATGCGCGATGAAAAGTCCAACACTCCGGCGATACCACCGCCTCGATTTTAGTAGAATATCGGTTGGCAACCTGCTCGACGAGGATCAACCCAATGGCAGCTTCGATTATGGCCGGAATTCCGGCGCTCAAGGAACTCAACGCCGACCTCAGGCGGCGGATGGACCAGGCTGTGGCCACCTTTCAGGCCAACCTGGCCTCCACGCGCACGGGCCGCGCCAGCGTGCATATGCTCGACCAGATCAAGGTGGACTATTACGGCACGCAAACTCCCATCAGCCAACTGGCGCAGCTCTCCTCGCCGGAGGCGCAACTGATTTTGATTGCGCCCTGGGACCCGACCGTGCTCAAGGAGATCGAGAAGGCCGTCCGCACCTCCGATCTGGGCTTCAATCCCATCTCCGACGGCAAACTGCTGCGCGTGCCGGTTCCGCCCATGACCGAGGAGCGCCGCAGGGATGTCTGCAAGCATTTGAACAAAGTGCTCGAAGAGCACCGCACGGCGATCCGCAACGTCCGCCGCGACGGCAACGACGCCCTCAAGAAACTCGCCAAGGAGAAGAAGATCAGCGAGGACGACGAGAAGCGCGCCCTCGAAGAAATCCAGAAGATGACCGACGAGGAGATCCGCCGCATGGAAGAGCTCTCGCAGAAGAAGGAAGCCGAAGTGATGCAGGTCTGAGATGCTCGCCCTCCGCTGATTTTCCGCGAATGTGGCATTCCACTTCTTGAAGCAAATGCGCATTTTGCTCAGAGTGGTTTTGAAAAGGCACGACTTCAGTCGTGCCGAAAAGTACAGCAAGATAGGCGGGCTTTAGCCCCTGAGGAATATTGTTTCCTCTGCAACAAGAGGAGATTTACTTTAGAAAATTCACTCTGAAACTGGGTGCCCCTCCCTCGCCGCGTTCTTGTTTTTGCGGCCAGGGTGGGAGGCTTTCGCGTTACTTCTTGACCCGCTTATAGAACGGCGCCGGGATCTGCCTGGCGCGGACGCGGTTGGCGCGCACCTCGACCAGCACATCCTGGCCCCCGGCGGCCACCTCAGCCGGCACCCGCGCAAAGGCAATATTGGTCTTCAGAAACGGTGCGGGCGAGCCGGACGTGACGGTGCCAATTTGCTCCCCCTCCAGGGACAGCACGGAGTACCCGTCGCGGGCGATGCCGCGCTCGACCATTTCGAGAGCGATGTTCCTGTGCTTCGGCCCGCCGGCGGCCTGGATGGCCAGCAACGCTTCGCGACCGATGAAATCGCCCTTGTCGAGCTTCAGCCAGCGATCGAGGCCGCTCTCAAGAACATTGACCGCATCGGAGATTTCATGCCCGTAGAGGGGCATTCCCGCCTCCAGCCGCAGCGTGTTGCGCGCCCCCAGGCCGCAGGGGCGAATGCCGAACTCCGCACCCGCTTCGAGCAGCAGGTTCCAGACCTTCTCCGTTGTCGGCGTGTCGGCGGGCAGATAAACCTCGAAGCCGTCCTCGCCGCTGTAGCCGGTGCGCGCGATGAGCACGTTGGGCACGCCAGCCACTTCTCCCCAGGTGAACCAGTAGTTTTTAATCCCCGCCAGTTCGACTTTTGTCAGCTTTTGCAGGGTTTTGAGAGCCAGCGGCCCCTGAACGGCCAGTTGCGAGTAGCTGCTGGAGTAATCGTTGATGTGAACCGAGGGCCAGCCGCCCACCTGGGCGCGAATCCAGGCGTAGTCCTTGTCCTTGGTGCCGGCGTTGACCACCAGCAGGTAGTCGTTCTGGCTGAACCGGTGGACCAGAATGTCATCGACG
>CAWBHO010000062.1:0-11916 GCA_963788415.1 uncultured Acidobacteriaceae bacterium | reverse complement strand
GAGCGCAGGCGCAGGTTCGTTTCTTCTCAAATTCCCTCGGACGATTTGAATTGTGGACCGCAGATGGCCAAGTCAATCGCGAACCTGATCGCCAATGTGTATGGTGCCCCAAGTACTACAGAACAACGACGTACATATGGAAGAACGGAGCAATGCGACGCCTCGAGACGATCAAGAGCCGACGAGGTTACGACCCCGAGACTTTCGATGATTCGCCCTTCGAACTGGTCAAGTAGTCTGCGACCAGCCCTTCTGCGGTGCGCAATCAGCTGGTGGATTCACGACAAAAGGATCGTTCTGGGCGTTTTAGGCCGAGGGTGAGAGTTATTCGTTCGCGAACGGCCACAATGCCTTAATCTATTTCTTGCCCATTCAACGACCAACCTGGCTCCCCTCCTACCTGCCGGAACTCGACGGGCTGCGCGGTCTCGCGATTCTGGCCGTGGTTCTCTACCACTGCAATCCGCGGTTCAAAGGCACATGGATGCATTACCCCAGCCTGTGGGGATGGGCAGGGGTGATTGTCTTCTTCGTCCTCAGCGGTTTCCTGATCACATCCGTCCTGCTGACGACGCGCGACAAGCCGCGCTACTTTCATAACTTTCACGCGCGCCGGGCTAGCAATCCCGCTCCAACGGCTTCGTTTACGTCTGACCGAATCGAAGGCCGTCGAGAGGCGCTTGGCGCTCATGCCTTCCGACAGCAGCTTGAAACGGCGGTTGGTACGGAATGGATCGCCTTCGCCGGCGAACATCCGGGTCGGGTCCTCGTTCTCGCGCTTGAAGGCGAAGACGCCCGCCGTAAAGGGAAACGATCCGGGCACATTTTCGAGCATCAGCCAGCGCAGGATCTCGCCCTGATCCTCAAAACGCGGCAGGGAAACTTTGCGAATCCTGGTGCCGCTCAAGGTGGTGGAAACCAGCTCCGTGCGGCTCTCCCAGCCGCGGACCCTGACCGCAAGTTGATCGCCGGCATAAGCGGCCTTGAGCTCCGGCCAGGCCTCCAGCAGCTTGCGTGCTTCGGGGGCAAGCTGGGCCTCGCGTTCGGCGGTCAATTCGTCCAGGTCATCGAGGTCGGACCCCTTGCCGGCAGCCGATAACATGCGCCTGGACTCCTGCAGTTGCTGGCGTTCGCGGGCCAGCTTCGCCTGCTTCGCAACGAACGTGTAATAGCCATGCACGGCGTCGGCGATCTCCGCCAGATAGAGGCTGCGCTCCGCCGGCAGGATCGCGCTCCCGGCCGAGGAGAACTTCACTCGGACGGCGTCCAGTTTGCCGGCCCTGAGTTTGCCGGTCTTGTCTTTGCCAGTCTCGACCGGCAAGCCCAGCGCCGCCAGCCGCGGCAGCAAGCCCTGATAGAGCGCCGTCACGCCATCATCGTTGAAGCGCGAAGCATGGGTGCCGTAGACCGGCATCTCTTCCAGCTCCTGGCTCCACAGGTCGCGATTGCGCCGTACCTGTTTGGCCACATCGCGCAGCGCGTCCTGCGCGCCCTTGCGGTCGAATTTGTTGATGGCCACAAAGTCGGCAAAATCCAGCATGCCGATCTTTTCGAGCTGCGACGCCGCGCCGAATTCCGGGGTCATCACATAAAGGCAAAGATCGACCAACGGAGCGATGGCGGCGTCCCCCTGACCGATTCCAGAGGTTTCGACAAGGATCAGATCGAAGCCGGCCACTTTGCAGGCGGCGATGGCATCGGGCAGCGCGGGAGAAATTTCGGAGCCACCCGCGCGGGTCGCCAGCGAGCGCAGGAAGACCCGCTCCCGACGGTTTCCCCGTCCATTCTCCTGCCCATCCCAGGGGCCAATCGCGTTCATGCGAATGCGGTCGCCCAGCAGCGCTCCGCCGGTCTTGCGGCGCGAGGGGTCAATCGCGAGGACGGCGATCTTCAGCGCGTCGTCCTGATCGAAGCGCAGGCGGCGAACCAGCTCGTCGGTCAGCGACGACTTGCCGGCGCCACCAGTTCCGGTGATGCCCAGCGTGGGCACTCTGATCGTCGCGGCGGCCTCGTCGAGCGAGGCTTTCAGTCCGGCGTCGACGCGGCCGTTTTCGAGCGCGGTGATCCACCGCGCGAGCGCACAATGCCGCTGCCCGGCTTCACCGGTTCTCAACGCGTCCAGAGTGGACGGAGCGTCCTCGGAGAGATCGATGTCGCAGGCCTCGATCATCTCCAAAATCATGCCGGTCAGGCCCATCCGCTGCCCGTCTTCGGGGCTGAAGACGCGTGTCACGCCGTAGGCTTCGAGCTCGGCGATCTCGGCGGGAACGATCACGCCGCCGCCGCCGCCGAAGACCTTGATGCGGGAGCCGCCGCGCTCTTTCAGCAGATCGATCATGTACTTGAAAAATTCGATGTGCCCGCCCTGATAGCTGGAAACGGCGATTCCCTGCGCGTCTTCTTGCAAGGCGGCGGTTACAATCTCGTCCACCGAGCGGTTGTGGCCGAGGTGAATGACCTCCGCGCCGTTGGCCATGAGAATGCGGCGCATGATGTTGATCGCGGCGTCGTGACCGTCGAAGAGCGCGGCCGCCGTCACAAATCGAATCTTGTTGGCGGGCTTGTATGGGGCGTGCTCTTGCGCGGTGGATAGGCCGGTCATGTGCTCCTCGAATCAGTGCCCGGAATCAAGATAGAGGGCAACTCCCGATCTTGTCCAACGCAAGGGGGCCGGAAGAGCAGGTGTTCCGGGCGCAATCCGCGCCTTCGCCGGGCAGTAAAGCGGTGGCTGCGGGAGGAGCAGCTTGGCCTTTGCGCGCATCGCCAACCGGCATAAGCTGCCAGCCGCGCGCTTAGAGTTTTTGCGCGCGGTGCACGGCGCGGACGCCGGAGACGCGGCGCAGACCGAGAACCATGCGGTTCAGATGGCCGACGTCTTCGGCCTCGGCGATAAATTCGATGATTGCTTCACCGTTTTCGTCGTGGCGGATATCGACCCCGCTGATGTTGGCGTTGTCGTCGGAGATGACGGCGATCAGTTCCTTCAACATCCCGGCCCGGTCGTCGCAGGCGACGGTGATCTTGACCGGATAGCGCTGCGGCCGGCCAGCCGATTGGTCTCCCACGCGCGACCACTCGACGGCAATGCGGCGGTCGCTCTCGTAAAGCAGGTTCTGCACGTTGGGGCAACTGCGCGCATGAACGGCCACGCCCTTGCCGCGAGTTACGTAGCCGACAATCTCCTCGCCGCGAATGGGGTTGCAACATCGCGCGCGATAGACGAGCAGGTCGTTCTGGCCCTCGACCTGCAGCGAGTCCGAGCCGGTCAGGTGCAGCTTGCGCACGGCGTCCGACATGGCCGCGGCGGCCGTACCCGGCTTTATTTCCGTGGCGGCATCGGGCTCCGGCTGGCTGGTCGAGCTGGGCGCCAGCTTGTTGAGCAACTGGCGGGCGGAGTGCTTGCCCAGGCCGAGCGCGGCCAGCAGATCGACGGCCGTGGCCACGCCATACTCGCCAGCGATGCGGCCCAGATCCTGGTCGCCAATCAGGCTCATAGAAACCTTGTATTTGCGCGCCTCCCGCTCCAGCAGCTTGCGGCCGATCTCGATGGCGCGGCGGCGATGGTCCTCGTTCAGCCAGTGCTTGATTTTATTGCGGGCGCGGGGACTTTTGACAAAAGTCAGCCAGTCGCGGCTCGGCTTGTGGTCTTTTTGAGTGACAATCTCGACGATGTCGCCGGTGCGCAGCTTGGTGCGCAGCGGAGCCATGCGGCCGTTGATCTTGGCGCCCACGCAGGTGTGGCCCACCTCGGTGTGGACGGTGTAGGCAAAGTCGACCGGCGTGCCGTCGGCCGGGACCACCACCACCTTTCCCTTGGGCGTGAACGTGTAGACCTCGTCGGGATAAAGGTCCATCTTCAGGCTGGAGAGAAACTCGTTGGGGTCGGTCATCTCCTTCTGCCACTCGACCAGCTGCCTGATCCAGTTCAGCCGCTCTTCGTCGCGGGCCGTCACGACTCCGCTGCCGGCCTTGTACTTCCAGTGGGCCGCGATGCCTTCCTCGGCAATGCGATGCATCTCCTCGGTGCGGATCTGTACCTCGAATTGGTGGCCGCTGGGGCTCATCACCGTGGTGTGCAGCGATTGGTAGTGGTTGGCGCGGGGCATGGCGATGAAGTCCTTGATGCGCCCCGGAACCGGCCGCCAAAGGGTGTGGATGAGGCCGAAAACGGCGTAGCAGGCGCCCACGTCCTGGGTGATGACGCGGATGGCCAGCAGGTCGTACACCTGGTCGAAGGAAACTTTGGAGCGCTGCTGCTTCTGGAAGATCGAGTAGATGCGCTTGATGCGCCACTCGACGCGCGCTTCGATATTGTTTTCGCGCAACTGCTCGGCCAGCGTGTCTTCCACGCTGCGCAGGAACTGTTCGCCGTCGACACGCCGGGATTCGACGGCCGCCGCCACCTGCTCATAGCTGACCGGGTCGGTGTAGCGGAAGGCCAGATCTTCCAACTCGCCGCGCACCTTGCCCATGCCCAGCCGATGAGCCAGCGGCGCGTAGATGTCCAGAGTCTCGCGCGCGATGGCCTCCTGGCGCTCCGGCTTCAGGTGTTCGAGAGTCCGCATATTGTGCAGCCGGTCGGCCAGCTTGATCAGCACCACGCGCACATCGGAGACCATGGCCAGCAGCATCTTGCGCACGTTCTCCGCCTGGCGGTCCTCGCGGTTGGCGAACTGGATCTTGTCGATATTGGTGACGCCCTCGACGATGTGGGCCACCTGTTCGCCGAAGCCGGCGGCAATCTCCTCGTTGGTGGCGGGCGTGTCCTCGACCGAGTCGTGCAAGAGGCCCGCGGCGATGGCCGTCGCGTCCATCTTCATCTCCGCCAGCACCTCGGCCACCTCCAGCGGATGGATGATGTAAGGTTCGCCCGAGGCCCGCATCTGGCCCTCGTGGTGCTGGACGCAGAACTCCCAGGCCTTGCGGATCAGGGAGGTGTCTTCGCTGGGACGATTGGCGTGAACATGGCGGACAAGCGCCTCGAAACGGCTGTCGATTGCAGCCCGCTCGCCGTCCCGCACTGCAAGTTCCGCACTCCCCGTGGAAACCGGGGTTGCGCCGGGAACCTTTTCCGGTGCGGATTGACGGGCCGTCGCCATGCTTCATTATAGGCCGCAACGATTGCCGCGGGTGAAAGCAGCCAGGGCGCCCGCGAGCGCGGCTGTTCCAAGTCAGGTCTCCGTTCCCGGAGTCGATTGTTGTTAAGATGAACCAGACTGAAGGAAACCATGACCAAGCAGCGCACTCCCCACCCTGCCGCAACTCCGGAAGCTCCCAAAACCGCTCCAAAAGGGTTCAAAACTGGCCGGCCAACGAAGTCTCCTGAACGGAACACGAAAAAACCGGCCCCGGCAAAAGATCCGGAGAGCCACGGTGTCCAACCCGCTGGAGCGCGCATCAGCCGCCGCGCCGCCGACCGGCTTCGTGCGGGCCACCTGTGGGTTTACGCCTCGGACATTGAGTCCCTTCAGTTGCCCGAATCCGCGCTCCCCGACGGCGAGCCTCCCGCGCTCGTGCCCGTAGCCGACAGCCGCGGACTGCTGCTGGGAACGGCGCTCTATAGCCCCCAATCGCAGATTGCCCTGCGCCTGATCTCGCGCTCCGCCATCGGCGAGCCTGCGTGGCTCGATCTGCTGGAAACCCGGCTGCGCGCGGCCATTGCGCGGCGCAAACCTCTGCTCGACGAGCGCAACAACGCCTGCCGTCTGTGCTTCAGCGAGGCCGACGAGCTGCCCGGTCTGGTGGTGGACAAGTACGGCGAACTGGTCATCCTGCAATTGCTGGCCAAAGGGCTGGACTCGGCCGCGGTGCGGGAGCGGTGCGTGCGCGTGCTGCGCGAAGAGCTTGCGCCGGCGGCCATTCTGGAGCGGCCCGACCCGCGCGTGCGCGAACTGGAAGGCCTGGCCGCGCCCAATCCGGAGCCGCTGTGGCTCGCCAACGCCGGCAGCGCCCGGCCAGCACGCAATTCCGGCTCAACGGCCTCAGCTTTCACTTCGACGCCAACTCCGGACAGAAGACCGGCGCATTTCTCGACCAGCGGGCCAACTACGCCGCCGCCGCGGAGTGGGCGCGCAGGCTGGCTGCGGCAAATCGGCGACGGCGGCGGGCGCGCGCGCTCGACGTCTGCTGCTACCAGGGCGGCTTTGCCCTGCATCTGGCCCAGGTCTGCGCCCAGGTCACGGGCATCGACGCCTCCCGCGCCTCGCTCGAAGTGGCGGAGCGCAATCTGGAAGCCAACCGCGCGCAGCTCACCGGCGCAGGTGGATTGGGTCGAGGCCGACGCCTTTGAGATTCTGCGCGACTGGTCGGAGGCGGGCGAGACGCTTCGACGCCATCGTGCTCGATCCGCCCGCCTTCGCCAAAAGCCAGCGCGCCGTCGAGGGCGCGCTGCGCGGCTACAAGGAACTGAACCTGAGAGCGCTCAAGATGCTGCGCCCCGGCGGCCTGCTGGTCACCTGCTCCTGCTCGCACCATGTGGGCTGGGCCGATCTGAGGCCAGCGTGGCCTCGGCCGCCGCCGATGCCCACCGGCGCGTGCGGCTGCTCGAGCGCCGCGGCGCCGCGCCCGACCATCCGGTGGTGCTGAACCTGCCGGAGACCGAGTACCTGAAGTGCCTGGTGCTGGAAGTGGAGTAGGCCGGGCGGGAGCCTTGGTAGCCTGTGGCAAAAGCCCGGTTTGGGAAGGGCATGGCTTCGGTCCCGCCGCAAATGCCTGACCAGAAACTGCGGGCTTTATTAATCCGGCAACTAAATGCTGCCTGGGTTAACCGATCCATTTCCGCGTCTTTTGCGGAAATGGGTGGGGAAGACGATGGCCCTGTTTTTTTGCCGGATCGATAGCCCCCGCGGGATGTTTTTCAGCAATCTGGACTCTCGCCACAGGCTTTCAGGCGTGTGCTGCCTGCTGTTTGTCCTGCCGCACATTGAGCAGCCGGGCCATCCATCCAGACCGCCTTCGGAGCGGAGCGGCGCGTTGCGCCTCCGAAACCGCTGGAGCAGCGGGTTGGGCCGGGGTTTTAGCCGAGCGCAACTGAAGCAGGGTGTCCTTGACCATCTCCCGCAGAGACTCGGCTTCGAAGGTGCAGGAGCGCAGGTAAGCTGAGACGGTGAGCCCGGCCTCAGCCGCGCGCCGGTGCAGTTGAGCGCACTCGGCCTTGCTCAGGCGGATGGTGATGCTGGCGTCCTTCAGATCCCGTTCCAAGCCCGCGCCTGAAGCGAGGGCGGGCGCCGGCTCCGGTTTTGCGAAGAAAGAATGCGCTGGCTGAGCCGCTTCGGATGGGCTATAGGGAAAACTCTCCTCAAACCCGATCGGCTCCGGCGCAGCGGGCTCGGCAGGCAACGGATCGCTGGATTCGGCCACGCTGGATTCGGCCGCGCTGGTTCCGGACGCGCGATAGCGCGAGTGAGTGCGCAGCGCGCGCTCGTAGCTCAGGGTTGCAATGTCGTCGGCAAGATCGTCGTCGTTCCAGGCGGGAGCGGGCTTCTGCTTCGGCGGTGAAGGCCGATCGACGGAAGTCTCTGCTTTCCACTCCAGCAAAGAGGAATCGCTGGCGGAAATTCCAGATTTCCACCCCGGCGAAGTAGACCTGTCGCTGGGAATGCCGGATTTTGGCGCGGACGCGGCCAACGCGGCCAGCAGGCCCGCAAAGCTGGGAGAGGCGGGGGAGGGCGAGGTTGCGGTGGGTTGCTCCATGGAAAGGAGCATACCGTGCGGCCGGAACCCGGCATGAGGAATTTCCGGGGTGAAAATTTGCACTCATTCCGGAACGGGCCGATTCCGATGCCTTTCCCAAATCGAAAGCTTCGAGCTTTCATTCAGAAGAGCTTTATTCCTTTGACAAAGCGCAGATTTCCTCTGGGTCGCTTCCAGACAGCTCGGGAGTTTCAGGGTCGGGGAGGATGCGGCCGGGGAGTCTCAGCAGCCGGGTCACGGCTTCGGCGCTCATGGGGCGGGCAAAGAGGTAGCCCTGGCCGAAGCGGCAGCCCATCTGCCGCAGCAGGCGATATTGCTGGCGGGTTTCGATCCCCTCGGCCACCACGTCCATGCCCATCACGCGGGCCAGCTCGATGATGGTGCGCACGATCTGCAGCGGCTGATCGCCTTCGCTCATGCGGCCGACAAAGGAACAGTCGATTTTGAGCACGTCGAAAGGAAAGGAGTGGAGGTGGTTCAGGGAGCTGTAGCCGGTGCCGAAGTCGTCCATCAGCAATGAGACGCCCAGCCGGCGCAGGCTGCCGAAGACGTCCAGGGCGGTGTGCATGTTGGGAATCAGGCTGGATTCGGTCATTTCCAGGCCGAGTTGGCGGCTGGAGATGCCGGATTGAACCAGGAGCGCTTCGACGTGGTCGGCCAGGCCCTCGCGCGAGAACTGGCGGGCGGAGAGGTTGACGCCGACCCGCAGCGACCCGTGGCGAACGTCTTCATGGCACCATTTTTGAATCTGGCCGCAAGCCTCGGCCAGCCCCCAATCGCCGATGGGCAGGATGAGTCCGGATTTTTCGGCCAGGGGAATGAAGTCCTTGGGAGAAACGAGCCCCCGCTCCGGGTGGCGCCAGCGGATGAGGGCCTCGAGCCCGACGATCCTGCGCGTGGCAAGGTCCACTTCCGGCTGGTAATGGAGCAGGAACTGGCCTTGGTCGAGCGCCAGGCGGAGGTCGTCCTCGCGCGGCCAGCTTTCGCTGTGGACAGCCGCAGCCTGGGGCTGCGCCTGCTCCGGCCCATGCCCGTTTCCGTTTCCGTTTCCGTTTCCGTTGAGTTTCTTTCGCAGTCTGCCCAGTTCCAAGTGGCTGGAGACCATCTCGGCCAGTCCCTCGAGCGTGCGCAGTTCGTCCGGAGTCAGCCCGTTGCGGGGCTGGCGGCAGTAGATGCACAACAGTCCGAGGATCTTCCCGTCGGGCGAGCGCACCGGAACGCCGGCGAAGAACCTCGCCTTGAGAAGTTTTGGGCTGAGCAGCCGCTCTTTCAATTCCGGACATTTGGCGATGTCGGGAATGATCGTTGGACCGTCCTCGGCCAGCACCATGTCGAAAATGGAGTTCTTGCGCGGCAACTCCCGCAGTTGCTGACCCCAATGCGATTTGATCCAGAGGCGGCCCTTGTCGGCAAAACTGATTCCGGCCCAATCGGCCTGAAAGTACTCAGCGGCCAGACGGGTGATGGCATCGTAGGCGGGCTCGGGGGGGGTGTCGAGAATTTCCGTGGAAGCCAATGCGGCGAGCCTTGCTTCTTCTCGCTGCCGGTCTAGTCCACCATTCTCCAGTTCCACCTGTGACATTCCGACTCCTGCCCCGTGGCGCTCACGACAGACCAAATTTAGCTGAATACAGCCAGCCCTCTGTGTGCTGGTTTACTGCATCGGCGGACAAAAGCCGCCTGTTCGGGCTGCTCCCAAAAAATAGGGGCGATTACGGTGATTGATCGGCTCTTGCTCAAGCCTGCCGCGAAAGCTCCACGTCTTTCTTATCGGAGGAACTGCCAGCGACATGAGGTTACCGGAGGGCTTTTCCGGGAGAGTACCGATCACGCAGGCCGACCCTGTTTCAGCAGAGCAGACCGTAATCGGGATGTCCTGCAAGAGGCATAAAACTTGCGCGCCTGGACCTTGCGGACACTGGCGAACGACTGGATGCAGGCTGGGCTGGACGGCTATTCGGCCTCGAATCCGCTCCCCTCTTCCTCGTCGCCCGCAACGGAGATGCGCAGGGAGCGGAGAAAATGGAGGTCTTTCTGGGTAAAGGGGGGCTCCAAGCCATCCTGCTCGACGCCGTCTTCAGGCTCTTCGTTGGCTTTGGCGGCCACCTCGTTGAGGGCAATGGTGGCTTCCAGCATCAAGAGCACGTCGAAGCCGTGCTCGCGAATGTCCTGCACCACTCCGGCGATCTGCTCGCTCTCGATGACCGACTCATGAATCGCCTCGCCCAGTTGTTCAATCAGTTCGCGCAGACGGGATTTCACGGGGTACCTCCAGGGCTGCGGCCAGCGCGAGCGAAAAAGCGCGGACTGCGGGTGGGTTCTTTCTACCTTACTTCTGTCGCCGCTCGGGAGCAACTGCCGTCTGACGCGAGACTGCCAAAAACCGGCTTCCCTACCGCCGCTGTTACCATCATAACGAAATGAGACCTCAGCGCATCGGCCGGATCCTGGGCGCCGGGCTGCGCGTCGCCGGACGCGTCGCCGGCCAGCGCATGGCGGCTGCAACGGCTTCTCCGCCCTCGCCCAGCGCGTCGATTGCGCCCGCGGTGGCCGAACCGAGGTCAGCAACCTCATTCCATCGCCCCGCGCTTCCGGCTGCCGGCGGCCTCCGCCGAGGCGCCGGAGGTCTCCTGCGCCCTTTCCGCCGGGTGGGCGGCATCGTCTGGCTGGAGGTGACCGGCTCTTTTTTCCTGCTGTTCGCGCTGGCCTTTGCCCGATCCCTCTGGAGCATCGGAGCCAGTTGGTCCCACGCCGAAGACCGCCCCAGATTTCTGCTGATTGTTGCCTTGATCGCCGTCTTTTTTTACCTGGGCGTCAGTTCTTTCTGGCGGGCGCGGCGCAAATAGAGCCTTTCCGCCAAGAATTCAGAGGCCAAGCCCCCGCTGATTCTGCGGCATTTACAGAGCGGCTGGAGCGTTTTAACTTTGGATGTAGACTTCCGTGCCCCATCCATTCCGCGTTTTTCTGCGGAATGGGTGGGATACCAGTAAAATTCCGGCCTACACCATTTCCTAAAACGCTCTAAAATCGTGCCCTTGTAAAACAGCCCGGCACGAAAGGTGAGTTCGCGTCAGTCTCGGGAGCTCTTCCGCCACCAAAGCCGGGGCGCGACGGCGTAGTTCAACTGCACCAGCACGATGGCCGCGATGCTGACCGAAGGGGCGATGAAGCAGAGGGCGGCGCTGGCAGCGTAGAGCGATTGCGCGACGAGCACGCGCCGGCAGATGCTGCCGCGCACCTCTTCCGGCGTGTCGGACCGGATGAGGTCGGCGTGCGTCGCGTGGGCCCAGCTCCAATAAAGCATTGCGCCAGGGATGAAGATGTTGAGCCAATAGACGCCCAGGGCGGCGCGGTAGGTGATGAACTCGGCCAGCAGGCGCGTCGAGAGCGGCATCAGCGTGATGGCGAAGAGAAACCCGAGGTGAATCCAGGTCAGATCGCGCGTGCCCTCGCCGATGTGGTTGAGCTGGGTTTGCTGCCCGGCCCAGAAGATGCCCAGGGTCAGAAAGCTCATGCCGTACGTGATCCACTGCGGCCCCAGGGCGGCCAGAGCCAGCAGCAGGTCGCGCTCCGAATGTACCTGGGCTGTGCTGGGCAGGTGCAGGTCGAGCACCAGCAGCGTCATGGCCACGGCAAAGATGCCGTCGCTCAATGCGGCCAGCCGTTCCAGGCTGCGCCCCTGAATGCGGTTGTAGAGGTTGGACATCGATCGCCTCCCTCTCCAAGATACCCGCGCCGGCTGGCTCAAACGACCGGGCGCGGATCGGAAAATCAGTCAAAAAACTGCGCTGGAGCGCGAAGAGAGCCGTTTTTTCGGCCGGGTTTCGCCGGGTTTGACCCTGGAGCCGGTCGGTCACTATCGTAAACAGGGTGCCCAGGCGCCGCTTGAAAGGAATTCTTATGACCAGCCCCGCTTCTTCCATCGCATCTCCGCTCAAAAAAACCGCCCTCAACGCTGCCCACCGCGCTCTGAAGGCCAAGATGGTGGACTTTGGCGGCTGGGATATGCCGGTCGAGTACCCCGGCACGGGCGGCGGCCTGATCGCCGAGCATCTGGCCGTGCGCACCGCGGTGGGCCTCTTCGACGTGAGCCACATGGGCGAGATTCAGTTTCGCGGACCCGGCGCTCTGGCCGCCGTGCAGCACATCACCATGAACGACGCCGCGCGCCTGAAAGACGGCCAGGCCCAATACTCCGCGCTGCTTACGCCGGAAGGTTGCTTC
>CAWBHO010000061.1:0-4148 GCA_963788415.1 uncultured Acidobacteriaceae bacterium | reverse complement strand
GGTGTATTGCAGGTGAGTGGTCTGGTTGAACTTCTCGTCGTGGTCGATGCGGAAGGGCTAGCCGCCGGTCTGGGCCGCGGTGCGCCGGCGCCGGCCACCTGCGGCGGGAAGAAGCGCGCGGCCACGGAAGAGGCGACGAAATAGGCGCTGAAGCCGTGAAACTGGGGGACTCGGCGCGCAAGGCATAGCCGGGAATCTTCGAGTTATGCCAGTCGATGGGGAAGGTGATGGGTGTGTTGCCCAGCACGCTGAAGTCGAAGGCATTGTGGGTATATTTCCAGATATACTCGCCGCTGACGACCACCCACTTGCCGAAGGCCTGCTGACAGGCCGGCGTGGAACTCGTTGCGGAAGCCGGGCTCCATGGTTCCGGATACGCCGGGCGCGCAAAGGAGCAGCGGCGCCAGCACCGTGTTCGAGCAGCCTTCGCTCGACAGCACCAGGTTCTCGTTGAAAGGTGTCTCCAGCGTGCGCGCATAGGAGACGCGCAGTACGGTGTCGGTTGACTTGATGTCATACGCGATGCCCAGGCGCGGCTCCGTCTGGTTGGCGTCGGTGAGGCCGTTGTACAAGTCCTCGCGCAGCCCGAGGTTGAAGTCCCAGTTGCCCGCCTTGATCTGGTCTTCAATGTACAGCGCCAGTTCCTTCACGTCCGCGTGGCCGAAGTAGTAGTATTCGCTGCCGCCGCGGGTCAGATCGTAGGGCGCAAGCGACCGGAGGTAGTTGGCATTGCGATCACCGCATTGCCGCTAGTCGGCGCCGTCGCAGTCCGTGGGAGCGGAGTAATCCCGGCAGGGATTGCCGTTCGTGTCCATGCAGGGTGAGTTATAGGTCGGATCCACGACGCCCAGGCTGTCGTTCTCGCGCAGGAAGGTCTGCCCGTACTGCACACCCGCCTTGATGTTATGAATTCCCTTCGACATAGGAGAAATCGGAGTGGACCGCGGCATTGGTCAGTGTGCGATGCTGCGCGATCGACGAAGTCTGCAGGTTGGCAGGCCCCAGGTCGGCCAAAGGATTGCCGCTGGGATAGTAGTTGTAGTTATCCTTGCGCACAAAGGCTCCCAGGTCCAATACCACGTCGTTGCCAATGATGCGCGTATAAGTCGGAGCGATGTTGAAGGTTTCGATCCTGGAGCGCTGATCGGTGTCGCCCACGCTGTGCAGGATAGGGTCGGCGCTTGTACCGCTGTTCGGGCCGCTGGTTACACGTTCTGCACGTTCGAGGTTGTCGTAGGAGTTGGGTGTCTGGAACCAGGAGCGGCTGTAATTCAGGTCCAGGTGCAGCGAATCCACCGGCGTCAAGTTGTAGTCCACGCGGTCGAAGAAGTTTTCTTCGTTGCCCTTGTCGTGGAAGACCTTGAACTCCGGCGGATCGAGGAATCGCCCGGTGTTCAGGCCATCAGCCTCGATGAAATTGCCCCAATTCTTGCCGCCATACGACAGGTCTAGCTCGCTCGTCGCCGACCCAAAGGAACCGTAGGAGGTGCTGATCTCGCCTGTAGGTGTGGTGACGCCCTGACCGGAGCGCGTGGTGGCCACGATCACCAGGCTGGTCTTGTCGCCGTACTCGGCCGGCGGGGCGCCGCTGATGACCTCGATGGATTGAATCGCGTTCGAGGGAAGCTGGTTGGAAAATACCTTGCTCTGCTGATCGGTAATCGACTGGCCGTCCACTGAGAACGAGTTCGATGCGTGATCGCCCAGGCCGTGGAAGAGGCCGTTCGAGTCAGCCGCCACTCCGGGCGTGGTTTCCGTCACCAGGGAACTGAGCGTGGAAGACTGGCTTTCCATCGGCACCTTGATGAACAGATCGCGATCCACGTCGGTATGAAAGGTCGGGTCGTCTTCCACCAGGTCGCCGGAAGACTCCACGGTCACAGTCTGGGACGCGCCCGCAACGTGCAGAACCAGATTAAGGCTGGTTCCCACCACGGAGCGAATTTCGAACCTGCGGCTCGACGGAGCGAAGCCCTGAGCCGAGACCTCGACCCGATAGGGATTGAACGGAACGTCGGGGAAATCGAACTTCCCGGTCGCGTCGGTGGTTACGGTCCGATCCAACCCGCTGACCTCGTTGGTCAGATGGACCGTGGCATTGGGAATCACCGCGCCGGTGGGGTCGGTCACGGTGCCGCGCACAGCGCCCGCATTGCCGCCTTGCGCCTGAGCGGCAAGCACCGAAAAGAATAGGATGAGTAGGGGAAGAACGCGAACAATCGCGCCGTGTTTGAACGGCATAAGAAGCCTCCTGAAAAATTGGCTGAAGAATGTAACACCGGCCGGGGCTCGATGAGCCGCGGCGTACTCTGCGCAGTTAGAGCGTTTCCCCTGAAGGTATAAAGTCTGGGTGCCCCACCCTCGCCGCGTTCTTGTTTTTGCGGCTAGGGTGGGATAAAAGATGCCCACTCCATAGCAAGAGGAGAAATGCTCTAAAAGGCGCAATTCCGCTTCCCAATCAGCCTGCGGAATATCTGCACAGCCGAAACCGCGCCGAATCGCGCGGCGACCGGGAGCAGACCGCCAGGGGTGATCGGGAAGAGCGCTCAGCAGCCGGTTGGAGGTGGGCGAGTGAAAAGCTTCGGATGCCAGTAGCGGACGGCCGCGCGGGTTTCAAAAACCGGTGGGTCGATTTCGACTCTGACCAGTACAACCGGGTCGGCCACAACCGCAACCGGCGCCGCCGAGTGCATGGCGATGCACAGTGGGCAATGGTCGGGATCGCTGTCCACCGGATGTACGTGCGCCACCTGGATGACGGCCAGCAGAGCCGCCAAAACCAGACACAGAAAAACCGATGCCCTCAAAGCGCGCGGCTTCGAGCGGCTATCTCTGCGAAATTGCGTGTGGCGCCAGATCAACTCAGCATCCTATGCTCTAAGGATACACATTCGACGCTCAAGCACAGGTATTCGATCCAGTTTGAGCCGTTTTTCTTCCCTGCCGAAGATCAACCCGCCCGCCTGGAAGTCTCGCGCCGACCCGCGGCCGAGCGCTCATCCTGCGCTGGGCATGAAACGTCATTTCATCGGTTCGGCCGACACGCGCAAAGAGGGAGGAGACCATCTCATCCGCGCGGCCACAGCACTCATGCTTCAGCGGGATGACTCCAAGCGGGGACATTGCACGCGCAACATGCGGCCGTTGAGAAAGCCGTTGTGGCACACCCCAAGGCGACCGGAAAAACAAAAAAGTCTCATCCTCTCCGAAGCCGGTCAACTGGGAGCCATGTTCCACACGGGATACACTCAGAGCCATGGCGGGATGTTATTCACCGGTCCAACACTCTTAAGCCGCACCCCGCGGACAACTATCCGAGTAGAAGCCGTCCGCGACTTTCAGAAGAGGGCACCCGCGGCCGCCGGCGCCTATCTCGATCCTCTGGAACACGCTCCGGTGTTACCAGCGAATGAGCGGCCTGAAAATATTCGGCCCATGATTTCGCCTGGCAGTTACTTTGCCGCTCCCGCCTTCTGCACGGCCCAACGCCTTTTCACAGCCTCGGCAATCCGCTTCCGTCCCTCTGGAGATAGGTTCCTCTTCTTCTTTTTCGCAGGCTTGGCGGCAGCCGATGCGGCAGCCTCGCCCTTCTTGGTCTCAGCCGCAGCCTTGCGCGGCCTGCCTGCTGTCTTCTTAGCTACTGCCGGAGTACCGCCCAACAGCGCGCGCGCCTGCTGCAACCGGGCAATGTCGCGATCGATGCTTGCCAGAATTTCTGAGATTGCCATGTATTCTCCCTGGTTGATTTCTGCAACCGGTCCGACCGCAGCGGGCTATGTTAGAACCCCGCCGCATCATCCGCCTGCTCCATAAATACAATACGCAATTAAAAGCTCTTTGACAAACAAACTTCGCCGCCAAAACTTTCCACCAGCTATCTTCACCGCGCCAGAAAGGATAGGACGCTCGCTTCCGTTTGGCTAAAGGAATGGCGGAACGCGAAGCTCTTGCGCAGCCGGTAAATGCGAGTCCTGTGTGATGGCTCCGAGAGGCATGGGGTGCGATTGGGCCTGTCAGCCGCATGGAATGCGCAGAATCCCCGCAATCGAGAAATGGATTGCGCGAAAGCATGATTGCTTGGAAAGGCGGGCCGCTTTTCCAGTGCGTCTGTTTTCTGGCGCAGGAGTTCAGCGAGACAGGGAGCGGTA
>CAWBHO010000060.1:0-12597 GCA_963788415.1 uncultured Acidobacteriaceae bacterium | reverse complement strand
CAATGAGGTTGTACTCGCGATTGATTCAATTCACCCGTTTCGGCGCGTCTCATGGCTCTGCCGACCAATAGACGCATTGTGATGACCGAAGCCGGAATAAGAAACACCATCGATCCGAAGACCCACATGAATGCACCGGCGACAATCTGGTCCGACAGCGCGCTGATTCCGAACGGTCGCGCAATTTCTCCATAGCTCGGATAAAGCAAGCGCTCAGAGAAGCAGAGAGCAGCCGAGAGAGCGGTGTTGACGAGATCTCACACATGCAGGTATGGCAAGATAATGCATCTCGATCCAGCGCGACGCAACGGCCACGGTTGTATGATGGACCACCAGAACTGAATACTTGTGAAAAGAAAGCAGACGTGCTCGACGTTATGCCAGTTCTCGGAACTCATTGCAAACTCGTAGGCCCGCGGGATGTGCCAGCCGATATATGCAGCGTTCATGCTCAGCCACGCAACGCGAGGATCGATGAGGATTTGTCCCACGCGACGGATGAGTCGCGATCGAAACAGGTAGGACAGGGCCCCATGGATAAACTATCTGAACAGCCCCCTCAATAGGGGAACCACAGGGCTTCCGAGGACGATCAGTGGGGGGGGCCACGGACATCAGCACAAATTGCTGCGCCATATGTAGATGTCTGTTCCAACCGAGACGGACAGCAAACAACGTCTGGCATTTCCAATCTAATCTGCATCGACAGGCTCATCTTCGGCGACTACACGATGATCGCCGCGGTGGGCGTGGACAGGACTGGCCGCGAGCATGTGCTGGGCATCGGCGAAGGCGTCGGGGTTCACAGCGATATGTCTTCGCCGCTGGGCTGGGAGGGCGCCACGGAGAACTCGACTGTAATCACCGAACAGCGGGAAGACATCAACTCGCGCGGCGTCGATCCCAGGCGCTGGATGCTGTTTGTCATCGATGAATCGAAGGCGCTCCGGGAGGCCATCAATGCCGTCTTCGGCAGCCATCGGCCGGTGCAGCGCTGCCGTGCTCACAAGCTGCTGAATGTGCTGGGCTATCTACCCAAAGAGCAACGGGAGCAGGTTCAAAGCATACTGCGCGCGGCCTGGAGGCCCCCGGCCAAAGAGGGCATGGCGCGCGTCAAGAAACTGGCCGCAGGTTCATATCGAGTCAGATTCTCAATCACTTCATGGCGGTATGCCGGGCGACTTTGCGCGCAGAGGGTTCAGGAGGTCAGTTTGCCTTTCCAGATGGTCACTGCCTTGACGGACTTGAGTTGAATCTTCCCGCGCTCCCGCAGAATGATATGACCGGAGCCGTGCGATTCGTACTGGTCGTAAATATGTTGGCCGTCTCGCAGGATAATCCGCAAGGGCGTGCCGCGCTTGTAGTGCGTGTGTGGCGTTCGCAAATCGGCCCGTGCCTTTCCAGCGCAGGGAAAAAGTGCTTTGGATAGATGGAATCGCGGAAGAAGCGGTCGCCATGACTGCAAAGCGGAGCCGCACGGCCAACTCGCTCCGTCAGAAACGGCATGTGAACGTCTCAGGCCGGCGGCAACCGTACCAACCGTATTCTCGCAGACGAACGCCCTCCCCGGCTCGGCCGCACTCTCCCTCCGGTACAATGGTAGGAAGCCATTGCCGCGCCGGGAGATTGAGTTCCGCCGCCGCCGGGCTGTTTAGGACTTATGCTAACCAAAAATCTTCCTGAAGCACTTACTTTCGACGACGTGTTGCTGGTGCCCGCCTACAGCGACGTGGTTCCCGCGCAGGTCAGCACCCAGACCCAGTTGACCCGCGACATAACGCTGAACACCCCGCTGGTTTCGGCCGCCATGGACACAGTGACCGAGTCGCGCATGGCCATCGCCATGGCGCAGTTGGGCGGCATCGGCATCGTGCACCGCAATTTGACCATCTCAGACCAGGCCGGCGAGATCGACAAGGTGAAGCGCTCGGAGAGCGGGATGATCGTGGACCCGGTGACGATCGGCCCCGAGCAGATGATCGGCGACGCGCTCGAAGTGATGCGGCGCTACAAGATCTCCGGCGTGCCGGTCACGCAAGGCAAACGCCTGGTCGGCATCCTGACCAACCGCGATCTGCGCTTTGAGAGCCGCACCGACATTCCCGTCGGCGACGTGATGACCAAGAAAGACCTGATTACCGTTCCGGTGGGCACCACGCTTGAAGAAGCCGAACTCATCCTGCACGAGCATCGTGTGGAAAAGCTGCTGGTGGTCGACGACCAGTACAACCTGAAAGGGCTGATCACGGTCAAGGACATCCAGAAGAAGCTGAAATATCCCAACGCCAGCAAGGACGAGAAAGGCCGGTTGCGCGTCGGCGGCGCGATCGGGGCGACAGGCGATTTCCTGGAGCGGGCGGCGGAACTGGTCAAGATGCGTGTGGATGTGCTGGCCATCGATTCGGCGCACGGGCACTCGTCGCGGGTGCTCGAGGCGGTGCGCCAGGTGAAGAAGGCCTTCCCGCAGGTGGGTTTGCTGGCCGGTAATGTGGCCACGTGCGAGGGTGCGCTGGCGTTGATTGATGCCGGAGCCGACGCCATCAAGGTGGGCATCGGGCCAGGTTCGATCTGCACCACGCGCATGGTCACCGGCGCGGGAATGCCGCAGATTACGGCCATCTCCGAGGCCGCGCGCGCCGCCCGTGAGCACGGAATTCCGGTTATCGCCGACGGCGGCATCAAGTACTCTGGCGAAATTACCAAATCCATCGCCGCCGGGGCCAGCTCGGTGATGATCGGCTCGCTCTTTGCCGGCGTGGACGAGAGTCCCGGCGAGACCATCCTCTTCCAGGGCCGCAGCTTCAAGACGTATCGCGGCATGGGCTCGCTGTCGGCCATGAGCCAGGGCTCGGGCGAGCGCTACTTCCAGAGCAGCGACGATCTCGCCAGCGCTGAGATGGGCGCAGAGGGCATCGTCCAGCGCGAGCGCGCCGGCGCCAACCGGCTGGCAAAGTTTGTTCCCGAGGGCATCGAAGGGCGCGTCCCCTACCGCGGGCCGCTCGAATCGATGGTTTTTCAGTTAGTCGGCGGCTTGCGTTCCGGCATGGGCTACCTGGGCTGCGGCACCATCCGGGAGATGCAGGAGAAAGCGCAGTTTGTTCGCATCAGCGGCGCAGGGTTGCGCGAGAGCCATGTGCATGACGTCATCATCACCCGCGAGGCTCCCAACTATCATGTCGAGTAATAGATTCGGGTTCGGTCACAACCCGCTGTGACCAAGGTTCGATTTTCGGCCGGTCACAGCGCGGTCGCTCTGCCCTCTCGCGGTGAAAAAAGCGGCAACCGCGCCGGAGCTCGATACCTCTACAACTTCGAGGGGGGAATCGCAAAAAAGCTGGAAACCCTGGGATCTCGTCCGGGTGGGCGGGCTACTCCGACCAGACGCCCAGCACGTTCCCCGCGCCGTCCGCGAAGTGGAACCGCCGCCCGCCTGGAAACTCGAAGGTGTGCACCACGATGCTGCCGCCGGCGGCCACGATCGCGGCTTCGGTGGCCTTCAGATCCGTCGAGTAGATCACCACCAAAGGCGCTGACCGGTCCACGCCCTTCGCCGGATCGCCCTTGCCAAAACCACCGTCGATGCCGGCACCTTCAAACCCGATATAATCCGGGCCCCAATCCTTGAAGGCCCATCCGAAAACAGCCGAGTAGAACTTCTTGGTTTGCTCCAGGTCGGACGTGGTGAATTCGATGTAGGTGATCTTCTGGGCAAGCTCGGGTTTGCTCATGGCTGCTCTCCTTATTGCGTTCTCTTGCTTGGCGCCAGAAAAGCGGCGATGTCTCGCTGTGGCACGCCTCCACCTTAGCAGAGTCCGAAGCCCGAGGCACGGAGTTTTTCCCGACTCCCGCTACCGGCTGAGCCAGAGAGAAATCCCTCCGGTGATGGAGCGCCCCTGCATGGCGACCCCATCAATCTCCTGATAGCCCGTGTTGCTTAGATTCCCCAAGCGCAGATAGGGGCGAATCCGGCCCGCATCGCGCGCCAGCGCGGCGTCCCATACCGGATAGGGCTGCGGGTTCCACGGCGCGATGCCCGGCTGCTGATAGGGCTTTTCGACGGCAACCGAGTTGGTCGCCACTAGAGCGTGCCCGAGAACCGCTGTCCAGGTTGCGTGCAGATTTTCGACCGGGTAGTTCAAGGCGTACTCCGATTGCAGGCCGTTCAGAGACGGCTGCGCGCCGGCGAGCGCGGTCCACGCCACCTGCACGGACTCTCCCTTTGCGGGTCTCCAACTCGCGGAAGTCTCGACTCCGGCAAAGCGCAGACCGCTTAGATTGGTCGCGCACCATGTATCGGTTGGACACGATGCGGGAAGAACGGAGTTAGTCGGGGGAGTGGCGCTGAGATAGCGGAGATAATCGATGGTGTCGTGCTGACGGTTGTAAAACCCCGTGGCAGAGAGCGAAAAACGCGCGGATGGAATCCAGTCGGCTCCCGCCTCGCCGCTCCAGGCGGACTCGGGCTTCAGGTTCGGATTGCCGATGGTGGCCGGATCGGAGTAATAGAGGTCGGTGTAAGTCGGAATCCTGAATCCGTAGCCGCCGCTGGCGCGCAGCTTGAGCCGGTCGAACACCCGCCAGCTGCCCGATAGTTGAGGAGAGAGAACGGACCGCGCGCCGCCAGAAAAAATCTCCTCCCGCAGGCCGCCCGACAGATTCCAGCGGCTTTTGGCGGGCGCCAAATCCAGATCCACGTAGCCCGCGCCTCGATTGCGCGCATGAACGCCGAGCGCGTACGAAAGCGATCCGTCCGACAGATTGTAGCTGCGAATGCTGTCGCCGTCCGACTCCAGCCCGAACAAGAGAACCGACGAGCCTCCAAGCGGCTGAGCGCGGCGCAGCGAAGCCTGCCAGGAGCCGTCGATGTGGTTGTTTTCGTACGCGGAAGGATTGTTGCGAGCCAAGACGTACTCATCGGTGTGGCGGCGATAGCCGAATGCCGCTACGGTGCGGCTGCCTAACTCCTGGCGGCCCAATGCAAACCATCCTTTGGTCCGCTCCCATGAGTTATAGTCGCCATAAAACTGGTTTGCTCCGAAGGCCCGGTCGCTCGCTGCAAACAACAGGTCGGAGACTCCTAAACGCGAACTTATCCAGCTTTCGGCGGAGGCGTCTTCGTTGCGATAACCGCGATCATTTTGGCAATCTCCAAAAAGCTGCTGCGCAGTACAGTAGCCTGTGAAGCTATTGCCAGTGTAACCGCGGTCGGCCATGAAGCCGGTGGAGAAGTTGCGCTCCGCGGTCATCCGGCTGCTCCATCGGCTGCGCACCAGCGAGCCAAGCAGCGACTCTTCATTCTCTCCGAAGCTGCCCGCCCCCGCGCGCAGGCGCAGCGAAGAGGCGGCGGGCGCGGCGGTAAGAAAGTCGACCACACCGCTCAATGCATCCTCGCCATGAAGCGTGGAACCTGCGCCATGAAGCACTTCAATCGAGTTCATCGCGTCGAGCGGAATGGGCAGGTCCAGGTTGTGATGCGAGCTCTGGCTGTCGTTGATGCGGAAGCCATTGAGCAGCACCAGGGCCTGCTCGAAAGTGCCGCCGCGCAGCACGATATCCGCCTGTCCGCCGCCCGCGCCGCGCTCTTCGAGATCCACCGACGAGTCCTGCCGCAGCAGATCCTGCGGCGACTCCAGCAGCAGCGTCTTTCCCTCGACCGGCAGCACCACCACCGAAACGGGAGACTCCGCCAACGGGACGGGGACCGCCGAGCCAAGCACCACCATGGTCTCCGTGGGGTGGGGCAGGGCCGCGGATTGCAGGGGGCGCGGCCGATTGCGCAAGAGCGGATTGCGCGCTGCCCGCCAGCAACAGGCAGGCAGCAATGCAAATCGATTTCAATAGGTCATAGGATGGCTTTCTTATTCATCTTGAGCGCGCGCGACGAGCTTCCGCAAGGATGATTTGATATTGTGTTGAATAGTTGAGCAGTAAACCATCAGGAGCGAGCCATGCGCATCGATGCATTTCTCCATGAAAGCCCCATGTTCGCGGTCAACCGGGCGGCACGCCGGTTTGAATCGCTGGCCGCGCAGGTGCTGGCGGCCGACAGCCTCAATTTTCTGGAAGGGCTGGTTTTGGCGGCCATGTTTTTTGAAGCGCCGCGGACCGGTGATGCCCTCGCAGTTGGCGGAGACCTTTGGAACGACGCGCGGCAATGTGAGCCATTGCGTCTCGTCGCTGGAGGCCAAGGGGCTTTTGCAGAGAAAGATCGATCCAGAGGATGCGCGCGCCTATCAGCTTACGTTGAAGCCGCAGGGAAAGAAGTGCGCCGTGCGCGTGATTGGCGTTTTCGACAAGTTGCAGAAGGAGTTTGAGCAGGAGGTGGGCAAGACGGCCCTGGGCGAGATGCTCAAGAACCTGCGCAAGCTGGAAGCGCTCTGCTCGGACAGAGCAGAGCGCTCCGCGGAGGGGTTTCTACAAGAATGTAACGGCTCAAGTCCTGATCCTTCACGATGGAGGCGACCATCTGCTTCACGTATTCGGCGTCGATCAGGAAGACCTTCTCGGGGCCGGAGGCGGTCGTGCGCTCCTCGTACGGCAGCGGCGTGGAAGACTCGCTCTTGATGGCCTCCGTAAGCGCCGCGGCAGCCTCTTCGTCCGGCGCGCGGCGCGCCACGTCGGGCGCCAGGAAGCTCACATCTTCAAGCACCCGCTCCATGATGGTGTGCAGCCGGCGCGCGCCGATGTTTTCCGTTTGCTCATTCACCTTGAAGGCAAACTCGGCCATCTCGCGCAAGGCCTCGGGCGAAACTCCAGCTTCACGCCCTCGGTCTCCAGCAGCGCCGAGTATTGCTTGGTCAGCGAGGCCTTCGGCTCGGTCAGAATGCGCAGAAAGTCATCGACGGTGAGCGACTTCAACTCGACGCGAATGGGAAAGCGCCCCTGTAACTCGGGAATCAGGTCGCTGGGCTTGGAGACGTGAAATGCGCCCGCGGCGATGAACAGAATGTGGTCGGTGCGCACCATGCCGTAGCGCGTGTTCACCGTGGTTCCTTCCACGATCGGCAGAATGTCGCGCTGCACGCCCTCGCGCGAAACATCGGGCCCGTGGCTGCCTTCGCGGCCGGCGATCTTGTCGATCTCGTCGAGGAAAATGATCCCGTTCGATTCGACCCGCTCGACTGCCGCGCGGTTCACCGAATCCATGTCGATCAGCCGGCCTTCTTCTTCCTGCACCAGGTAGTCGAAGGCGTCGGAGACCTTCATCTTGCGCTTTTTCGTGCCGCTGCCGAAGATGTTCGGCAGCATGTCCTTGAGGTTCATCTCCATGTCCTCAAGGTTCTGGTTGCTGATGATGCCAAACTGCGGCGTGCCGCGCTCGCGGACATCGATTTCCACCTGGCGGTCGTCCAGCTTACCCTCGCGGAACTGCTGGCGCAGCTTCTCGCGCGAGCGTTGATGGCTGTCACCGCCGGGCAGCGCAAGCGGGGCGTCCGATGCCGGCGCTGTCGCAGAGGGCGCGGGGGACGACTGCGGAGGTGTCGGCAAGAGCACGTCGAGCAAGCGCTCCTCGGCGTTCATCTCGGCGCGGTCTTCCACCTCTTCCAGGCGCTCCTCGCGCACCATGTCGATGGCGATCTCGACCAGGTCGCGGATCATCGACTCCACGTCGCGGCCCACGTAGCCGACCTCGGTGAACTTCGACGCTTCCACCTTCAGAAACGGCGATCCGGTCAGCTTCGCCAGCCGCCGCGCAATCTCCGTCTTGCCCACGCCGGTCGGCCCGATCATGATGATGTTCTTGGGCATGATGTCGTCGGCAATGTCGGGCGGCAGCTTTTGCCGGCGCTGGCGGTTGCGCAGGGCAATGGCCACGGCGCGCTTGGCGGCCTTCTGGCCGACGACGTGCTTGTCCAGCTCGGCGACTATCTCGCGCGGCGTCAACTCGTCCAGCGAGAGATCCTGTTCTTCGGCGGATGCGGGCAGATAAATGGCCATGGATAACTCAGACGCGCGGATGCGAACCGCTAGCCCTTCAACTCCTCAATCGTGACGTGGTCGTTGGTGTAGATGCAGATTTCCCCGGCGATCTTCATCGCCTTTTCGGCGATCTCGCGGGCGCCGAGGTCGGTGTTTTCCATCAGCGCGCGGGCGGCGGCGGTGGCATACGGGCCGCCGGAGCCGATGGCCGCGATGGGCTCGTCCGGATCAATCACGTCTCCGGACCCGGAGATCAGGAACGTCTGGCTCTGGTCGGCCACCACTAACAGTGCTTCCAGATTCCGCAGCATCTTGTCCGTGCGCCAGTCCTTGGCCAGCTCGACGGCGGAGCGATTGAGGTTGCCGGCGTACTGCTCCAGCTTGGTTTCGAAGCGGGCGAAAAGCGAGAAGGCGTCGGCGGTCGAGCCGGCAAACCCGGCCAGAATCTTTTCCTGGTAGAGGCGGCGGATCTTTTTGGCCGAGTGCTTCAGCACGTGTTCACCGAGCGTGACCTGCCCGTCGGCGGCCATCACCACCAGGCCGTTACGGCGCACGCAGATCACTGTGGTCGAGCGAATTCTGTTGCGATTTTGGGAATTCGGTGCCGCGATGGGATTTTTGTCCAATACCAAGAAAAAACCTCCGGAAACAGGGCGTCCGGCAGGCCGGAACTCCTTCACGATGCAGTCACGAGTATACCGCAGCGGGAAACCCCGAGGCTGCGGAGCGGGAAGAATCGGAGCTCTGTGTGCCAGCCCTTCATGCGCTTGCATTCCGGCTGCTGTATCCTTTTCTTTGGGACTTCAGGGGATGATTTCCTCCTCCAATGACCGTTTTTAACGCAAATGCATGGGAAATTGGCGGTGGCGCGGCCGTGGCTGCCGGGCTCGCCGGGGTGGGCCTCTGGCTCGCGCTCCGCAAGCGCCCTACGCCGGAAGAGCTCGAGAGCGCGCGCCGTCAGTTCCTGGCCCGCTCCGGGCGGCTGGTGGATGGCATGTTGCTGGACGTCTGCGAGGTCCAGGCCCCAGCCCGGTCCAAGCGCGAGGCGGCCCGCACGCTCACCATGCTCGTCTACAGCTATCGCATCGGCGGCGTGGACTACGAGTCTTCTCAAGACATCACCGATATGCGCGGCGTGGTGGATGCGGAACAGGTGCGGGCTGGTTTTCCCTGCTCGGCGCGCTACCAGCCGGGCAACCCCCAGAACAGCATCGTGGTAGCCGAGGGCTGGACCGGGCTGCGGGCAGGGTTGCCGGTGCTGCCTCCCTTTGACGACCCAGACCCGGTCGACCTGAGCCACCGGCGCCTCGGCCGCGGCTGAACGGCATCCTTCAGCCAGGCACCTCCTCATCCGGCCGGTGTCCTGGGCTGGTTCTTATGGCGTACCTGTGCTGCTCGTCGTGGCTACATGATTGATAATCCGCTGGATCAGCACCACCCGAACGTGAATGCGGCGGGCCACGTCGGGCAGAAACTCGGAGATGAAGTTGTCGATGGGCGCCGTGGCCACTCCCGTTGCGTAGCGCTCGGCCGTGGCCGGCAGATCGGTCTGCTGAGCCGGCACATAGAGATTGCCGATCTCGTCTTCAATGGCGAACCCCACCAGGTCGGCGTAGTTCACCATCCCCTTGCCGTTGTCGCCCTGGGTCCAAACCACCTGGTAGATGGCGTGCGCGATCCGGCGTTCAATCGAGGCGTCCGGCATGCGATGGTAGTGCGGATCCTGGTGAGCGACAGACGGAATCAGAAAGGTCGAGAAAAACGCGCCGGTCATGTCCTGGGTATAGCTGACCCCCACGGCGCGGCCGAAACCGGCCATGCCCGGCCCGTAGGGAGAGTCGGCGTCCGAGCCCACCGTGATGGCCGAGCTGGCCAGAATCGTGACGGCGTTGAAGGGATCCGCGACATTGCGCACCGCCAGCCAGCCCTTTTCTTTCGGAGTCATCGGCTTGACCTTGGGCCCGTTGGTAAAACGGACATACCAGTTGATTTTCGGCGGCGGAGAGCAGGCCGGCGGGTGTGCTCCCGTTGGCGCCTGCCCGGCCCCGGCGGTCGTCGCGGCGATTGCGGCGGCAGGTTGGGCGCCTGAAGGAACTGGGCAGGGGTTTGCCGGCGGGGTGGGAGCGGGAACGGAAACCTGCGGCTGGGGAGCCTCGGGAAGCGGCGGCTCCGGCTTGGAGCCCTCCGCCTGGCCCCCGGCGGGAATCGCCTGCAAGAGCCAGGCCGCAAGAACCAGCGCCGGAAGGGTGCAGATTCGCTTCCGCGCCCAGCTCAGCCTGCACCCACTGGCTGCGCCTCGTCGCATTGTGTCCTCTCTTGAGCCTCTTTCCAAAAAGAACCACCTCGCTGGCCGGAACTCCGCCGCACACAATTCCGGGGCAAGACCGGCTCGGCGCCTGACAGGCCGGCTGAGAGAAACGCGCCTCCGAAGCAACGCCGTGCTCTTGCTCTATCCCGTTCTGACTGCGTATTCCGGGAAAAGGTCATCTTCGCCGGCCGTCGCGGGCTATTTTTTCAAGTTGGGCATCTTGAATTCCCATAGATGAATATCCAGCTAGCTCCGGCCTTGCTCGAAAAGGGACGGCATGGGTTGGCTTTGTAACAGGGCACGACTTCAGTCGTGCCGCAAAGTGCCCCAAAAGCAACGTGGGCTTCAGCCCCTGTCCAATGCTTGAGCGCACATCTGCCACTTGGTCATGCACACGCCGTTCGCTTGAACAAATTTGATATTCATCTTTTCAAGTTGGGCATATTGAATTCCCATATTGATCATTGCGGCACATTCAAGCCTTCGGCGATTGACGCACGCGTTCCCGCGCCGCAGACTGAGAACGAGCTTGTTTGCCCAACTCTGTGTGCGCGAGGTGTTCCGTCGTGAGTACCAATCCCCCACCCGGCTCCGGTTTCGGCACTGGCGGCGCTGGCCGCCGCATCCAAGAGGCCGTCGAATTGATCGAGATGGAACTCGGTCACGCCGTCGCCTTCGTCAACGACGCGGTCATCCCCCAGGTGCGCAGCGAGTCGATCGCAGCCCTGCGCACCGTGGCCGGCAAATTGCGCGATCTGGCCGACCGCATTGACCAGACGCCCCCTCCGCCCATGGACGCAGGCCGCCGATGAACGAAGATCAATCGAGGCTCGGCCTTTCCCTTTCAGACCGCGAGAGCTCCGTTGCGGCAAAATCCGTCGTGGTGACGCCTGTCGCGGCGAAGCGGGCAAAGCCCGATTCCGGCTGTCTGCTGCACGGAGGCCATCGCAATCGAGCCGGCGCTTGGAGCGGATTGACGTTGGCGCTCGCTTTCCCGCTGGTTCTGATTCTCACCGGCTGCGGTCACCGGCAAAAGACGGCTTCGCTGCCCGCGGCCGAAGCCGCTCCGCCTCTGGCCTCCGAAGCGATGCCTCCCGCGCACATCGCGCCCACCCCGGCGCCGCCAGGCGGGATCGACGACGATGACCTCGACTACATCCGTACCCATCGGCCCATCCTGACCGAGGTGGGATTGGCGACCTGGTACACCGCGCCTTACAAAGGCCGCAAATCCGCCAACGGCCAGGTCTTCAGCGACGACACCCTCACCGCTGCCAATCGCACCCTGCCCATGGGCACTCTGGTGGTGGTGACCAACCTGCGCACCGGCCAATCCAGCCCCATGCGCATCACCGACCGCGGCCCGTTTGTGGAGGGCAGAATTCTGGACCTGACCATCGCCTCGGCCAAAGCGATCGGGATTTACCGCAGCGGATCAGACCGCGTCCGGATGAACATCTACAGCGCTCCCAAGCCGATTCTCACCGGCGGCCGCTGGTGCGTGCAGATCGGCGCCTTCAGCAGCCAGCGCAAGGCCATCAAGCTCAAGGAAGAACTGATGCGCCAGTACCCCGACGCCAGCGTGATCGAGTTTCCGGGAGAAAACAGCTTCTGGGTGCGCATCCGTCCCCAGGGCGACAACCGCGAGCAGGCCGAGCTGATTGCCCACCGCCTGCGCCCCGCCGAAGGCGAGGCGTACATCACCCGGCTGGACTAGGGCCCACAAATCTGCGGATATCTCGTGGGAGTTTCGGCCTACAGTAATTCCAAATTGGCATTGCCCGCAATCCGTTGAGCTAGTTTCAGGAAATCGGTGTAGCAATCCCGAACGGCATAGGTGTGGGCACCGATGGCGCCATCCGCAGCCGTCAGAAGGAAAATCGGCTTGTGAGCGTCCTGCGCCATGGGCATCAGACTTCGGTAATGCTTCAACAGGGCAAGTTTATTAGGGTCTGTCTCAATCGTTTCGCCTTCGACCGGGGGCAAATCGAGAACCGCTTGGCAATAGAACGAAGGGATTCTGTTCGCCCATAGCTGATATGCCTTCACAGGGCGATCTTCGCGCACACTGTGTTGCATGATTACATAGCCGGACGGCTGCATTTCTCCTTGTGGCAAGGGGAAAGTCATACCCTGCGGACGCTCGTCCAGCCGCTTCTTCCAGCCCTTGCGCCAATCTCGCAGGGTGGGACCAAGGTTCTTCATACCTTGCAATGAAAATAGATCGGGGGCCAATGGGAGAATAACCTGATCCGCTGCGATGAGCGCCGACCGGTTGATTGCACCGAGATTGGGGCCAACGTCCATCAAAACGACATCTGCGGCAATTTGGCTTGCCGCATGAACGATGATTCGGTAAAAGGCGGTAA
>CAWBHO010000059.1:0-11084 GCA_963788415.1 uncultured Acidobacteriaceae bacterium | reverse complement strand
AGCCGCACCTGGTTGGCGATCATCTTGTTGGTGTCGTAGGACTGCTGCACTGCTTCGTGGAGCAACTGGCTCACATACACCAGCGAAAGCATCCCGGCGATCGAAAACACCAGCGTGGTGATGGCCAGAACGAGTTTGGTTTTCAGGCGCATGGCTCAGGCTTCAAGTTCATCCTGCGAGTGGCTATACTCCTTGAGTTTGTTGTGCAGTGTCTTCAGGCTCACGCCCAGAATTTCGGCGGCGCGCGTCTTGTTTCCTCCGGCCGACGCCAGGGTGCGCAGAATCAACAGCCGCTCGGCCTCGTCCACGGTCGAGCCGACGCGCACTTGCACGATGCCGGCGTCAAAGGCCGGCGTCGTCAGGGCCTGCGCCTGGCCGAATCCGGCAGGCAAGTGGACCGCATCGAGCGGCGCGCCGTCCGCGCACAGAATCACCGCCCGCTCGATGGTATTGCGCAGCTCGCGACCGTTTCCCGGCCAGCTATAGCCCATCAGCTGCTCCAGCATTGACGGGGTCAGGCTGGAGACGCGGCGGCCATGCTTCTGATTCATCTGCTCCAGCATCGCTTCGGCCATCGCCGGCACGTCTTCCATGTGCTCCCGCAGGGGCGCAATGGCAATGATTGAAGACGTTCAGCCGGTAATATAGGTCGGCTCGCAGATGGCCCGCGGCGACGGCCTGGGCGGGGTCGCGGTTGGTGGCGGCCAGCACCCGCACATCCACATCCTGTTCGGTGCGCGCGCCCAGCCGACGCAGCTTGCGCTCTTCCAGTACGCGCAGCAGCTTCGCCTGCGTTCCCGACGGCATCTCGCCAATCTCGTCCAGCAGCAGTGTGCCGCCCTGCGCCAGTTCAAAGCAGCCAGCTCGCCGCTCCGCCGCGCCGGTGAATGCGCCTTTCTCATGGCCGAAGATTTCGCTTTCGATCAGCGTTTCGGGAATCGCCGCGCAGTTGACCGCGACAAAGGGCCGCGACTTGCGCGGGCTTAGCTCGTGCAGCGTGCGCGCCACCAGTTCCTTGCCTGTGCCGCTCTCGCCTGTGATGAGCACCGAGACGTTGGAAGGCGCAATCTGCTCGATCAGTCCGAAGATCTCGCGCATCGGCCGCGAGCTGCCCACCATCGAGCCAAGCACGCCGGTCTCGCGCAGACGGCGGCGCGCCACTTCAAGTTCGATGGCCGTATCGCGCTGCCGCGTGGCGTTGGCCAGAATGGTCTTCAGCCGGGTCGCGTCCACCGGCTTCTGCAAAAAGTCGTATGCGCCCAGCTTCATGGCGTCCACGGCCAGTTGGATCGAGCCCATGGCGGTGAGCACCACCACGGCCAGGTTAGAGCCAAGGCCGGAGTCCCTTCGGTCAGCCGGGTCAGCAGGCCGATGCCGTCCAGCCGCGGCATCTTCAAGTCGGTGACCACGATCGCCGGCTCCCAGACCTGCGCCTTTTCCCAGCCCTCGATGCCGTCGCGCGCGGTCTCGGTCCGGTATCCCCATCCGGAGATCAGCTCCGCGAGCCCCATCAGCGCGTGGGGTTCGTCTTCGACAATGAGGACTTTTATCGCATTTTCCATCGAAATTTCCCGCTTACCCGGCAACATTTCTTTCTACCACGATCCTTTGATCATGCGCCGGATCATCCTGCCCGGATGATCCGGCCCGAAGCAGCTTTACCCGGCTTTTTCTGTCAGCTCGGCCCAGCGGGCGTACAGCGCGTCGTTTTCCTGCTGCGCCGCATCGAGTTCCCTGAGCGCATCTTCGAGAGCGGCGGCGTTGGTGGCAATCTCCGGAGCGTCGACGCGGTCGCGGGCGGCGGCCAGGCGGGCGTCGGAGCCTTCGACCCGCTCTTCGATGGCCGCAAACTCGCGCGCTTCCAGGTAGGAGAGCTTTTTCTTGGAGCCTGCACCTCCACCAGCGGCCGGCTCAGCCGCGGAGCGCTGCGCGGCGCTCGATCCGTCGGCCTTGCGCTCGGCCTTGCCCTGCCCGCGTTCGTCTTGGCCGCGACCGTCCGGGCCGGCCGCGTCCAATTCCTTGAGCCAATCCTCCCACTGGGAATAATCGGCAAACCGCCCGACGTGGCCGCGGCCATCCAGGCCCAGCACCGTCGAAGAGATGCGGTTCAGCATATAGCGGTCGTGCGTGACCAGGATCAGCGCGCCGGGAAAGTCGAGCAGATTTTCTTCCAGCAGTTCGAGCGTCGGAATGTCCAGATCATTGGTCGGCTCGTCGAGCAGCAGCACGTCAGCCGGCTCCAGCATCAGTTTCGCAATCAGCACCCGCGCCCGCTCGCCGCCGCTGAGGTTGCGGACAGGCTGGTTGAGCTGCTCGCTGGTAAAGAGAAAGCGCGCGGCCCAACTGGCCACGTGCACCAAACGGCCCTGATAGCTGATGCCGTCGCCCTCTGGAGCGAGAGCGCGGCGCAGCGTGAGGCTCTCATCCAGCTCGCGCATCTGGCTGAAGTAGACCAGCCGGAGCGCCTCGGCGCGGCGGATGCTGCCTTCCGCCGGCTCGATCTCGCCGCGCAGCAGGCGCAGCAGCGTCGTCTTGCCGCTGCCGTTGGGGCCGACCAGACCGACCTTCATCCCCGCGGTCAATACAAAGTCGAGACCGGTGAACAGCCTTCTTGCCGGCAGCGGTTCGCCGGATGCCTCCGCCGCTTCACCGCCCGGCACATCGCAGGCGACCTGGTTGAACTCCACCAGCCGCTTGGTCTTGCGTAAGCTAGCTTCAAAGTCGATTCCAATGGTCGAGACGGCCGTCCGCGCGTTCATCTCCGCCAATTGGCCGATCATCTCGTGGGCCGTGTCGATGCGCGCCTTCGATTTTGATGTCCGGGCCTTGGGACCGCGCCTGAGCCACTCGATCTCGGTCTTCACCTGGTTGCGCAGGCTCTCCTGCTGGCGGGATTGCGACTCAAGATACGCCTGCTTTTCTTCGAGAAAGCGGCTGAAATTCCCCTTGACGCGCAGCAGCCCGTCGGCGAAAACGCGATTGAGCTCGATAATCTGGCTCGACGTCGATTCGAGAAAATAGCGGTCGTGGCTGACCGTCACAACGGCAAATGCGGCACTGCTCAGCAGCTCCTCCAGCCACTCGATGCCCGCCAGATCCAGGTGATTGGTCGGCTCGTCCAGCAGCAGCACTTCGGGTTCCCCGACCAGGGCTTCGGTGATGGCCAGCCGCTTGCGCCAGCCGCCGGAAAGCGCCGCGGCCTGGGCATCGAGCTCCGTAAATCCGGCGCGCCCGGAGATCTCGCGCAGCCGCCCCTCGCGCTCCGTCTCGCTGACCTGGGCGGCGGCCAGCGCACGCTCCAGAACCTGGCGAATGCTGAGGCCCGCCTCGAAACGCGAGTCCTGGGGCACGTAGGCGGCGCGAGCCTGCCGGCGCACCGACAACTCACCCGAGTCAGCTTCGATTTGGCCGGCGAGAATGGCCAGCAAGGTGGATTTGCCCGCCCCGTTGGGACCGATGAGGCCGATCCGGTCTCCGTCCTCGACGGTCAGCGAGATGTTCTGAAACAGGGGCCGGGCGCCGAACTGCTTGGTCACCGACTGCGCATTGAGAATGGGGGGCATCTTCTTCAAGAGTACCCTGCCGGGCAATCCTGCGCCCGGCAAGGCTCTGAAATCCGCGAATCTCCACTGTTGAAGACGTCAGGTTTGCCCGCCGCGGAAAAAATTCAACCGCGCAAAAGGTTCGGGCTCTGCTTCTCGCCGTTCTCCGCCTACGTAATGTCCTCGGTGTCGTACACCGGCGCGACGCGCTTCTTGGGAACGCCGTGGACCGAGCTGAGCAGGTCTTCAACCACGTCTTCGAGCTGGCGCTGGCTTTCGATGACTGCGCTCATGCTCTTGAGGTCTTCGGGCTCGGCAACGCGCTCGACCAGGGCGACGGCGTGGCACTGGGCGACGTGGTCCAGGTTCAAGCCCTCCGGGGTCTTGGCCTTGATGCTGACCTGGTCGATGTCGATCGCCAGCAGGTCGGCGACGCGGGCGCGCATCTCGCCGGCGACGGGGACGATCTTGGGCGCGGCGAGAATCAGCGTGGTGTCGATGTTGACGATGCGGTAGCCGGCGTTTTGCAGCTCTTCCAGCGCCAGGTTGAGGAAGATGGCCGAGTCGGCGTCCTTCCAGCGCGGATCGCCGGGCGGGAAAAAGCTGCCGATGTCGCCCGCGGCCACAGCGCCCAGCAGGGCATCGGTGATGGCGTGCAGCAGCACGTCGCCGTCGGAGTGGCCGGCCAGGCCCTCGGGGTGGTCCAGCGTCAGGCCGCCGATGCGCAGCGGAACGCCCGGCTTGAATGCGTGCGAGTCATAGCCAAATCCGATGCGAGTTTCCATAGAATCTGTTTTTCCCAACCCATCCGCCAAAATCGACTCTACTTACCCACGCTGGCTAAATCAGACCGGCTTTTTGCGTTGAAGTATCTCAAGACTCCTAGTAAGTAAGAGTTTGAGTTGCGATGTTTGAGCCACGTCATTGATATAGATGCGAGAAGCCCCAAACGCTTCCGGAGACTGTTCTACCTCAAAGCCATTTGCGAGTCGGATTGCCTCCTCAACTGGAACCAATGTAGTGATGTTCTTGCGCTTTGTGTCTCCGAAGAATCGTACAAACCAATAAGTCGGCCTGTTGTGTGAGACATTGAAGTAGTACGTGGTGTCTTTGCTCAGAATAGTTTCTGCGACAGCGCCGGACTCTACACAGATTTCGCGGACTATTCGATAGAATTCCTGTTTTTCTTCCGATGATTCGACCGATGAGTCATCTAGCGTTGTCTGCGCTTTGGGGTGCCTCGTCAGCCTTGACCGCGACAGCTTCTTTTTGAAGGCTAGAGACCCCGGTTTTGTCCTTATCGTTGTCGAGAGTACGTTGTAGCCCCTCCCGCAACCTCTCAATGAAGTCGTTGCTCATAACCCTAAGAAGTGTAGGTTCAATCGAATCACGTGCAACCTCACCTAGCCTAGCCATCACAGTCGCAGTTCGCTTCCCTTTGTAAAGATCAGAAGTCAGCCACTGCATGAATGACTCGTCCTCGCCTGGTGCCTTCAATACCCGTGCTAGTTTATCGATCATTGCCTGTCTATATCGGGCGTTTTCGGCTTCTGTGATGAGCGTTCCGGCATTGAATGATTCACGGCTGAATTTAGTAAGAAACGTGGCGACCTTGCCCCAGTCGGTTTTGGGGTCATCAAGCGCAAATGTGAAGAACGGTTCTTTGTCCATCACATTTTGGTTCTCTAGGTCACCGAAAAAGAGGTAGTGGCATCCGTCCGTGATAACCCCAAAATGGAGTTCAGGCATTTGGGCGATATATCGAGCCAACTGATTGGATTTAGAGACAAGGTCCGTTCCCAATGGCTTTCGTTTCGAATACCATTATTGGCTTAGTGCCAGTGACATCGAAAATTGCGTAGTCCATTCGGTCGGGCTGTTTCTTTCCCGTCCCCTTGAAGGAACGGCGCAGCGTATTCCGGACGAACCTCTTTCGGCATGTTCGGGTCATACCCAAGCAATCGAATAAACGGAACAACGAGGCCCATCTTGGCTGCTTCCTCGTTTTCGATGTAATCCTTGCTAGATTCGTACCGCTGCACAAGATCCTTGAGCTGGTTGGCATCCATCTTACACTCCTCTTTCTCTCCATACCTTCCGCTATCCGCGCTGGCGCAGGTAAAACTCGGCCAGCTCCAGATCGCCCGGCTGGGTAATCTTCAGATTAACCTGAGAGCCGTGGACAACGGCGACCGGATGGCCGGCGCGCTCGACGACCGAGGCTTCGTCGGTACCGATGAATCCGTCCGCCGCGGCCTCGGCAAAGGCGCTCTGCAAGAGACCGATAGCGAAAGCCCTGCGGCGTCTGCGCCAGCACCACGAACTCGCGCGGAATGGTCGAGGTAATCAGCGCGCCGTGCGCGGTCCGCTCCACCTGCTTGATGGTGTCCACGGCCGGCATTCCGACGATGGCCGCGCCGTGCTCGATGACCGCGTCGATGGTGCGGTCGATGGTGGCCGCATCGATCAGCGGGCGCACCGCGTCATGCACCAGAACGATGTCATCGGGCTCGGCGGCGAGCGCGGCCAGCGCGTGGGAGACGGACTCCTGGCGGTTGTCGCCGCCCTCAACCACGCGAACCCGGCCGGCAAAGCCGTACTCGGCGATCTGGGCCTGGACGCGCTCCATCTCCGACTTGCGCACCGCCACGCAGATGGCCGTTACCCGCTCCACCGACGCAAAGGCGCGCAGGGAATGAACCAGGATGGGAACACCATCGAGGAACAGAAATTGCTTGGGCTGCGGCCCGGCCATCCGGGTTCCCAGCCCCGCGGCGGGAAGAATCACGAATACTTGCATAACGGATTGGAGTATACAACGGCGGACATTGCATGGAGCAGGGTTTCGTCTCGAAAGAACGCCGGCCGGAAGCAAGGCCACCTCATCGGATGGCCGAAAAAGGGCCAGAAACGCGCTCCGCTTTCCGCCTCGGTCAGCGTTCCAGACCTCGGCCAGGGCAGATCATCGACGTTGCAGAGCGGGTGTGGCCCGAATGCCCACCGTTCAAGGCGCAACGCCACGCCGGAGACTTATCATTTGAGGATGCGCCCGACGAAGCCCGCGACGCTCGCTCTGGACACCTCGCTGCTCAAGCCGGGCTTGCGCCTGGCCGTGGGTTTGTCCGGCGGCGCCGATTCCGTGGCGCTGCTCTGCGCCCTGGCGGAGCGGAGAGGGGAACTGGGCCTGGTGTTGCACGCCGCCCATCTGCATCACGGACTGCGCGGCGATGAGGCGGACGGCGATCTGGCCTTTGCCCGCGCTCTGGCGTCGCGGCTCGGCGTGCCCTTTCATGAGGCGCGCGTGGATGCCGGCGCTGCGGCCAAAGCCAGCGGAGAAAACCTGGAGGAGGCCGCGCGCCGCCTGCGCTACGGTTGGTTCCGCGAGCTGATGGCCGCGGGCGCGGTGGAGGCGGTCGCCACGGCCCACACCCGCGACGATCAGGCGGAAACGGTGCTGGCCAAATTTCTGCGCGGAGCCTGGACAGAGGGTCTGGCAGGCATTGCTCCAAAGGTTGAGACCCCGGAGGGGTGCATTCTGCGTCCGCTGCTGGCCGCCACGCGGGTCGAGGTCGAGGCTTATCTGGGCAGGCTGGGCCAGGACTGGCGCGAAGACTCCTCCAATCGCCACCTGACCTTTACGCGCAACCGCATTCGCCATGAACTGCTGCCGCTGCTCGAAAGCTGGAACCCTCGGCTGCGCGAACATCTGGCGCAGATGGCCCAGTTGGCGCGTGACGAGGAGGTCTGGTGGCAGGCCGAAGTGCTTCGCTGGGCTGGGCAACTGATCCTGCCGGGTCGTCCGGTGCGCGGCGGCGGGCGTGCCTCGGCCGGGGATGGCCTTGCGCTCGACGTCACCCGCCTGGCGGCGCTTGCCCCGGCTCTCGAACGCCGCCTCCTGCGCCATTGCGCCGAGCAGTTGGGCGCGGCGATCGATTTTCCCGCAACCGAGGCCCTGCGGATGCTGGCCCATACCGGCCACGCCGGCCAGAGACTCCAGTTGGCAGGAGGACTCCGGGCCGAGCGAACGCCGCGCGAGCTGCGCTTGGCGATGACCGCAGAGGAGGCCGCCGAGCCGGCGCCCGAATACCGCGTGGCAATTCCCGGCGAGGTGACGGCTCCGGCCTTCGGACTGCGGCTGCGGATCGAGGCGGACGCGAAGCCAGAGAGCCGGATGGCCACGCTGCGCAACTGGAGGCCGGGCGACCGCGTCCGGCTGCGCTACTCCTCCGGTCCGCACAAGGTGAAGGAAGTGCTCGAACGGCTGAAGGTTACGGGCGCCAGCCGGGCGCTCTGGCCGGTTCTCGAAGCCGAAGGGCGCATCGTTTGGATGCAGGGGGTCGAGTTGGAGCCGGCCCTGGAGCCGTCCGGGGAAATCCGCGTCGTTGCGACCAGCCTGCAGGACGCCGGGATTCCGTGATTCGCGGCTGGTGGATACGATTGACTTCCCGGATGCCGGCGTCAAGGCGGCCCGCAAATTGCTGCAAGCCTTCCTGCCTTGGGAGTACAATCTGATTTACCGTTCTCATGGGCGGCGGAGATGCTGTGTCTGCCGGTAATCGGCGGCGCACTATTTTGTGACCTCAGGGGTCGTGTCGACGTCTAAAGTGTGAATGCAGGCAGCGTTTGGTACCCGATTCAATGGGATCTCCGACGCTGGGAGAGAGGAATTCTGGTGAATTCGACCGCTAAAACCGTCATGTTCTGGGTTTTTATCCTCATCTGCCTCATGCTGTTGTGGGGCGTGGTGTCGAAAAACCAGAGCATTGGCAAGGATACAGAGATTTCCTACTCCGCTCTGTACAACGATGTGAAGCAAGGGCAGGTTCTCGATGCCGAGGTTCAAGGCGGCGAGATGCACGGCCATTTGAAGGCTACGCCCAAGGTAGAGTTCCACACTCATGTCGGCGACCACTATGAGGATCTCGAGTCGGCGATGCTGAACGCCGGCGTGAACTTCTCGAAGAAGGCCGAGCAGAGCAATATCCTGCTGCCCATTCTGTTCAACGTGGGTCCGTTCATTCTGCTGGGCGCCATCTGGTTCTTCTTCATGCGCCAGATGCAGACGGGCGGCAACAAGGCGATGTCGTTCGGCAAGAGCCGGGCGCGCTTGCTCTCCGTGCAGCAGAAGAAGATCACCTTCAAGGACGTGGCCGGCGTGGACGAGGCCAAGGAAGAGCTGAAGGAGATCATCGATTACCTGAGGGAGCCGGCGAAGTTCCAGAAGCTGGGCGGACGCATCCCGAAGGGGGTGCTGCTGGCGGGTGCTCCGGGAACCGGCAAGACGCTGCTGGCCAGGGCCGTGGCCGGCGAAGCCAATGTGCCGTTTTTTTCCATCTCCGGCTCGGATTTCGTTGAAATGTTTGTCGGCGTGGGCGCCAGCCGCGTGCGCGACCTCTTCGAGCAGGGCAAGAAGAATGCCCCCTGCATCATCTTCATCGACGAAATCGACGCCGTGGGACGCCATCGCGGCGCGGGACTCGGCGGCGGGCACGACGAGCGCGAGCAGACCCTCAACCAGTTGCTGGTGGAGATGGATGGTTTTGAATCGAACGAGGGCGTAATTCTGGTGGCTGCCACCAACCGTCCCGACGTGCTCGACCCGGCGCTTCTGCGCCCCGGGCGCTTCGACCGGCGCGTCGTGGTGGGACTGCCCGACGTGCGCGGCCGCGAGGAGATTCTCGGCGTTCACGTCAAGAAGGTTCCTGTCTCCGACGATACCAACCTGAATGTCCTGGCCCGGGGAACACCGGGATTCAGCGGAGCCGATCTGGCCAATATGGTCAACGAGGCCGCGCTGAGCGCCGCGCGTATGAACCGCAAACAGGTCACCATGTATGACTTCGAGGTGGCCAAGGACAAGGTGCTCATGGGCGCCGAGCGCAAGTCCATGCTGCTGACCGACGACGAGAAGCGGGTGACCGCTTATCACGAGGCAGGCCATGCGCTGGTCTCGTTCTTGCGCGATCACTCCGACCCCATCCACAAGGTCACGATTATCCCGCGCGGCATGGCGATGGGAGTCACCATCTTCTTGCCCGACGATCGCCACAACTACACCCGCGAATATCTTGAAACCCGGCTGGCGACGGCCTACGGCGGACGGGTCGCCGAGGAGATTTTCCTCAGCCAGATGTCCACCGGCGCGGGCAGCGACATTGAAACCGCGACGGATCTGGCTCGGCGCATGGTTTGTGAGTACGGCATGAGCCGCCTCGGTCCACTCACCTTCGGAAAGAAAGAGGAGCAGATCTTCCTGGGCCGCGAAATCTCGCAGCACCGGGACTTTTCCGAGGAGACGGCTCGCCAGATTGACCTCGAGGTGCGCCGCCTGATTGACGAGGCTTACCAGTCGGCTCATTCGCTGGTGGAGTCGAACTCTGGCGCCATGCACCGCTTGGCTGCCGCCCTGCTGGAGCGCGAGACGATCGACGCCGAAGAGGTGCGGTTGCTGATCGAGGGCAAGGAACTTTCTCCGTTCCGCTCGAGTCTGGCCACGCCCAGCGATACCGGAAGCGGCGGTGTGCAACAGGTGCTCAAGCCGGAGAGCCGCGGCGAATCGGGCTTTCCCGAGGGTTCGCCTTCACCCGCGTAACATTTTTCGCTTTACGCACCGAGAAAGGCCACCCCGCAAGGGGTGGCCTTTGCAATTTGGACTGCGGAATTCAACTTTTTCGATTTTTCAGGAAGTCCTTTTGCAGTTTTCGAGGCCGTATTTCCATCCATCCGCTTCTTCGCGGCGCGCTCAGAAAATCCTGTAACCGACGCCCACACTGGCTCCATACGGTGACAGAGTCGAATTGCCCCACGTGGGCCAGTACTGGTACTCAAAGTCCACGGCGCGGAGGCTGAGCCGCTTGTTCAGCTTTACGTCCATGCCGCCGCCGAAAGCGATGTCGGTAAAAGTGCCGGGGCTACCGGAGCCGTAGAAGTTCATCTTCGAGACGCCAACCAGTGTCTTGGCGTAGACCTCAGACCGCCAGAAATGGTAGACGGGAAGCCGGGGACCGATCAGGTAGTTGTCCTGGTAAATATTCGCATACTGGTTGAAGCGCAGCCAGCGCGCTTCGGCTTCGATCTGCGCCCAGCGGTTCAGCTTCACGTCCACATAGGCGCCCAACCCGAACAGCGGTTGGCCGCTGGCTTGTGCCACAGGGTAGTAGACGACCGGCGGCTGGCAAGTTCCTGCGCAAGCCCATTGACCCTCGAAGTCAGGCTGGAAGATGGAGACCATCCCGCCGGCCGTGACTGAAAGCTGGCGTGCGGTGGCGGAAGGAACCACTTGTGCGCGGGATGCGATGGCTCCCGCAGCAAGCAGAACTGAGAAAAAGAGGATAGAAACAAGTCTCATGGGAAAACAATTCCATTCGGTCCAGGCAATCGATGAACGCAGGCAAGAATTCAGTTGTGCAAAGCCGAAAATCAGGACCGCAATGCGCATCAAGCGCACCCTCGGTCCTGATTTTCCGGTCACGCTATTGCTGCGGTGGCTGCGTGGTATCCGTGGGCTGCTGAGGCGCGTTTTCGGGCGCTGCCGGTTCACAC
>CAWBHO010000058.1:0-4707 GCA_963788415.1 uncultured Acidobacteriaceae bacterium | reverse complement strand
ACGGCTCCGATGGCCGCCGGACCCAGCTTGCCCACCATGATGGTGTCCACGATGCCCTGCACCATCCAACCCAGCTCACTCAACACGACCGGAACCGCCAGCGCCACCATCGCGCTCAGTTCCGGCCTCCACTTGGCTTGCGCTTGCCCCATCGTTCCAATCTAACCGGCGACGCTGCCAATCGGCAGGATGCGTTGCGGAGATTGCCCTTGCGCGCTTTTCGCTTCAGTCCCGGCGCGGCCTGCCCGGTGCGCGGCCCTCCATCAGCCTTGCCACTGCGCCCAGTCGCTGAAGCCAAGAACCCATGCGGCCAGGAGCAGATTGCTCACCGCGTGCGCGGCGACGGCATCGCCCATCCGGCCCCGCCAGCGAAGCGCGGCGGCAAATGCCAGTCCGGCCAGCGTGCCGAGCGCGAAGTGCTGCCAATCCATCAAGTTGCTCATATGTTCCAGGCCAAAAACAACCGAAGACAGGCAGATCGGGAGCGCCGTGAGGCGGGAAAAAGGGACCTCGTCGAACTCGCGGCTCATCAGCCGGCGCGCCAGATAGCCACGAAAGGCCAGTTCCTCGGCGATGGGCACGGTGACGACCGCGGCCGTCACGCGAAGCGCAATCCAGCTCCAGCGGAGGGGGGGCGAGAGCGCCGCCAAGGCCGGTCCCAGCGAACTGGCAGCGGGCGGATGCCCCCACCCGAAGGGCGCAAGGCCGAATCGCGTCATCAGGGAGGGCGCAATCCACGCCAGAATGACCGCCGCCCCGGCCACCGGGCCCAGCCAGCCAAAGCGCCAATCGAGTTTTCTCAGCTCCCGCCGGAAACACCACAATGCGATGGCCGCGGCAATCAGGCGCAACGGGTAGAGCCATTCGAAGGTACCCGAAGCCGCCTTGGAGAAAAAGCCCGCAGCCAGAATCGCCAGAAACGGAATCAGATAGGCGCGAATGGCTGGAGATTCCCCCGTTTGCTCTTGCAGCGATTCAACTCCGCGGGAGACGCTCCCCACTCCGCCGCTATTCGGATTGCCGGACGGGCCCGTTGGCGGCTTTCGTACCCACGCAATCCGCTGAGTGGCCATGGAAAAGGCCAGCGCGATCGCGGTAAACGCAATCCAGCCGGCGCGGGAATGGAACCCCACGATGGCGACATCGGGACTGATCTCATCGCCGATGAACAACAGCAGGCAGATCCGGACCACATTCAGCACCCAGATGCAAACCAGGGCGCAGGGAATCAGCAGCAGAGCGTGCGGAAACCGGCATTCTTTTCTGAAATACCAGAGCCAGGCGGAAGTAAAGGCAAGGATCAGCCCCAGGCCCTCCATTCCCGAGCAACTGAGCCCAATGATGATCCCAAAATGAGCCGTTTCAATCGTGTAGGAAGCCGCATCGACGGCAATGTTCGGGGCGAAAAGGCGGAAAACCGCGTGGAGCGCTTCAAAGGTTGCGGTCTGGACAATTCGGCCCGGAACTCCGCCCGCAACCGTCCATAAGCGGTCGGATGGGGCTTGCAAGAGCGACGCGGCCACGCCCGCAAGCGCGGCATAAAGCCACAGCGGCCGGGTGGCCTGGACCGCACCGATCCAGGCGCGCAACGGAACGCAGGCCAATGCCAGCAACGGAATTTCGAGAAAGAACGCGGCGGTTGAGACCAGGGACGCGTCGCGGGTAAATCGGACAGCCACTCCCGCATGAACCGCCAGAAGATGAAAGGCAATTGCGCCGGCGACGCAAGCCAGGTAGCCGGCAAAAAGCCGGAACCCAAAGGGAAGATTTTCTTTTTGGGCCTTCAGCCAGCGGTGCCCCAGGCCCAGAAAGACGGCAAACGCGACAATGGCAGGCCGAAGCGGATGAAAGAGAAAACTGGGATCAAGGCGAAAAGCGCTGACGACGACAATCAATTCAAACGCGAGAATCGCTGCCAATAAATAGAGCCGGCCAAGCAGATGGGAGGGAAAAACTGAAAGCGACCAGCGCGGGGAACGGCTGTTCCCGGCCAAACCGCATTCGGAACTCATCTTCGGATTCAGTCTCTGTTCCGTCTACTTTTGACGCCGCACGCGCTGAACCGCGAGCGCTCCGGCCAGCAGCGTGAGGGCGCTGATCGTCAGGCTGGGATCAATCTCGGGAACAGGATGCCTGAACATAAGGCCATAGGACGGCGCAGAGGCGCAGAACACAAGAAAAAGAGCCAAAAGTGCATATTTTGAAAAGTACTTCGTCATGTGTAAGTCCTCCCTGGCTGTTGTCCAAAATATCCGAGATACTCGAAGTAAGGCAACCCCTTCACGCCGCAAAACCAGCCCTGTCGGAATTCAAAACTTCTCTCGATCCTGTGCGTTTGACAAAACTTCGCTTGAAAAGTCTATTCGAAAGTCAAATTCCGGATCATTAAACAAAATCTTAACACGGCAAAAGGCTCTCGCTCAATTTCGTCATGAAAACCAGAGCAACAGATTCCGAACTGGCTCAATGTCTCCGCCCCCGCGACAGAATGCCTACGCTCGCCGAAGGTTCTGCCTCCATGATATTGGGGTATTTTCTCATGGTAGAGGAGGAACCGTCCCTCAGGATCTGAAGCCCGCCGGATTGCGGCGTTTACGGCACGGCTAAAACTGTGGCTTTTCAAAACCGCCCAAATAGCACATATAAATTTACGATAAGAATGGGTTCTACCCTGCCGCGACTGCGACGGGGTAGAAACCATTCCATCCGGAGATATATTTCCGATCAAGAACGCGGAAAGCTGACTTCTGGTGCCTGAGTGGAGGCTGCTTTCGAGCCATTTCCTCTCTTGCGGTAAAAGAAGGCTGCCGCCAGGAGCAGGCCGCTGCCAAGTAGAATCAGGCTGCTGGGCTCTGGCGTGGGCGCATCCCCGATCAAGGTCTGCGGCGTACCATCACTCAATGGAAGCTCGCTTCCTTCTGTCGGAACATAAAGCACCAGATCCGAGTAGAGGTTCGAGTCGGGATTCGCGTCGACCCAGAGCGGCGCGGCGGCTAGCAAAGCGTTGATGGCATTCTGATCTGCGGTGGATAAACCAGTCACGCCGTTTAACCCGTACACAGTGTCCTGCAGTAACGGATCGTTAGGATCGAGCAGCAGCCAATTGGCCCACTGAACGTCTGTCGCGCCGTAAACGCCCATCTGCGAAAAGATATAAGCCGCATCTTGGTAGGTTGTTAAGTCCTGGCCGGTAAAGGAGGTGATCGGCGTGATCGTAGCAGTCCAGCTCTCGTTCAGTTCGATGTCATTCTCGTAGTTGAGGCACATCAGATCGACAGTGGACGGCCCGCCATTCACGGTGAATGTATAGGGGTACATACTGCTTGCACCCGTTCCGCTTCCGGAAGGAGGACCGTAACCGACGGATGTCAGAGTCACTGAATCCGCGTAAGCGTTTGCTGGGCTCAAGAACAGCACGGCACAGAATGCGGCGATGGCCAGAATTGCGAAAACTCCAAGCTTCTTCATCTTTCACCTTTCCTTGCCGTCTTCAGCCGTATCCCTGGCTCAAGTATGGCGCCCGGCAGCATGTTCGCCCGATTTAAACCGAACTTGAACCGGTGTAGCGAATCAATACAGAGAAAAACCGGGACTCCCCTTGGAGTTTTCCTTGGGAGGTCTCAAGTCTTTGAGTAGCTCGACAGATATTAGCAAAGGCTTAATTCAAAAGCAACATTACCTGAAATAATTACCAAGGTAACGTATGTCCTGAAAGCCGACAGTCTGGGATGATGTGTTGTCCGAGGCCGGCATTCGCCGTTCCGAAGTGGATTCCGTGCTGGCCCTGGACCGAACGTCTCTCTAGAGGAGCGGGGAAAAGCTCCCAATCCAGCCCTGCAGCAGGGCCGGGAAGCAGCCCAGCACGACAACGGCCGCGGCAATCAGCACCAGCACGGCCATCGTGACCGGATCTGCCTGGATCTTCCCCGCCTTTTCCGGCGTACCGTCCGCCATGGGCATCACGTAGACCCGCTTGAGCACCTGCAAGTAGTAATAAAGCGAGACGGCGCTCATGGCCACGGCCAGCGCCACCAGGGCAAATGGGACCACCCCGGCAGAAACCCCCAGCACCGCGGCGAAGAGGTTGAACTTGGCCCAGAAGCCCACCAGCGGCGGAATCCCCGCCAGCGAGAGGAAGATCACCAGCAAGACTCCGGCGAGCACCGGATTGCGCTTGTGCAGTCCCAGGAACGAGTCCATCCGGTCGCTGCCGGTGGCCCGCTCCACCACGGCCACCGCGCCGAAAGCGCCGACAGTCGTCAGTCCGTAGGTGAGCACATAGTAAAGCACGGCGTTGGTCGTGCGAATGGCGGGGCCGATGGCGGCAGCCTGGAACGCCAGGGCGCTTCCCTGCCCCCCATAGGCGCGCACGGTGGCGATCCCCAGCAGGATGTATCCGGCATGAGCGATGGCCGAATAGGCCAGCAGCCGGCGCACGCTCACCTGCGCCAGGGCGGCCAGATTGCCCAGCACCATGGAGGCCGCCGACACCAGGAGCAAGATCACCGCCAGCTTCGGCCAGCTCTGATAAAACTGCTGTGCGAAGGCCTCGGCCGGAAGCTTCGCGCCTTCAAAGGCCGAGCCCGCCATCAGCCAATTCTGGCTGAGCGTGATCAGCAGCGCAAAGCTGGCCACCTTCGAAACCGAGGCGATGAACGCTGCCGCCGGAGCGGGCGCGCCTTCCGTCCTCTGCGTGCCCCAAGTCGC
>CAWBHO010000057.1:0-15026 GCA_963788415.1 uncultured Acidobacteriaceae bacterium | reverse complement strand
TTTTTCATCACACCGACCTTTGTGCTGGCCTTGCTGCCCTACTCCGGAGACTGGCAACTGGCGCTGGTGCGCACGGGCAACACCATCGCCGGAGCGCTGCTCTCGGTGGCGGCCATGCTGTTTCTGTTTCCCACGTATGAGCGGGAGCGGGCGCCGGGGTTTTTGCGCGCCAGCCTGGGGGCTGACCGCCGCTACCTGGCCCAGTTGGCCGAGGCCTGGAAGAGCGGCGCGCGCTCCTCCCGCCTGTTGGCCAGCGCTCGCCGCGCCACCGGGCTGGCTCACAACGATACCGAGGAGTCCCTGGAGCGACTGCTGGCTGAGAGCTGGCCCCGGCGTCTGCCTTTCGCCCAGTTCGTGACCGCCTTCGTCACCTACCTGCGCCGCTTCGCCCAGTCGGTCACCACGCTGACGGCGCTCGACGGCGAGCGGGCTTGGAAGCAGTCGAGCGCGGTGCAAAGCCGGCTGGCGCTGCTGGACCGGCGCCTGGCGTGGCTCGAAGCGCAGACCGGAGCCGAGGCTGAATCCGCAACCGCGCCGTGGCCCGAAGCGGACGCGGGCGAGTTGCCGCAGCGGGATTCCGAGGACCATCCGGGCGAACGCCAGCTTGGAAGGCTCGAACGCCAGGCCGAGGTTCTCCGCCGCCAGTTGAGCACTTTGCACCAGCGCGGATGGCTCCCAGGCGCGCCGCAAAAAGCTGCGTCGGCCGCAGAGCGGTGAGCGTTCACAGGGCGAACCGCAGACCGAGGAGAGGCGGGTAGTAGACTTGCTCTTTGGTTGTGCAAGTCGCCCGGGTCCGGCGGATTCTTGACTTGCCGGCCAGGGAAATTTCCTTCATGCACGTTGTCTTTGCTACCTCGGAGTGCGTTCCATTCGCCAAGACGGGCGGGCTGGCCGATGTCGTGGCCGCGCTGGGGCCGGAGCTGGTCAAACTGGGCCACCAGGTCACGATCTACCTGCCGCTTTACGCGGGCGCGCGGCGTCAGATCGAGGGCGAACTAGCCTACGCGATCCGCTCCATCACCATCCCCTTCCAGTTCTACAATCGTTTCGCGGGCATTGTGGATGGAGGCAAGCGGGGCGGGGTGCAAGTCTACTTTGTCGACTGCCCGGAGCTGTTTGACCGGCTAGGTTTGTATGGCGAAGCGGGCCAGGACTACCCGGACAACGCCGAGCGTTTTGCGCTCTTCTGCCGCGCCGTGCTCGAAGCAACCAAGCAGTTGGGCGTGCCCGAGGTCTTTCACGTGCACGACTGGCAGGCGGCGCTGATTCCGGTCTATCTGCGCACGGTTTACGCATCCGATCCGCTGCTGGGCCGGGCGCCGGTGGTGCTCACCATCCACAACGCCGGCTACCAGGGCTGGTTTCCTCCCGTCACCACGGAACGGCTGCTATTTCCCTGGGAGATATTCACTATGGACAAGGTGGAGCAGTTTGACACCTTCAACTTCCTCAAGGGCGGTCTGGTCTACTCCGATCTGCTGACCACGGTGAGCCGTAAATACGCTGAGGAAATCCAGACGCCGGAGTTCGGAGAAGGGCTGGCGGGGGTGCTCGGCGGGCGCGCCTCCGAGCTGCGCGGCATCCTGAACGGGGTCGATTACCGGCGATGGAATCCGGCCACGGACGCGAATCTCGCGGCTCCCTACAGTCCCGAAGATCTGACCGGCAAGAACGCCTGCCGCGCCGACCTGCTCAAGCTCCTGGGGCTTGATGAGGTCGAGGCCGGCACGCCGGTGATCGGCATTGTCTCGCGGTTTGTTGCCCAGAAGGGCTTCGATCTGTTGCAGCAGATTGCCGGCGAGTTATCGGAGCGGAATGTGGCCGTGGTCGCGTTGGGTTCGGGCGCGCCGGCTCACGAAAATTTCTTTCGCGATTGGGCGTTCTCGAATCAATCGAACGTGGCCGTGCGCATCGGCTACGACAAACGGCTAGCCCACAAGATCGAGGCCGGGGCCGACATTTTCCTCCTGCCCTCGCTCTACGAACCCTGCGGGCTGAACCAGATTTATTCGCTCAAGTACGGCACCGTGCCTGTGGTGCGCGCGACCGGCGGGCTGGACGACACGATCGACGAATGGAACGCGGACGAGGGCGCTGGCACCGGTTTCAAGTTCAGCGGCCTGAGCGCCGGCGCGCTGCTCGGGGCCATCGACCGCGCGCTCGGCGCCTTCGAGAACAAGCAAGGCTGGAGGAAACTGATGCTCAATGGCATGGCGCGCGATTATGGCTGGCGGAAGCCGGCGCGCGCATACGCCGCGGTGTATGAGGAGGCGGCAAGCAGGCGGGCGTGAAGAAGTTTAAAGTGGAGTGGAAGCAATCGGAGAGCCCGCGGTGCGGCCAGGATGGCGGCTGGACGCCTTCAGCGCTCATGGCTTTCTGAAAAGCGGCATGCGCAGCAACGGAAGGAATGGTGCACAGAGTTGCCCGATACGATTGATTGGCCCAGGTTAACGCAGCAGCCCCCGCGAAAACGCCACGGACTGCTTGTTCTCATTGCCATCGTTGCGGTTTTTGTCTTCAGCTTCAGCACGGCGGTTTTTTACTGGGTTGACCTGCTGTGGTTCAGGTCGCTCGGTTACGAAGAAGTATTCTGGAGGGCCCGGGGCATCGAATGGGCCGTCTTCGCGGCCTTCGCCGTGGTCACATTTCTTGTCTTGTATGGGGCATTTTCGCTTTTCCAACGGGCCCACATCGATGATTTGCCCACCGAGCACACCCTTTTTGTCGTTGGCCAACAGATCAATGTGTCGCTCAAGCCCGTGCTGCGCGTGGTTTCCGTCGGCGGTTCGCTGCTCGTCGCCGTGCTCACCGGCAGCGCTATGGCCGGGACTTGGCAGACGTTCGCGCTCTGGTGGTATGCGCCGCAGGCCGCTGGCGGGGTGACCGATCCGATCTTCGGCCGTTCCATCAACTTTTACCTGTTCACCCTGCCTGCGTGGCAACTGATGGCTGGCTGGCTGACGATGTTATGCGTGATCGCATGCGGAATTGCGGCCCTGTTTCTGCTTGTCGCCGGCGGTTCGCGCGCACTTGCGCAGAGGCCCGGCGGCCCGGCGCTCCTTCCCTGGCGCGGCCTCTCCATTTCGGTTGCGTCTCTGTTGCTGGTCGTTGCGTTGCGCGTTTATCTGAGCCGCTTCGAGCTGCTCTTCGGCCACCATACGGTCTTCGACGGCCTTACCTACACCGATGCGCATGTCTCGCTTGCCGGCTTGCTGATTGTCTGCGCGGCGCTGGTGGCTGGAGCCCTGGCCGCCGCCGCAAGCAGTGTCTTCGCGCCCCGCGGACGCTGGCTGGCGGTGGCTGTCGCACCGGCCGTGATCTGCTATCTCGCGGTCGGACTGGTGAGCTGGTATGTGTCGAGCTTCCTGGTCAAACCCAATCAACTGGATCGCGAGCGGCCCTACATCGCTCATAACATCGAGATGACCCGGCAGGCTTACGGACTGGACAGCTTCGAGCGGCACGAGTTTCCCGCCGAGACGACGGTGGATGCAGCCGACCGCGCCCAACAATCAGGCCACGCTCCAGAATATCCGCCTGTGGGACTGGCATGCGCTGCAGGATGCGCTGCGCCAGATTCAGGAGATTCGCACCTATTACGATTTTCCCGACATCGACATCGACCGCTATACCATCAACGGCTCGATGCGCGAGGTGATGCTGGCCGCGCGCGAATTGAATCAGGACAAGCTCCCCGAGAGCAGCCGCAACTGGATCAACGACAAGCTGATTTACACGCACGGCTACGGCATCACCATGAATCCGGTGAACGAATTTACGCCGGAGGGGCTGCCCGACCTGCTGCTCAGCAATATGCCGGTGCAAAGCACGGTACAGGGACTCAATGTCACGCGGCCGGAGATTTACTTTGGCGAGATGACCTCACGATGTGTATGTGAAGACCCATCAGCAGGAGTTCAACTACCCGCAGGGCGACACCAACAACTTCACCTCCTACGAGGGCAATCGCGGCATCGCGCTGGGCGGATTCCTGCGCCGCGCGCTGATCGCTTTCGACCGCGGCGACCTGACCAAGCTGCCCTTCAGCGACGATGTGAACGCGCAGAGCCTGCTGCTGATGCGGCGCAACGTGCGCACGCGTGTTGCGGCCCTGGCGCCATTCCTCACCTTCGATCAGGATCCGTATATCGTGCTCGGCGACGATGGGCGGCTCTCATGGATCTTCGATGCGTTCACGCAATCCGACAGCTATCCCTACTCGACGCAGTACTTGGTCGAACGGCCAGCCGGTCAACTATATGCGCAACAGCGTCAAGGCGGTCGTCGACGCCTACGACGGCACCACGACGTTTTATGTCTTCGACAATCAGGACCCGATTCTCGCGGCCTATCGGCGCATCTTTCCCAACCTTTTCAAGGATGCGTCCGCCATGCCGGCCGGGCTGCGCAAGCACGTGCGCTACCCGGAACTGCTGCTCAAGTTACAGGCCGAAGTTTACGGCCTCTATCACATGACCAACCCCGAAGTCTTCTATAACCGGGAAGATTTGTGGAACGTCGCCACGGAAGTGGGAACGGACGCCAACGGGGAGCAGGCCGCGCAGGAGATGGAGCCGAACTTTGTACTGATGAAGCTGCCGGGCGAAGCCGACGTCGAGTTTGTGGAGATACTGCCTTTCACGCCGGCCAATCGCAACAATCTGATCGGCTGGATTGCCGGCCGCAGCGACGGCGCGAACTATGGCAAGGCGATCGTCTACGACTTTCCCAAAACCAAGCTGGTGGACGGGCCGCTGCAGATCGAGGCGCGCATCGACCAGAATGCTCAGATCTCCGGCCAGTTGACGTTGTGGAATCAGCAGGGCTCGCACGTTCTGCGCGGCGCGCTGCTGGTGATTCCCTCCGGCAAGGCGCTGTTGTATGCCGAGCCGATCTACCTGCAGGCCAATCGCAGCCCCATGCCGGAGTTGCGCCTGGTGGTGCTGGCTCTTCAGGACCGGCTCGCCTACGCGCCCACATTCCAGGCAGCGCTCACGGCTTTGTTCGGCGAAGGTACTTCGTCGTTGAGCGCGACGGAAACCACGGCAGCAGCCACGGAAACGACCGCGACGCAAACTTCAGCTTCCAACACACGTCCGGCCAAGCAGGATCTGAATGCATTGATCGTAGAAGCCAGCAAGGACTTTGACGATTATCAGCAGTTGACGGCCGCGGGCAAGCTGGCCCAGGCCGGGCAAAAGCTCGAAGCGCTGAAGCAGGTGATTGCGAAACTCAACGCGCGGGCAAAGTAATCAGGCGGCGGGGTTGGATTCCAGCTCCGCCAGGATTTTTTGCACGGCTTCTTCGGCGGCCTGGGCGATCAGCGGTGACAGTTCCATCCTGATCGGCTGCCGCGGGTCGATGGCGATGGCGTAGAGCACGACATCCGGTCCGCCGCCCCGCATATAGAAGACATCGAGCAGGTCTTTGACGCCCACGTCGTGCGCGGTGAGCGTGGGAGGATAATCGCGCGAGAAACGCGGCGTGGTGCGGGTGACGGTACCGGGTTGGTTGCCGTCGGCCGCTGCGTCCACGAGGATGACGCGGCCGGCGCTCTCGATCGGCTCAAGCAGAACGAATCCGCCCGTGCCGCCGTCCAGGCACTCCACCCATTCAGGCAACGAGTGCTGTTCGAGAGCCCGCACGACAGCCACGCCGACGCCTTCATCGCCCATCAGGACGTTGCCCAGCCCCAGCACCAGTGTCGTTTTCCTATTCGCCGCCTGCGCGTTATTTGTCACCCTTCTCCACCCGGTCGAACTTCCACCCGCCGATGATCGAGGATACCGTGCCGCGGCCCTCGATGTAGTCATGATAGAAGGCAAGGTAGACGTGAACGATAACAAAGGTGACGAAGAACCACAGGAACAGATGGTGCCAGAAGCGCACGGCGAATTCGCCGCCCAGCAGCGGCACCACCCAGACGAACATGCGCGGCAGCCAGGAGTTGCTCATGCTGGAGTAGAGCGCGAAGCCGGTGATGGTCTGGGCCAGAAAGGCCAGAAAAGTGAAGAAATAGATCATGCCGGCCAGCGCGTTGTGCCCGGTCGAGATGGGCCCGTGCATTTTGACTTCCAGCACGTCCGCCTTGACGACATCGACGATCTCCTGCCGCTGCGAAGGCTTCAGCGGAAAGAAGGCGCTCCATTTGGCGTATTTGTTGCCCACAAAACCCCAGTAAAGGCGCGCCATGAAGTTGAAGACGTAAACGAAGGCGGCCGTGAAGTGGATGAAGCGCACCCAGCCGAACCAGTACTGCTGGTAAGCCTCGGCGGCGGAGAACAAGTGGATCGGCGCTCCGATCATGTAGCCGGTGACGCACAGTGCCACCAGGGCCACCGCGTTGATCCAATGGTAGACGCGCACCGGCAGTTCCCACACATAGACGCGGCGGTACTCGACCGGCTGGTCGCCATTGGTCGAAAACCCATTGCCTGCGGCCACGCCCGCAGCGGAGTTTGGATTGCTCATAGCCGTCACTCGCAGGAAACCTGGGCTAGGTGCCGTCCCTGCGGATCGTACAGATGCACGGCGCAGGCCAGGCACGGGTCAAAGGAATGAATGGTGCGCAGTATCTCGACGGGTTCGTCGATCTTGGCCACCGGCGTGCCGATCAGCGCCTGTTCAAAGGACGAACGCTGCCCCTTGGCGTCGCGCGGCGAGCCGTTCCAGGTAGTGGGCACGACCAGTTGGTAGTTTTCGATCGCCCCGTCGTGGATTTTGATGTAATGCGCAAGTGAACCGCGCGGAGCCTCCGTCAGCCCCACCCCTTCGGCGTCTTTCGGCCAGGTCTTCGGCTCCCATAGCTCGGCGTTGAAGGTGGAGACTTCGTTGATCTTCACCTGGTTCATCAACTGGGCGAAGTAATCCTTCAGCCAGATCATGGCCAGCGCCGCGTCCAGCCCGCGCGCCGCGGTGCGGCCCAGCGTGGAGAACAGCGCGCTCACCGGCACGTTCAGCTTGCCCAGCGTCTCCTTTACCAGTTCCTGCACGTCCGTGCGTCCGGCCGCATAAGAGACCACCAGGCGCGCCAGCGGACCCACCTCCATCGGCTGCTCCTTCCAGCGCGGCGTCTTCAGGAACGAATACTTCTCGTAACCCGCCAGCGTCTCGAAGGGCGGCTGGGGGCCGGTGTAGTTGAGGTTGGTCTCGCCTGCCCACGGGTGCAGCCCCACCTTGTCTCCGCCGTCGTAGCTGTACCAGGAGTGCGCGATGTATTCCTTGATCTCCTCGGTGTTGCGCGCGTTCACCGGATGCACCGTGCTCAGGTCGCGATTGAGCACCACGCCGCGCGCATAGCGGAAGGACTCCGGCTGGCCGTAGCCCTTGGTGGGAAACTCGCCATAGCTGAGATAGTTGGTCAATCCGCCGCCGTAGTTTGCCCAGTCCTTGTAGAACGAGGCCACGGCCATCAGGTCGGGAATGTATACCTGGTTGATGAATTCATCGGCCTGGCTGATGAGCTGCGAGACCAGATTCAGCCGCTCTGAGTTGATGGCCGCCACTTCGTTCATGTCGATGGAGCAGGGAACGCCGCCCACCAGGTAATTGGGGTGCGGATTCTTGCCGCCGAAGACAGTGTGAATCTTGACGACTTCCTTCTGCCACTCGAGCGCGTCCAGGTAGTGCGCCACCGCGATCAGGTTCACCTCCGGCGGCAGCTTGTAAGCCGGGTGGCCCCAATAGCCGTTGGCGAAGATCCCCAGCCCGTTGGCGGCGAAGGCCTTGATCTTGTCCTGCACCTGCGAAAAATACGCCGGGGTATTCTTGTCCCACTGCGAGAACGACTGCGCCAGCTCCGATGCCTTCTTTGGATCGGCCTTGAGCGCGTTGACAATGTCCACCCAATCGAGCGCATGCAGGTGATAGAAGTGGACCACGTGATCCTGCACGTATTGCGTGGTCATCATGATGTCGCGAATCAGCTCGGCGGTGGGTGGAATGGTGATGCCCAGAGCGCTTTCGACGGCGCGCACGCTGGTCAGCGCGTGCACCGTGGTGCAGACGCCGCAGACGCGCTCGGTGATGGCCCAGGCGTCGCGCGGATCGCGGCCGATGAGAATCTTCTCCAGGCCGCGCACCATGGTGCCTGCGCTGTATGCGTCGGTGATGACGCCATTTTCTACCACCGCCTCGATGCGCAGGTGGCCTTCAATGCGGGTGATCGGATCGACGACTACGCGTGTCATGGGCGCTTACGACTCCTTCTTGTCTTCGTGGTCTTCGGCGTGAACTTCCGCAATCACGCTCCGTTTGCGAATGTTGGTCACCACCGCGTGCGCCGCAACGCCGGCCAGCGTAGCCACTCCCACCACCGTGCCCACCGTATCGGCCGTGCTCTCCACGCCGAAGCCGGGGAACGACGACAGATGCTTGTAGAACGGACCGTTGTCCCAGAAGCCCTCCTCGCTGCAGCCGATGCAGCCGTGGCCGGACTGGATGGGATAACTGGTGCCTTCGTTCCACTTCACCACCGAGCAGGCGTTGTACGTCACCGGCCCCTTACAGCCCATCTTGTACAGGCAATACCCCTTGCGCGCGCCGTCGTCGTCCCACGACTCGACGAACAGACCGGCGTCGTAGTTGGGGCGGCGATAGCAGGTGTCGTGCACGCGGCGGCCATAGAATTCCTTTGGCCGGCCCTGCGAGTCCAGCTCCGGAACCTGACCGAGCACGAGCATGTGCGTGACCACGCCCATCATCACGTCGGCGATCGGCGGACAGCCGGGCACATTGATCACCGGCTTGTCCACGAGTTTATGGATCGGCGTCGCCCCGGTCGGATTCGGCTTGGCCGCCTGCACGCAGCCGTTCGAGGCGCAACTGCCCCAGGCAATCACCGCGGCCGCGTCCTTCGAGACTGTTTGCAGAATCGATTCGGCCGTTTTGCCGCCGATCATGCAGTAGACGCCGTCCTTTTCCCTGGGAACCGCGCCTTCCACCAGCACGATGTACTTGCCTTTATTGTTCGCAATCGTGTCGGCCAGGCTCTTTTCCGCCTGGAAACCGGCTGCCGCCATCAAAGTCTCGGTGTAATTCAGGTTCAGCACGTCCAGCAGCACATCCAGCACAATCGGGTGCGATGCCCGGATAAAGGACTCGCTGCAGCAGGTGCACTCTTGGAAGTGCAGCCATACGACAGCCGGTTTGTCTTTTTTCTCGAAGGCCGATACGACCTGTGCGACGCCGGTTTGACCCAATCCGGCCATCGTCGCGGCCGCGGCGCAGAACTGGAGAAAATCTCTGCGGCTGTAGCCCTTCTGCTGCATTGAATTCCAAATCGACTGACCCATGCCTACCTCGCTGGCTCCGTGGCGCCGGGGAGTTCGTCGCGGCTGTCTTGCCGCGTGAACCCGCCCTGGCAAGCTCGCCGGTGGATGAATGCGAACGTAAGGAATGGTGGGCGCAGTCGGCTGTGAGCTACGTCACATATGTTCGGTCAGGATTTCCCCGGATAGGCCGCGGAATGCTCAAGAGGTGCATCACAAGCTCGATTCCATGAAGCCGGAACCGGATCATTTGCAGGCAAGACCCTCTTCGGCGTCTTTGATAGTCTCAGGCTGGAAGTAGCCCCATCCCTTTTCCGCCGCAGCCTCCATCAATTTCGCAGAGGGGTTGACCGGAAATGCGTGGCGGGCGGTTTCGAGCATGGCCAGGTCGTGGATGGAGTTGCCGAAGACCGCATCGGGACGGGTGAGCCCCACGCGCGCCAGGGCGGCAGCCTTGCCGGGGCCGGTCGGTACATCGAGGATTTCGCTGGTAATCAGGCCATCGGTCACGAGCACCTCGGCAGCCAGTACCCGCTCTTCGGGAATTCCGAAAGCGCGCACATCCTCTGTCACGACCCATTTATTGGTGGAGCTGACGGCCCACAGTTCCACGCCGTTGCTTAGCAATTTGGCCGCGAGAGAGGCCATCTCGTTGAAAACACAGGGCTGGATGAACTCGCGCACATAGCGGGCCGCGGAAGCGCGCAACTCCTGCTCACGAAGCCCGGCGTAAATCTGCACCATTTCGCCGCAAATCGCCTCTTCGCTCACCTTGCCGGCCAGGTAAGCGCGGTAGCGGGTATCGATCCAATCGGCGGCCGAGCGGGAAACCAGCCCTTGCTCGATCGACCAGACCATGAAGCCGACGCCGGAGTCGCTGCTCCAGAGCGTCCCATCGCCATCAAAGACCACAACCTTGGGGTTGCAGTCGAGAACCTGACGCTCGAACTCCTGGGCGGTCCACTTGGGGGTTTCAATCTGCGTACGTGTCAAGAGTTCCTCGATCCTTTTCGATATTCTTCCAACTCTATTCTCTCCCAAGGGGCGCGGTTTTGCACGTGAAGGTTTGAAGAACGGCGCGTGGGAGCGGGGAGAGGCCGGCGCGTGGGCGAGGCTGGTTCAGTACCAGTACTTGAACTGCGGCCAGTCGGCGGCGTAGGGGCGCTTGCGGTGCCGCAGCCATAGGTAGTGTTTGTGCTCGAAGTCCATGATCCAGGGCGCGTCAAAGGTGCCCAGATCGACGACCTGTTCATAATCTTCCAGGTAATCCTTGGGGTCGTCGCCGAGGGTGAGAACGGATTCGCCGCTGTAGCCGTTCCAGCCCCAGTAGAAGTAGTTCTGGTGGCCGCTGATGGCTGTGGGCAGGCCGTATTTTTGCCCAAGAATGTTGACTGCGCTGGCCTCGCCGTAGTTTCCGCAGAAGATGGCGGTGTGGGCGCGGATGGCGGGCGGCAGGGCGTTATAGCGCGCGGCAAATCCCGCAACCATCTGCGGCCATCCGAAGCGGTCGGAGAGATACTGCGGCAGAGGGCTGCGTGAACTTTTCGGTTTTGGCTTTGTTGCGAACGCCGAAATGGTCCGCGTATGCGACGTACTCGCCGGGCGGAAGGATCGTCAGCATAATCGGCGCGGTAACGCCGCACAGCAGCGCGGCCAGGAGCGCGGAATAAGCGATGGGTGGCCAACTACGGCGGGTGAGTTGGCCGAACGCCACGGCTCCGGCGGCGAACAGAACCGGATAGATGGGCGCAAGATAGTAGTCCTTGGCGTGCAGGGCCATCATCGCGACCAGAAACACCAGATAGGTGAAAGCCACGAAGCGCCAGGGGCGAGCCTTGCGCGCGAAGGCCAGCCAGGCCAGTCCGCCGATCCACAGCGGGGCGGCGAAGATGAGCAGCATCTGCGCCTGTTGCAGCAAGAATGCTCCCGGCGGCAGCTTGATGTTCTTGTCGGAGTGGGCGACGTTGGTGAGCAGCTCGTAGGTGGGAAAATGATGGGTCCACTGCCAGAGAAAGTTGGGCAAAGCGATCAGCACCACCACGGCTGCGCCGGCCGCGCACCAACGCGAAAAGAGAATGCGGCGCTGCGGGCTGAAGAGCAGGCCCACCAGGAGCGCGGCCAGGAAAAAGACAGTGGAGTCCTTGTTCTCGATGCCCAGGCCGGCCAGGAATCCAAAGATCAGCCAGGCGCGGAGGCTGGCCGTGCCATCGGCCAGGCGCAGGATGGCCAACAGAGCGCCCATCCAGAAACAGGGCTCGAAGGAGTTCATGGAAAGATAGTTGGCCGCTACCAGAAAGACCGGAGCGGCGAGGACGGCGGTCATGGCCAGAGCCTGTGGCGTGCGGCGGCCGCCGAGCTGCCAGGCGAGCAATCCGGTGAGGCCGACGGTGACGCCCGCAGCCGCGAAGCTGAAGATACGAATGCCGGTGGGGATGAGCCCGAAGATCGTCTCGGCCAGCCGCGCCTGCAAGGCGACCATCGGAGGCTGATCCACGTAGCCCCAGGCCAGATGATGGCCGCAGACCAGGAAATAAAGCTCGTCGCGGAAGAAGCCGTAGCCCAGATGGCTGCCCCAGAGCGAGCTGGCAAAGTGGATGAGGAAGGTGAGCGTGGCAAAGAGGGCAGCAAGCCGGAGAGCGGCGGCGAACGGCGTTCGCACGGAGATCGGTGCAGGAGCTTGGACCAAAGGGGGTGGCCTCCGCGGGAACGATCCACAGGGGAACGATCCAGGGGATTCTACGCAAGCTGGGCGCAGCCAGTTCCCAGCGGCTGTTTTCTGCTCCCCCGTGCCGGCTACTCCAGCATTTGCAGGTCCAGCGGCCTTTCCAGCAGGTAATCCTTATCGCGAATGCTTTCCAGGGCGCGCTTGAGCGATGAGGACTTGCACGGCTCGACGGTGACCACAAACGGCAGCGCGTGTGCGGGGTAGCCGGGCTTCTGCACGATGGCGCGGATGTTGATGCGCTGTTTGGCCAGCGCTCCGGTAATATCGGCCACAATGCCCGGCCGGTCATCGACCAGGAAGCGGATGTAATGCGGAATCTCGAATTCGGCGCTCACTTCTGCGCGTGCCGAGGAGATTTCGACCCGGCGCGATCCGTGAGCCAGCGCCACCAAGTCGCTGATGACGGCGACCGCAGTGGGGTGGCCGCCGGCGCCGTGGCCGGAAAAGACCACATCTCCGCCATAGTGGCCGGTCAGAATCACCATATTCTCGGTGCCCTGCGACCAGGCTAGCGGCGAGCGCAGATCCACCAGCATCGGCCCTACCGTGGCCGCCACCTGACCTTCGCCCCGTTCGCTGCGCGCGATCTGCCGGATGGTGCAGCCCAGGTCGCGCGCATAGCTGAAGTCCACGGAGGTGATGGCGGTGATGGGCATGGGAACAATCTCTTCCGGGTTCACCTCGACATGCAGCGCCAGCCGCATCAGAATGGCCAGCTTGGAGCGCGCGTCAAAGCCGCCCACGTCCTCGGTGGGGTCGGCTTCCGCGTAGCCTTTAGCCTGTGCTTCGGCCAGCACGGTGGCATATTCGGCGCCCTGCTGCATTCCGCTCAGGATAAAGTTGCAGGTTCCGTTCAAAATGCCCTGAATGCGCTCGATGCGATCCCCGGCCAGCCCCTGTTCGATGCCTGGAATGACGGGAATTCCACCCGCCACCGCGGCGCCGTACTTCAAGTGACCGCACCCGTTCGCAGCCATCCGCTCCAGCTCCGCGCCTTGAAAGGCAATCAGCTTCTTGTTGGCAGTCACCACGCTCTTGCCTGCGCTGAGCGCCCGGCGAACCCAGCTTCCGGCCGGATCGAGGCCGCCGACCAGCTCCACCACCACATCCACATCCGCGGCCAGCACAGCATCGGCGTCCTCGCTCCACACCACGCTCTCCGGAACCCAGCCGACACGCTTGCGCGCCACGCCCCGGTTGAAGATGTGAGTCAACTCCAGAGTCTCGGGCCGGGACTCGACCAGAATCCGCGCCACCGAACTGCCCACCGTCCCAAAGCCGAAAAGAGCGATGCGCAGCGGACGCCGGATGGAAGGCTCAGCGTGCAACAGCTGCGCGGCCTCGGCCGATAGCGGCTGGGGCGATGCGGGAAGCTTTACTTCAGACAAGGGCGACTCCTCCTTGCGGAGACCGGCTTGGGGCCGGTCAGGTTGTGAAGGAACAAGCGGATGTCCCTCGGGGGTGGCAGAAACCTGACGATACCCCGATGATACCTGAAGACTGCGCCGAGTTTGCGCCGCAGGGCCTCGCGCAGCGGCTTCTCTTGTACCATGAGTTCCATATGCGGCGCTTTCTTTCCCCTTTTCGTCCTCCGCACAGTTTCTTGATCGCGGTTCTGCTGATGACGGTGTCCATCCCCGCGCTGGCCAATGTCTTCGCCACCGTGCATGGGGTTGTCCACGATCCGATGCACCGGCCGCTCCCTGGCGCCCAGGTCACGCTTCAGGCTGCGATTCCGCCTTCACCCTGCGCGCCATGACCGATGCCGACGGCGAGTTTGAACTGCCCCAAGCGCCCATCGGGGTGTATCGTCTCACGATCGCGGCTGCCGGCTTTCAGACGGCCGAGCGGACGCTGACGCTGGACTCGGGCACCAATCCGGTGTTGCATTTTGCGCTGTCGATTGCCCCGGCCACGCAGTCCGTCGTCGTCGAAGGGATGCAGGGCTCCGTCTCCGACCCCGATTCCGTGACTCCGGCCACGCTCATCACCCGCGCCGAGATCGACCAGACTCCCGGAGCGGGCCGCACCCTGGGCATGGAGATGATCACCGACTACGTGCCCGGCGCGTACATGACCCACGATATGCTGCACATGAGGGGCGGCCACCAGACCAGTTGGCTGATCGACGGGGTATCGATTCCCAACACCAAGATCGCGTCGAACGTGGGTCCGCAGATCGACCCCAAAGACATCGACGCCCTGGAAACCCAGCGCGGCGGCTACGCCTCGGATGTGGGCGACCGCACCTATGGGGTATTCAACGTGCTGCCCCGCAATGGCTTCGAGCGCAACCGCGAAGGCGAACTGCTGCTCTCGGGAGGCAACTTATACAGCGGCGAAACGCAGCTCTCGTTGGGCGACCACTCGGCCAAGACTGCCTGGTATGCGAGCCTGAACGGCTCCCGCTCGAATTACGGCCTGGCCACGCCGGTGGCGTCCATCGATCACGATGCGACCAACTCGCAAAGCGTTTTTCTGTCGCTGATCCGCAACCTGACGCCCAAGGATCAACTGCGGCTGGATGCGCAGTATCGCCAGGATCACTTCGACGTTCCTTACGACCCGAACCCCAACGACTGGGAGCAGGAAACGCCGCCCGGAGGCAACCCGTATTACGTCTCCTATGGCCTGCGCGACGCACAGACCGAGCGTGACAGCTTCCTGATCGCCAACTGGGTGCACACGTTTTCGTCCAAGGCTGTCGTCTCCGTCGCGCCTTTCTATCACTTCAACCAGGCGGATTACGATTCGCTCTCAAGCGACGATCCGGTGGCAACTACCTGGCATCAGAAGTCGAACTACGCGGGAGCCCAGGCCGATCTGCGCGCGGATCGAGGTCCGAACAGCTTTTCGGCCGGGCTCTATTCATTTTTTCAGGCGGAGAACGATCTTTTCGGCGTCCAGGTCAATGACGGCTCCGCAACTTCGGAGCCCAGCGCCCCGGCCAGCGAGAACGGCGGGCTTGTGGAGTTTTACCTCAGCGACCACCTGCGCCTGGGTCGGTACGTCACCCTGCTGGGCGGCGAGCG
>CAWBHO010000056.1:0-22786 GCA_963788415.1 uncultured Acidobacteriaceae bacterium | reverse complement strand
TCTCCACGCCATCCGCGCCGCGAACCGTCGCGATGCTCTGCTCGTTGCGGTCGGCCGAAGCCGGATTCATGGCATTCAGGTACTGGCCCTTCTGATAACGCACGCTGGTCAGCACGCCGGCGATGGGCGAGCGATTCACATGCACGTTGAAAACACTGAGGAAGATGCTGATCCGCTGCCGCGGACCGTCGGGGGTGGCGAGCACCGCCGCCTCGGTCACCAGCCCATCTCCGGGAGAGACAATCAGGCCCGGCTCCATAGGCACCGTCCGCTCAGGATCGCGAAAAAACCAGAGAAAAAACGCAGCCAGGAGCACGGGAAAGATACCCCATGCCCAGTGGCCGGTGGCCCACACCAGCCCAACCGCCACCGTCAGGAAGCTCACACCGTAGATGTAACCGTCTCGAACCATCGTCCCAACGATTATACGGTGATTCCACTTCCCTGCCGCTCGGGCGGGCCGGATGAGCATGAATTCGAGGACACGAACCTGACCCGGCAGTCACGCCGGGCGCGCTTGCGAGTCCATCGCCTGCGTCAACCCAAGTTCTTTCCGCTCAAGCAACCGCCGGCGATCTGCGTTCCAAGGCGAAGATCAGATCCTTGGTGTGAAGCTTGAGCTTTTTCAGCTCGACTTCCTCGATCTGTTCCTCGGCGGAGAGATAGGGCTTCTGGCGTAATTCTTCCAGCCGCTGAGCGTAGCGATGATGTTCTGCCTGCAGGCGATTGATTTCTTCGCTCAGCGTGGAATTCTTTATTTCATCCATCCAGCACCTCGATTCTGTTACCAAACATTTACATATATCGCCGCGACAGCGCAAACGGCAAGCGGAAAAAGAACTGAAAGTAACCCGTGCTGTGGAATTCTGTCCTGAAACCGTCTTGAAGGACGGCCATCGCAGCCTCTTCCTCGGACGTAGCAGCATCCGGAAGATCGATCAGCCCGTCCGGATGCGGCCACGAAGCCCCTTCAGAGCCCGAGGCGCAGCAGAATCGCATCTTCAACAGGATCATGGTAGTAACGGATCCGCCGTCCGGCGTCCGCAAAGCCCAGCACCCGGTAGAGTCCCAGAGCCGGTAGGTTCGAAGCCCGCACATCGAGCAGCACATCGGTGATCCCGGCGGAACGAAACGCGTCCAGCAGCCCGCGAAAAAGCTCCAGGCCCAGCCCCCGGCGCTGGAGCTCTGGGGCGACCGCGATACTCTCCAACTCGGCCTCTGGCGGCAGCAGGCTGGCCACGGCAAAGCCCGCCAGGACGCCTGCGGAATGCTCGGCCACCAGCGCAATGCGCCGCGGCGCCGCCTGGCGATCGAGGGCGGCCAGATAGACCGAGCGGGGCCAGTGAGGCGCCTCCTTCAGGCTGGCGGCAATCTCCAGCACCCGATCCAGGTCCGCCGGCGTCATGGGGCGCACGCGGACAGCTTCGCCAGGGGGGATCACGGTTCTCCCGGCAGAGCGGCAGCCGGCGAGCCGAGGATCTTCGCGCCGAAGATCTCCGCATCGCTGCGGCGCAGATAGTGGCCGTCCACGAGCGCCAGGTCCACGAACTCCCCAGCCGCCACCCGCGGCGCGCACAACCGCAGCGCGTCGGCGGCCGAGGGCGCGGAGGTGCGGATCAGCTCCACCGCCGGCCACGCCACGCCCAGCAACTCTGCCGCGGCATCGTCGCAGAGGGCAACCCGCGGCGGCGCGGGCTCAATAGCCGCCAGTTCCTCGGCGCCGGCCAGCAGCTCCCTTGCCCGCCCGTCTGCCTGCCTGTGGGGGGCGTCTGAGCCCCAAGCCGCTTTGTCCCGCGCCGCGCCCAGTCGCAAAAAAACCTCATGGCGATGCGCATCGAGAGCCGCCGCCCCCACCCCGGCTTTAGCGGCCAGCACTTCCAGCCGCGAAACCGCGACCACCGGAATCCCCGACGCCTCGGCGAGTCCCTTCACCGCGGCCAGCCCCACGCGCACGCCGGTAAAGCTGCCCGGCCCATTCACGGCCACCATGGCGCCCACAGCGCGCAGCGAGACCCCGCCCTGCGCCAGCAGCTCGCCGACGGCGGCCACCAGCGTGGACGAAAAGCTGCGCCCTTCGAGCTCGATCTCTCCCAGAATCTCGACTACGCCCTCGGAGAGCCGCCCCAGCGCCACCGTGCCCGTGGGGCCGCAGGTGTCGATGCCGAGCAGAAGCATGGATTCAGACATGAGCCCTCTTAAACCGCCGCCAGCGCCTGCTCCAGGTCGGCGATCAGGTCTTCCTTGTCCTCGATGCCGACCGAGAGCCGGATGCGCCCCTGCGTGATGCCCATCGAAGCGCGCACCTCTTCGCTCACCGAGGCGTGCGTGGTCGTCGCCGAGTGCGAGGCCAGCGACTCGACCCCGCCCAGCGACTCGGCGCTGAGGAAAATCTTGATCGCCGCCAGGAACCGCCCCGCGGCCTCGCGCGACTCCAGCTCGAAGCTCATCATCGAGCCGAAGCCCTTCTGCTGCTTCACGGCCAGCTCGTACTGCGGATGGCTCTTCAGCCCCGGATAGGCCAGCCTGCTCACCTTGGGATGCGTGGAGAGGAACTCCGCCACCGCGCGGCCGTTCTCCTCGTGCTGCTTCATGCGCAGCGGCAGCGTCTTGATGCCGCGCAGCACCAGGAAGCACTCAAAGGGCGACATAACCCCGCCGGCGGCCTTCTGCACCAGCAGAAACCGCTCCTTGTGCTCCGGCTTCGAGCCGATCAGCGCGCCGCCCAGCCCGTCCGAGTGGCCGTTGAGATACTTGGTGGTCGAGTGCATCACGATGTCCGCGCCCAGCGCCAGCGGGCTCTGCAGCACCGGCGACATGAAGGTGTTGTCCACGCTGACCTCGACGCCGCGGGCGTGCGCAATCTCGCTGACCGCGGCAATGTCGGTGAGCACCATCAGCGGATTGCGTGGGCGTCTCAATGTGAATCAGCTTGGTCGTGGGCCGGATGGCCGCTTCGACCGCTTCGAGGTTGCTCGTGTCCACGTACTCGATCTCGATGCCGTAGCCGGCGACAATCTGGTTGAACAGCCGCACCGTGCCGGCGTACACATCCTGCGAGCAGATCAGGTGGTCGCCCGCGCGCAGCATGGCCACCAGCGCGGAGATGGCCGCCATGCCGCTGGTAAAGGCGTGGCCGCTCGTGCCGCCTTCGAGCGCCGCCAGCGCCTCTTCCAGCCGGTCGCGCGTGGGGTTTCCGGCGCGCGAGTAGTCCCAGCCCCGGTCCGTGCCGATGCCGGTCAGCTCAAAGGTCGAGGAAAGGTAAACGGGCACATTCACGGCGCCCGTCAGCGGGTCAGGGTATTGCCCGGCATGAACGGCAAGGGTCGAGTATTTGTAGGTGGGAACGCTCATGGTTCGCTCTTGGTCTCCTGATTATCCCTAGCTTATCGCGGCAGGGAGGGATCACCCAACAACCGGCGCGATACGGTGAGCGGCAGGACGATTGGGAACCCGCCGGAAGCCGGAGGCTGAGAGACAACTCACGCCTCGATCCCTTTCGCCCGCACCGTTGCCGCGAGCCCTATTCCATTCGTCAGCAGAATCAGCGCAAAGGTCAACGATGGAAAGAACATCAGGTCCGCCGGCATGGCATGAATCGCCTCCAGCGCCAGCACAGCCGTAATCAGTCCGCGCGGAATCAGCATCGTGGCCAGTTCCTGCTCCCGCCAACTCAGCCCGCGCCACACCGCGCGGCTTGCCTGGACGGACACAAATCGCGCCACCAGAATCACCAGCAGAAATCCCAGACTCGGCAGTAACTGCTCCTTCAATCCGCGAAACTGGATCATCGCTCCCAGCAGTACAAAGAAGAAGTTCCGCACCAGGAATGCCAGTTCTGAGTGGAATGAGTGCATCTGGCTGCCCTCGTCGGTCGGACTGAATTCCGCTTCAATCTGGCTCCAAATGCTCTCAGGCCCCAGCAGGTTCGCCAGCGTGGCGCCGAATACCATCACCGCGAACAGGTCGCTGCCTCCCAGCGCATGAGTGCCTGAATACAGAATCAGCACCGCGCCAAAGGTCAACACCTGCCAAAATTTCTTGTTCGATATCCTCGGCAGCAAGCGCGCCCACAGAAACCCGGCCACGACCCCAAAGGCAAACGCCATTAAAAAGCTGAGCAGAAACTGAAAGACCATGCCGCCCAGGATCGCGCCGCCGCTCGTCTGATTGGTCACTCCGCCGCCAATCAGACTCACCAGAACCCCCACCACCATCGCGCCGAGCCCGTCTCCGAAAGCCGCTTCGATCACCAGCGTCGTTTTCAGCTCAGGCCTCAGTTTCACCTGCTCCAGAATGGGCAGCACAATCGATCCGCTCATGCAGGCCAGCGAGGCGCCCGCCAGCAAGGACGCCATGCGGTTCATATGCAGCACGCTCATGCAGAACAGATGCACGCCTTCCATGGTGAGGCCATAGCTCACTAACGCCAACACCATGCCAGCGGCGAACTGTTTGCGTGCATGGCGCAAATCCAGCTCCAAGCCCGCCGCAAACAGAATCAAAATCAGCGCCAGCGTTCCCACGCCGCTCGCGACCGAGGGGAAGCTGTCCGCGTTGATCCAGTGCAGCCCCGGCCCCACCGCAATTCCGCAAAGCAGCAGTACCATCACATCGGGCACGCGTGTCCGGTGCGCAAACCGGTTGGCCAGATAGGCCAAGACCAGCAGCCCGCCAAGAAGACCGAAGAAGTTCGACAGTGTAATCGACATGGTGGCCCCGTGGCGGGTGGCTCTGGTCTCACACCGCGCGTGATCAAATTGAGGATGCCCCCGGTTCGTCGCCTTTAGGGACCGGGGGCACCCACCTCTCTCCATGAGTGCAAAATCGCCAACTCGCGCGCTGACGCCCTACCGCTGCTCCGCCGCAGCCGCCTGCTTCGCTACGCGCACGGACGGAAAGTAGCCGGTGCGGGTGCGCACGGTGAGCTTGCCCGTGCCCCTGGCCTCGGCCGTCACCACCACGTGGCGGAAGCCCGGTTCGCTGGTGGGCTTGGTGGAGTGGTAGCCGACCATGTACTGATTGCGAATGTCTCGCGCCACTTCGGCGGCAATCTCGTCCACCTGCCCGAGATTCTTGGGGAAAAAGGCCACTCCGCCGGTCTCGGTGGAAAGCTTCTCCAGAGCCTTGCGCGCCTGCTTCACCTCGGAGCGGCTCATGTCTTCGTCGCCGAACAGCAATCCGATGGAGTAGATGACCGGGCCGGAGAGCTGCTGAACCCGGGCCACGGCCTGATCCAGATCGAGCGTCGAGTCGTTGTCCTCGCCGTCGGTGATGAGGATGAGCACCTGCTTGGAGTGCTTGCCGTCGGCCACCAGCTTATCGGCCGAGGCGGCCACGGCATCGTACAGCGCCGTTCCGCCGCGCGACTCGATCTGCCCCAGCGCCCGGCGCAGCTTGCTCACGTCCGAGGTGAAGTCCTGGTCGAGGAAGGCCTCGTCGCTGAAGTTGACCACGAAGGCCTCGTCCTGGGGGTTCGAGGCCTGGATCAGGTCGAGAGCCGCCTCGTTCACCGCGGAGCGCTTGCTGGACATGGAGCCGGAGTTGTCCACCACCAGCGCAAAGGAGACGGGAAGGTCGGTGTGCTGGAAGCTGATGATCTTTTGCGGAACCCCGTCCTCGAAGACCTGGAAATCCTGCTTCTTCAGGCCGGGAGCCAACTCGTTGCCATGGAGCACGGTGCAGTTGAGCACCACCTCGTCCACGTCGGTGCGCAGAACGTAGCCTTCGCCCTGCCCGGGCGCCTTCGGCAGCAGGGGCGATGGGTTCCCGCGCAGAGGCGATTCGCCCTCCGGCGAACGCAACGGATCGCGATCCACGGTGAGCGGCGACGGGGACTGCATCTGCGTTGGAGCCGGAATTGGAGTCAGGATCGGAGCCGGGTCTTGGGCCGGCGCCGTCCGCAATGACTGCGCGGGCGCGGCAGCCGCCACCCCGGCAAGAAGAAGCGCGAGAACTGCATGATTACAAAGGCGCATAGGAACCGGTTTGGCTTTTCAAGGGCAAGCAGCTCAAGCCTTGAGGCGCGTCAAGCTTCAGCCTCATTTTACGCCACTTGCCACGGCCGGCGAAATGAGCGGAACTTTGGCCTCTGAGGAAAGAGTGGGGCACAAATGCATCTTCAGGAATGGTTTAGAGGACGGGGTCTTCCGCCGACGCTATTCGCTGCTCGCCGGGCCCGCTTCATCTCGCCGGACGAGCTTTCTGGTCCAAATTGGGCAATCGGATTTTCGGACCACAAGCGACGCCATGAAGGAGTAATATGATTTCGCGACGCTGGCAGATTTGTTTGTTCCCCCGGTTTCGCGGAAGAGCCTGTAACGACGACGCCCTTTCAGAGCGCCTTCGGTGTGTTTACGCCGGATTCAACCGAATCTTCGCAGAGATCTGCGAAAGGAGATCATCGTCATGTCCAAGCTGAAAGCAGGAACTGCTTCCGAGTTCACTGTGCAACACGCCCTCGATACCATTCGCAAGGGTGGCGCCCACTCGAAGTATGAGAATTTCATTGGCGGGCACTGGGCCGCACCCCTCAAGGGAAAATATTTCACCGACTATAGCCCGATCAACGGCGAACCCCTGGCCGAGATCGCAAAATCGACGCCGGAAGATGTGGAGAAAGCTCTCGATTCCGCTCATGCGGCCAAGTACGCCTGGGGACACACCTCGCCCGCGACCCGCGCCGAGTTTCTGCTGAAGATTGCCGACAAGCTCGAAGAAAACCTGGAGATTCTGGCGCTGGCCGAGACCCTCGACAACGGCAAGCCGATTCGCGAGACGCGCAACGCCGACGTTCCTCTCACCGTTGACCATTTCCGCTACTTCGCCGCCTGCGTGCGGGCCGAAGAGGGCGCGCTGGGCGAACTGGACAACGACACCATCGCCTATCACTTCAAGGAGCCGCTCGGAGTCGTCGGACAGATCATCCCCTGGAACTTCCCGCTGCTGATGGCGGCCTGGAAACTGGCTCCGGCCATCGGAGCGGGCAACTGCGTGGTCATCAAGCCGGCCTCGAACACCCCGCTCAGCCTGCTGATGATGGCGGGCCTGGTGGCCGACATCCTGCCTCCGGGCGTGCTCAATGTGGTCACCGGACCGGGCGGCGAGATCGGCAAGGCGCTGGCCTCCAACCCGCGCATCGCCAAGATCGCCTTCACCGGCGAAACCACCACCGGCCGGCTCATCATGCAGTATGCCTCCGGGCCGATCATTCCGCAGACGCTGGAGCTGGGCGGCAAGAGCCCGAATATCTTCTTCGCCGATGTCATGGACCACGACGATGATTTCTTTGACAAGGCGCTCGAAGGCTTTGCGCTGTTCGCCTTCAACAAGGGCGAAGTGTGCACCTGCCCCTCGCGCGCGCTGATTCAGGAGTCGATCTTCGACAAGTTCATGGAGAGAGCGGTGGCGCGCGTGGCCAAAATCAAGGTCGGCAATCCGCTCGACCCCACCACCCAGATGGGCGCGCAAGCCTCGCACGATCAGCTGGAAAAGATCCTCAACTACATCAAGATCGGCAAGGATGAAGGCGCCGTATGCAGGACGGGCGGCGAACAGGCCCATTTGGGCGACGGCCTTGAGAAGGGTTACTACGTGCAGCCGACCGTCTTCGTGGGACACAACAAGATGCGCGTCTTCCAGGAAGAAATCTTTGGTCCGGTGCTGTCGGTCACCAAGTTCAAGGACATGGACGACGCCATCGCCATCGGCAACGACACGCCCTACGGCCTGGGCGCGGGCGTGTGGACGCGCGACGTCACCACGGCCTATCGCGTGGGCCGCGAAATCCAGGCCGGCCGCGTGTGGACCAACTGCTATCACGCATATCCGGCAGGCGCGGCCTTCGGCGGCTACAAGCAATCGGGCTTTGGCCGCGAAACCCACAAGATGATCCTCGACCACTATCAACAGACCAAGAACCTGTTGGTCAGCTATAGCCCCAAGGCGCTGGGCTTTTTCTAAAACGATGCTGGAAGGCCGCCGGACTCCAGCCCGGCGGCCTTCGTCATCCAGGAGGTTGTCATGCCCGCCCATATCGCAACTTCAGAATCGGCAGCCGCCCTGATACGCCAACTCCAGGAGCTGCACGGACCTCTCATGTTCCATCTGTCGGGCGGCTGCTGCGATGGCACCGCGCCAATTTGCCTGAAACAGGGCGAGTTTCCCCTCGGGCCTCTGGATGTGCTGCTCGGCGATGCCGAAGGTGCGCCGTTCTATACCGGCGTCGCCCAGGCAGAATTGTTTGCCCACGACGATCTGCTGCTCGATGTGGTCAAGGGCGAAAGCGACAGCTTTTCCATCGAAGCCGGGGATGGCCAGCGATTCATTGCCCGCACCCTGCGCTGCGGGAGCGCGGATTCACCCTCTTCGGCACCGGGATGAGCCTGCTTTTCGGCCGGCAATCGCCCACTGATTCGGCAACAAAACGCAGTCAGGGTGCCCCATCCTTTCCCGCGCTGTTTGCGGGATGGGGTGGGATGAGGATGTCATTGTTTTCTTGCCGGATCAAGAGCAGCGATGAGAATTCCGGCCTATGCGCCCTTTGCCCGGAGAATCGAACGCCGGCGAACACGGCGGAAACCCGCTGCATTTTGTTGTGTCTTGCGCCTGCTTGCCGGCACGCGGGCGCTGGACCGGACGCAAGGGGCCATACTGTCCGCTGCGATACAATCGAAGGGAAGCGCACATCGCTCCCACGGTGGATGAGAGGGGGCCTGGGTGCGCAAATTCAGCCGTCCAATCGGGGAGCAAGACCTTCAAAATGGCCCACATCTATCCTTTTCGCGCTTGGCGCTACAATCCCTCCGCCGTTCGTCTGGAGGACGTGGTCACGCAGCCCTACGACAAGATCTCCCCTGCCATGCAGGAGGCCTACTACGACCGCAGCCCCTACAACCTGGTGCGCATCATCCTGGGCAAGCCGGAACTGTTCGACGCCGAGGGCGGCGAGAGCGTCTATACCCGCGCGGCGCGCGACCTGAAGACCTGGCAGCAGCAGGGCGTGCTGGTGCAGGAGCAGGCTCCGGCCATCTTCGCCTATGCGCAGCGCTTCACGGTTCCCGGCACGGAGACGGTCAAGGAGCGGCGCGGCTTCATCGCCCTCGGCAAGGTGCACGACTACGCCGAGAAGGTGGTCTATCGCCATGAACAAACGCTCTCGAAACCCAAGGGCGACCGGCTGAACCTGCTCAAGGCCACGCACGCCCACTTCGGCCAGATCTTCATGCTCTACTCCGACCCGGCCGGCAGCGTCGAGAAGATTCTCTACGAAGGCGCGGGACCGGCCGAGGCTGAAGTCACCGACGAGTACGGCGTGCTGCACCGTGTCTGGCGGGTCAGCGACCCGGCGGCCATCCGCCTGCTGACCACCACCATGGCGGACAAGAAGCTGATCATCGCCGACGGCCATCACCGCTACGAGACCGCGCTGAACTACGCACGGGAGCACGCGCCCGCCGCGCCCGCCAAAACGGAATTGAGCACCAGCCAGTTGCCCCAGCCGGCCTTTCCGGAGGCCGCGGTGATGATGACCTTCGTCAACATGGACTCCGACGGGCTGGTGATTCTGCCCACGCACCGCGTCGTGCACAGCCTCGCGAACTTCGATCCGGCCACCTTCACCCGCGCCGCAGAGGAGTTTTTCACGGTCGAAGCGCTGCCCGCCGGCGAAGCGGCCGGCTATGTCGCAACTCTGGGCAGCCAGCAGGGACCGGCCTTCGTCGCCATCACGCGCGGCGAAGCATTTCTGCTGCGCTCCAAGCCCGACGCCGTCAAGGCTGTGCTGGCTCATCTGCCCGAGCGCCAGCGCCAGCTCGATCTGAGCCACTTGCACTCCATCGTGCTCGACCGGCTGCTGGGCCTGAACGAAGAAAAAGTGCGCGAGCAGACCAACATTCGCTACCTGCGCAACGCCGCCGAGGCCGTCGATCAGGTTCGCCGCGGCGAGGCCGACGTCGCCTTCCTCACCAATCCCGTTTCGATGGAGCAACTGAAGGAAGTGGCCTTCGCCGGCGACGTGATGCCGCAGAAATCCACCGACTTCTTTCCCAAGCTGCTCAGCGGTTTGACCATCTATGCGCTGGACTGAGCGCGCGTGGGCCGCTCTGGCGGCGGGCGTTTTGGCGGGGATGCAGGCGGTCGCGCAGCAGGCTCCCCCGGCCCCGGCCGCGCCGCAATTACAAACCGCTCCGCAGGCGCGCTTTGTCGTGGTGCTCGACGCGGCCCACGGCGGCGGCGACTCGGGGGCGCGGCTGGCCGACGGGCAGCTTGAAAAGAACGTCACCCTGGCGCTGAGTGTGCGGCTGCGCTCGCTGCTCGCGGCGCGCGGCATTTCGGTCGTCACCACCCGCGAATCCGACGCCGCCGTCGATCCGGACAAAAGAGCCGCGGTCGCCAACCGCGCCCGCGCCCAGGCCTGTCTGGTCCTGCACGCAACCCAGAGCGGCTCGGGAATTCACCTCTTCGCCTCCTCGCTGGCTCCAGCCCTGCGACCGGCGACAGTAACCTGCCCATGGGCGCCGCCGCGGCTTCGCCCGTGCGCATTCCCGCCTGGAAAACGGCGCAGGCCGGCTGGGTCGCGCGCTCGCTGGCGCTGATGGGCGTGCTGAACTCCTCCCTGCTGCAGGCTGGGGTGAACGTCACGCTGGCCCGCATTGAGCTGCCCGGCCTGGAGAGCCTGACCTGCCCCGCCGTGGCCGTCGAAATAGCGCCGGAGCTGGGCGCGGACAAGAAAATTGCAGCCGGACCGGACGACCAGGACTACCAGGCGCGGGTGGCCGCCGCCGTGGCCGCCGCCCTCGTCGAGGATCGCGCGGAGGCCCATACGCTGTGATTCCCCGCTACCAGAAGATTCTCTTCGGCGCGCTGCTGGTGGCCTCGGTGGCCATGGGAACGATCCTCTGGCAGTTGCGCGAGCGCGCCCACGAGCGGCTGATCGCCGGCCAGGACTCGGCGCCCACCCAGGCGCCCGAAGTGGCGCCCGCCGAACAGGCGACCCTGATGGTGGCCAACGACAGCGACGGCTCCCTGATGCCCCAAACCCACTCCCTTCCCCTGCCCGCCGACCCCGAAGCCCGTGCGCAAGCCTTGCTGGGCAGTCTGCTGGACCTTTACGCCGCCCCCGATGCCACGCATCCGGTTTCCGGCGGCGCAGGCTCGGTTCTTCAGGTTTTTTTGCTCCCCGCGCCTGCTTTCGGAGGCTTTGTTTCAGCCAATAACCAGCCAAAATCCCTGGCGCCGGGAGCGGGAACCTCCATGGGCGGGGGGAAAGATTCGGGAGGAACCGGCTTCAGCGCATCTGGCTCGGGCGGAGCCGCCTCCAGCGCCGCCGTCGTTCCCGGCTCTCCATCGGCGGACGACGAGCAGACCGGGCCGCAGCTGGCGGTCGTCAACCTCTCCGGCGGCTTTGCCAACAACCACCCCTCGGGAATCGAGACTGAAATGCTCACCCTGCTCTCCATCTGCGACACCCTGCACGCCAACCTGCCCCGCATCGCCCAGGTGCGCTTCCTGGTGGACGGCCAGCCGCGCCCGACCCTGGCAGGCCACATGGACTTGACCCGCACCTATCTCACCGACGACGCCGCACAGACGGAGGGACCGCAACCGTGAACCACCCCGAAAGCAACTCAGCAGCCGACCTTGGCAGCAACTCGGCAGCCGCCCCCCCCACCATCGGCGTTTTCGATTCCGGCTTCGGCGGGCTCACCGTGCTGCGCGCGCTCATGGCCCGGCTGCCGCGGGCGCGCTTCTGCTTCCTGGGCGATACGGCCCGGCTTCCCTACGGCTCCAAGTCCCGCCGCACCATCGCCCGCTACGCCGCCCAGAGCGCGCAATTTCTGGTCCGCGAGCAGGGAGCGGAGTTCCTGGTCATCGCCTGCAACACCGCCAGCGCGCTGGCCCTGGACGCCATCCAGGATGCCGTGCCCGTCCCGGTTCTGGGCGTCATCGAGCCGGGGGCGGATGCTGCCCGCGCCGCCTCGCGCACCGGCGACGTGCTGGTCATCGCCACCGCCGCCACCGTCGAGAGCCACGCCTACGCCGCCGCCTGCCGCGCCCGAGGACTGCGCGCCCTCGAAAAAGCCTGTCCGCTGCTGGTGCCGCTGGTCGAAGAGGGATGGACCGATGCCGTGAATTTCACTGGAGCCTCTGCGGCGCAAGCCGCGTCTGCCCCACCGCAGGTGGCGGTAACCGCGCAGGTCATCCGCATCTACCTGGATGAGCTGAGCGCCGAGGCCGCCGCCCAGGGCATGAACCCTGACACGCTGGTGCTGGGCTGCACCCACTACCCGCTGCTGCGCCCGCTGATCGAGCGCGCCGTCCCCGCCGGCATGCGGGTGATCGACTCAGCCGATGCTACGGCCGAGGAGGCTTTGCGGCAGTTTTGCCGGCAGGACACCGGAAATGATCCGCCCAGCCCTCGAGCCTCGCAAAGCGCGAAGCGCCTCCCGCCGTCCGCGCAGGACCTCCGCTGCTTCGCCACCGACTCCGTCGAGAAATTCGAGCGCCTTGGCTCCCGCTTTCTCCACCGCCCCGTGGGAAAGGTCGAGCTGGTAGACCTGGGCGGCTGATACTCTAAAGATTGGAAAAGTTTGAACGGTCCGCTTTCCCTGAGCGCGGACCGTGGAGGAAATGAGCAAGCATGATCGATTTGGCAGGTAAGACGGCCGTGGTCTTCGGGCTGGCCAACAAGCGTTCCATCGCCTGGGGCATCGCCCAAAAACTGCACGAGGCCGGCGCAACCCTGGCCATCTGCTATCAAAACGAGCGCATGAAGCTCGAAGCCGAAGACCTCATCGCCGAGTTGCCCGGCGCCAGCGGCTTCCAGTGCGACGTCTCCAACGACGAGCAGATCGAAGCCCTCTTCGCCGCCCTCAAGGAAAAGTACGGCAAGCTCGATATTCTGGTTCACGCCGTGGCCTTCGCGCCCGCCGCCGAGCTGCGCGGCGACTTCCTGAACACCACCCGCGAGGGTTTCCGCGTCGCCCTCGACGTCAGCGTCTACTCGCTCATCGCCGTCACCCGCGCCGCCGCGCCGCTGATGACCGAAGGCGGCAGCATCATGACGCTGAGCTTCTACGCCGCTGAAAAAGTGGTTCCCAACTACAACGTGATGGCCGTCGCCAAGGCGGGCCTGGAATCCACCGTCCGCTACCTGGCCTGGAACCTGGGCCCGAAGAACATTCGCGTCAACGCCATCTCCGCCGGACCCATCAAGACCCTGGCCGCGCGCGGCGTCGGCGATCTGGGCGAGATGCTCAAATCCCACGCCGACCGCGCTCCGCTGCACCGCAACGTGGACCAGCTCGAAGTCGGCGGCGCGGCGCTGTTTCTGGCCAGTGAACTCTCCAGCGCCATCACCGGCGAAATCATGTACGTCGATTGCGGCTACAACGTCATGGGCTTCTGAGGCTCCGGCCGGATGGGCCGGATGCTCTCGAGTTTCTCGCCGGGTACGGGCTTCGGTCCGTACCTTTTCTTTGTTCGGGCCATGAAAATTCTTCGGAACGGCTCGCCCCGCGAGCGCAATTTGCCAAGAAAAATTGGCTGGCGCTATAATCGCTGACAATAAGTGTACTGGATGGTACTGAAAGTCATGGCCACCGGAAAAACGCCCGTCCCGGCGCGCGCCGCCGTTCGCCCCTCGCGCGGCCGCCCGCCCCTCGACGAAGCCGAACGCAGGCGCATCCTCGACGCCACCACCGCCGTCTTCCTCGAAAAGGGATTCGAGCGCTCTTCGACCGCCGAGATTGCCCGCCGCGCCCGCACCTCCAAGCAGACTCTCTACGCGCTGTTTCCCGCCAAGGCCGACCTGTTTGTGGCCGTCATGAGCGCTCACACCGAGCAGCTTTTTTCGCACCACATGGAGCACGTCGAATCGAAGAAGCCGCCCCGCCAGGTGCTCACCGACATCGGCTGCATGACCCTGCGCATGTTCAGCGCGCCCACCTTTCTGGCGCTCTATCGCATTCTGGTGGCCGAGGCCGAGGACTTTCCCGATCTGGCCCGTCAGCTCTGGGCCGTATGCAAGGTGCGCGGCAATGAATTGCTGGCCGAGTACCTCCGCTCGCGCCGCATCGGCGGCCCCGATTACCGCAAATCCGCGGCCCAGTTCGTCACCTTTGTTCTGGGCGACTACATTCTCCACGTCCTGCTCAACCCGGATCTCGAACTGTGCGAGCGCACGCTTCAGACGCGCGTCCGCAGCGCGGTCGATGACTTTCTCCGACTTCATCCCGTGCCCCCGTCCAGAAAGCGAATTTCCTAGATGGCGTCGGCCGAAACGCTCGCGATCGAAGCGCATCACGAGGCCTGGCAGCCGGCGGTCAACCCCTGGCTCATCGCCCTGTCGGTCATCATTCCCACCTTCATGGAGGTGCTCGATACCTCCATCGCCAACGTGGCCCTGAACAACATTGCCGGCAGCATGTCGGTCTCCTACTCCCAGGCCACCTGGGTGCTCACCTCCTACCTGATCTCGAATGCCGTGGTGCTGCCCCTGACCGCCTGGCTGGGCAATCGTTTTCAGCGCAAGCGCTTTTTGCTGGCCTGTATCCTCATTTTTACCTTTTCGTCGCTGCTCTGCGGCCTTTCCGTCAGCCTGCCCATGCTGCTGGTCATGCGCGTCTTGCAGGGCCTTGGCGGCGGCGCGCTGGCTCCCATCTCGCAGGCCATCCTCATGGAGAGCTTTCCGCCGCGCAAGCAGGGCGTGGCGCAGGCGCTGTTCGGCCTGGGCGTGGTGGTGGCCCCGGTCGTCGGCCCGGTGCTGGGCGGATGGCTCACCGACAGCTACTCCTGGCGGTGGATCTTCTACATCAATGTCCCCATCGGCTTGTTCGCCGTCTGGGCGATCATGAAGACCGTCGAAGACCCGCCCTGGGTGCGGCATTCCGATCCCGGACCGCTCGACCTGTTCGGCCTCCTCGCCCTTTCGCTCTGGCTGGGCTGCCAGGAAGTCGCTCTCGACAAAGGACAGGAGAAGGATTGGTTCGGCTCCGGCTTCATCCGCTGGATGGCGGTGCTGGCGGTCATCGGTTTCATCGTCTTCGTGGCGCGCGAGTTGAAGGCGGAAAAACCCATGGTCGAGTTGCGCATCTTCCGGGTGCGCAATTTTGCCTTGGGAACCGTGCTCATTTTCCTCACCAGCGTGCTCATCTACGGCATCGGTCTGCTCACTCCCCAGTTTCTCCAGCAGTTGATGGCCTACTCCAGTCTGAATGCGGGCTGGGCCACTGCACCGCTCGGCATCGGCGCTGTTCTTTCCATGGTGCTGGTGGCGCTGCTGGTCCACAAGCTCGGCCCCCGCGTGATGACCGCCTTCGGCTTTTTTGTCTTTGCCATCGGCGCTTTCATGCTCTCACGCATCAACCTCGTCATCAGCCCGTGGACCATCTTCTGGCCTCAGGTGCTGGCCGGCTCGGCCATGGGATTCCTCTTCGTCCCCATCAACGTGGCCGGAACCGCTCCGTTGCGCCGCGGACAGATCGGCTCGGCTACCGGCACGCTGAACCTGCTGCGCAACGTGGGCGGCAGCGTGGGCATCGCCCTGGTCAGCACCTTTCTGGCCCGCCGCAGCCAGGTCCACCAGACCATGCTGGCCGGTCACCTCACGCCCGGCAATCCGCTGCTCGTCCAGACTGTTCACGGCCTGAAAAAATTCCTGACCGTTCAAATGGCCTGCGGGGGCGACGGCGTGGGGCCGTCACTGGGCGTCTTGTATCGCATTCTTCAGCAGCAATCCGGACTGCTGGCCTTCACCGACGTCTACGAGGGGCTGGCGCTGCTCTCGCTCGGCGCCATTCTGCTCGTCCTTCTGATGGCCAAGACGAAGACCGGCGAAAAAACCGCCTTGCACTAACCCGCGGCCGTCCCGCTTCGAGACCGGCGAGTCAAGATGCCCTGCGATTCCCACAAACCGGGCTGCGCGGAGCATTTTGTGCTGCCCGGCCGGCCCCACTCAGCGAAGGGCTCTCAGTCTCCGCAGCGGATGCACCTCCCGAGCGTTCTCGCCGCCTCCACGCCGCGGAATCTCTGGTTCCAAAAGGCGGATCTCGGGAGCCTCTGATCGTGTCGCGGTTTTGAAAGGGTACGACTTCAGTCGTGCCGTAAGGGCAGCAACATCAATCGGGCTTTAGCCCCTCAGGGATGCTTCTTGCTCTACCAATAGGAAATTCGCTCTCAGTCGCATCCCGGATGCTTGCCAGGAATTCACAGATGATTTCCATGGCCTGCAAGGCCGAGCGGACTGAGGGTCTTATCGCCTTCGCAGCCATTTGCAAGGACTCGCGCCGCCTTCTTGCCTTCTGTCAGCAGGCGATGAAATTCGTCTGCCGGAACAGGACGTCCGAAGAGCCATCCCTGGCCGAAGATAGGTTGCGCCAGATCGGAAAAGTAACTGGCCTGGAGGTCGGTTTCGATCCCTTCCATGATCACATCCAGATCGAGCGTCGCGGCCATGACGAGAATCTGCGGCAAAATGGCCACCGTCACCGCCTCCGTGCCGATCGCCTGGGTGAAAGCCCTGTCGATCTTGATGGCGTCTACGGAAAGATCGTGCAGATAGGCAAGGCTTGAGTATCCGGTGCCGAAGTCGTCGATATGGACGCTGTGGCCCCTCTGCCGCAGTTGGCGGATCGCCTCGGCAGCCACGTTGTGCCGGGCTGTGGCTCTCTCGGTGAGTTCGATGGCCAGGCTCTCCGCCGAAACCGACGCCTGCTCCAGCGACTGCTCCAGCATGGTCAGAAATTCCGGATCGACCAGGTCTGCTGCGGCCACGTTGACGCTGACACGGAAATCAGGATTGTTGCGCAGCGTCTCTCCAAATTCATGCAGCACGCGCTGCACGACAAGTTTGGTGATCTCTCCCACGAAGCCGCGCTCTTCCGCGATTTTGATGAAAACATCGGGGCCGATCGCGTCTCCCTCTTCATCCGTCCAGCGCGCCAGAGCCTCAGCCCCCACAATCCGCCGGCTCGCCACATTCACGATCGGCTGATAGGCCACGCGCAACTGGTTCCGGTGAATCGCCCTGCGAAGCTGCTGTTCCATGCTCTGGCTGCGCCAGTAGATGACGGAACAGAAGAAGCCGAGAAAGGCCCCGGCCAGTCCGCCAAATGCAATGAAGATTCGTAGTTCCCGATGCTTGGCCCGCAGTGCTTCGGGCACCGAAAGATAGGCCGTCGTGCAAATGTGGTTGATGCTGAGCAACGAGCAACGAGTCGAAAACATCGTCTCCCCGATGCGAAAATCGTTGTTTCTGGTCCGTTGCAACAACGATGGCTGCTCGGCGACGCCCGTCAGCGCAATCGGCTGTTTGCGCACCGCATCAGACACCGTTGTCACCGTTCGATGGATGGGAGAAGGTTCCCGAAGGCTATCGAAATAGGGATACAAAACCACATAGGAATTGCCCGCCTGCAGGGCAACGACGCCCTTGATGTTCGGCAGCCGGAAGATCGGACTGTCCCTGTAAGCCTTCACTCCGTCCGTCCCGATGGAATCCGGCTTCGGCAGTTCGGTATTCGACAAACGCTTGCGTTCCAGCATCGTGGAACAGACGATTCTGTTGTCACGGACGCGGCCGATCTCCTTGAGAAAAAGCGAGGTGTCGAGGAGATGACTGAGAAGCTCCATGTCTTTTTCGGAGCAATGCGGATAGCGCGAAGCGTTCACGGCGTCCAGCGTGCGGTGAACTTCGTGAGCATAGGTATCGCTCTCGCTCATGGCTCGCGCCGCCTCGATGTCCAACCTTCCCGCGGTTGCCCTCAGCGTCGCCTCGCGCCAGATCCAACAACCGGCCAGAACGCCGCACGCCGCTGCCAACACGGTGGCGGCAAGAGCCCCCTGAGCACGGATTTTCAGGCTGTGCTTGATTCCCAGCAATCTGCATCCACTTTCGACCGACAAACTCCCGCGAAACCGTTCCAGAGAAACCGGTTATGCTCTTTTATCGGAGAAGAAGCGGAATTTCTTCACGCGGAATCTCCTTTTTCTGCATCAGTTTACGAGAGTTGCCTCTTCTCTGATGCAAATTGCAAGATTATGGCAGCATCTCTGCCGAAAGGACCGACGGCCAAGGCGGAAGAACTGGGCGATTGGCCAGGCGGGGCCCCGATCCGAATACCACAAAAAAAACAGGTGCCCCCAGATCCGGCCATCCCGAGCCTGCGAACGCGCCGCCAAAGCGATCTCCCAGCCGCTCTACTCCTTCAGCGTCACGGTAATCTTGCGCGCGTCGCCGCCGGCAGAGGTGATCGCAATCTCGCCGGTAGCTTTTTTACTGATGCTCTTGAATTTCTCGCCCCACTCGACCAGCACCAGCGCATCGGGAGTCAGCAGCTCATCCAGCCCCAGCGTCTCCAACTGGCGCTCGCCTTCCAGGCGATAGACATCCAGGTGAAAGAGCTTCACCGGCTTGCCGTCGCGTGCGCCGTCGTACTCGTGCAGCAGGGTGAAGGTGGGACTGGTCACCTCGTCGGGATCGGCGGCGTCCAAAGCCTGGGCAATGCCCTTGACCAGCGTGGTCTTGCCGGTGCCCAGGTCGCCGCTGCAGAATCAGCAGTTGCGGCGGCAGGAGCAGGCGGGCCAGTTTGCGGCCCACTTCGATGGTGTCCGCGCCGCTCTGGGTGGTGAATTCGTGCGTCCGGCCTTCGGCGGGAGGGGCGGCATTGGTCATTCGGCTGCCTCGTGGGAGGCCGCGGCCGGTTACAACTCCGGCGGCAGCCCCTGCAACCAAAGATACCCGTTTGGGCCGCCTGAGCGAAAGTCAAAAGCCCGCAAGCGAAAAGCCCGTGAAAGCTGGGCAAGGCTGTCGGTCGCCAGCAGTGTGTGCTCATCGCCCTCGGCGACCGCCATGTCGGCGGCCAGCCCATGCAGATAAACCGCCGCCTCGACTGGCCCGCGCCGGCTTCAGCCGGATACTGCGCCATCAGGCCCGCCACCAGCCCGGTCAGCAGGTCGCCGCTGCCGCCCTTGGCCATGCCGGGATTGCCGGTGGTATTCACCGCCACGCGGCCATCGGGGTGAGCGATGAGCGTGCGCGCGCCCTTGAGCACCAGCGTAAAGCCAGTCCGCCGAACAAACTCCCGCGCTGCTGCGAGCCGGTCGGCCTGCACCTCCGCCACCGAAGCGCCCATGAGACGCGCCATCTCGCCGGGATGCGGCGTCAGCACCACGGTGCGCCCCGCCTTGGCGCTTTCGCTCAGCCTGGCCAGCAGATCCGGATTGGCTGCCAGAAGATTGAGCGCATCGGCGTCGATGACCGCCGGAATCGTGGTCGCCGCCAGCAGCCCGGCTAGAAATTCAGCCGTATCCGACGACTGGCCCAGGCCGGGACCGACGGCCAACACGGTTTTTCCCGCCGTGAGCGCGGCCAGCGTCTCCGCCTCGAGGTTTGCCGGCGAGATTTGACCCGCCGCATTGGCCCCCAGCGGCCAGGTCATCAGCTCCGGCGTCGCGGCGGCCACCAGCGACAGCGCCGGGGCTGGAACAGCCGCCGTCACCAGACCAGCCCCGGACCGCAGCGCGCCCAGGGCGGCCATCGCCGGCGCGCCGGACTTGCCGCCCGCCGTGCCCAGCGTTCCGCCCACCACCAGCACGTGGCCGAAGTTGCCCTTGTTGGCCGCGGTCGCGCGCGGGGCTTGGACGATCTCCATTGCCGCGCCCGCCCAACTCAAACCGGGCACATCCGGATCGAGCGCTGTGGCAATCGCCTCCTCGGGCGAGCCGATCGGCGCAACCACCACCGGTTGGTCCCAGCGGCGGGTAAGCTGCCCGAAGACGTGCGCCGGCTTGGGCGCGGTAAAGGTGATCACCGCATCAGCGGGAAAGACGGGACCGCCAGCGACAGCGGCTGTCTCGTCGGCTGGCCAGCCCGAGGGAAGATCGACTGCGAGGATGGGCGCCCGCTCCGGCCCCGCACTGCACTCAAGCCACTGGAGCGCCGCCAGAGCCAGCCCCTTCAGCGGCGGCTTGAAGCCGGTTCCAACCAGGGATTCGAGGATCAGGTCGGTTTTGAGCGCGTCCGCGTGCCGGGCCAGATCTTCCGGCGTCTCGATGCTGGCGATGCGCAGCCGCGCCCGCTCGGAATTCGAGCCGGCCAGACCGGTCAGCTCGCGCCAGGCCTCGGCCGCATCGCCGGAAAGCTTTCCTGGGTCGCCGAGCAGCAGCACAGTCACTTCCAGGCCGTCCAAGGCCAGCAGCCGGGCGGCCACCAGGCCGTCGCCGCCGTTGTTGCCCCGGCCGCACAGCGCCGTTACTCGTCTCGCCGCCGGAAACTGGCGCCGCGCAAACCCGGCCACGACTGAGGCCGCCGAGCGCATCAGATCGAGTGACGGAATGCCGTAGCGCTCGGTGGTCAGCCGGTCGCAGGCATTCATCTCTGCAGCGGAAAGAACGCGCATGGAAACCATGGTAGATCATCCCGGACGGCGAACGGGGCCCGGCGCGCGCTCAGAACTCGATGCGGGCCTGAAAGGCGATCATGCGCGGCGAACTGTCGCCGCCCAGCCCCGTGCCCAGCAGCCCGGTTGGCGGCGAAATCGTGCTCTCCAGCGTGCCGAACTTCGCAGGGATCGATTCCGCCACGCCGGACACCACGTTGGGGGGCACGCCGGCTTCCACGTTGCTCGGCAGGGCAAAATTCGCATGGTTGAAGGCGTTGAAAAACTGCGTGTCGAAGCGCAGCGACATCCCTTTTGTCAGAGGAAATGTTTTCGTCAAATAAATGTCCGAGTAGGTGAAATGAGGTCCGCGCACCGTGTTGCGGCCGGAGTCGCCGAACTGGCAGTCGGCGACGGAATCGCCCCCCGTGCAAGCGCCCGTCGCGGGATTGACGACGGAGACAAAAGCCGCGGGATTCAGCCACTGCTTGGTGCCCGCCACGGTCACGTTGGGGTACGGAGTTTTGCTGTAAACCGGCACGCCGGGAACCCGCCGAGCAAACTGCGGGCCGCTGGCTTGAAAGATGCCCTCGCCGTTGGCCGTGTACGGCTGGCTGAGCACGCTGAACGGAAGCCCGGTGTGAAAAATGAACGTTTCTGAATACGACCAGCCGCCGAAGACCGCGCGCAGCAGCGCGTGCGGCGAGTGGAAAGGAACCTGGTAAATTCCGTACGCCGAGATATTCTGGCGCACGTCGTAGTCGCAGTCTCCGTAGTCGCGGCGGAGTTCGCCCGGCAGCGGCGACAGGATTCCCGCCGTGGAAAAGGAGAGCAACCCGCCGTTCGAGACCTCGTCCAGGCAATGGCTGTAAGTGTAGTTAGCCTGCAGGGTAAGTCCAGCAACCTGCTCGGTAACATTGGCCTGCAATCCGGAATAAATGCTGTTGGCGTTGGTTTGAAACTCATTCACGCTGCCGAAGCGCTGATCGAGCGGCTGGCCATAAGGATAAGGAGTAAAACATCCGTCGCAGACCGTCTGATAGCCGTTCAACTCCACCTGGTAGGGCTCGTGAACGCCGCGCGTGCCCACGTAGTCGATCCGCACCGCGCCCTTCGCGCCTAACTTCCGCTCGATCCCCAAGTTATATTGGTAGTAATAGGGAGTTTTGAGCTTTCCGCTGGGAAAGGTGTTCATGCCGACCGCCAGTGGACAGGTCGGCGCGCCCGCCGCGATGCCCACGCAGGGATTCCCGCCGGATGCAAAAGTCGTCTGGAAGGATGCGTTCGCGGCCGCAGTCGCGTCCACCGCGCTGCCGACGACGTTCGGCGCAATCCCCGTACCGCCCACCTGCCCGCCAGAGCCCCCCACAAAGGTTGGCGCATAAGGCGCATTGGTCGCGCCAAGGTCGGCAATCTGCGCCGGAATGATGTCGCTGAAGACGCCGAACCCCGCATGAACAACGGTCCCGGCGCCGAGGGTCGCATCGCGGGCGTCAAAGATGTCGGCGACGGCGCCGCCGATGGCCTCGGGTTCGGGCAGCGGCCGCAGGTCGGACTCGTCGCCGGATCGACGATAGCCATAAAGTGTAGACTACGAGTGAGGACGCGGGTGGATCAGGAGATGAGGCGTGCGGCAGTTCGAAGTCGGTCGTGTCGATCGTCATGGTGAGGCTGCCCTGTGATGGCGGCCGCGCCCATCGCGGCCTTCCTGGGCGATCCTCTTGACGGCGGGCGGGACGCCTGCGCACCCTCTTGGGCCGAAGCGCCAGCGGAGGACGGCGGGCAGCAGGGTTTGTTCGCGATGCAAAGCCCCGGGGCGCCTCGCTCCCATGCGGCGGAAGATCGACCCGCGCCAAACGCCGTTGCGGAGGCGGACCCAATCCATTCCGATCGCCCCTTGAAGGCCGGGGCGCGGCTTATAGTTCCGGGGAGCCTCATCCGATCCACGACGGCAGTTGAACAGCCGCCCCCATCCCGGCCCCGCCTCACCCGCCCATGAAGCGGGCTACGTAGTCCGACGCGAGTTGCGCGAGCAGGGCTGCCCGCAGGCGATGGCTGCCGAGGCGCCGCAGGTCGTCATTGAAGTCGCCATGCGTCGGCGACAGGGCCGGCGCGGCTGGATCCCGGCCGCCCTGCGCGCGTTGGGCCAGCCTGGCCAGCGCAATGTCGCCGGCGGCATCGCGGTCGCGCGCCACGTAGAGGCGCCGCAGCGTGGCCGGAAACAGGATGGCGGCAAGATGATTGGCGGACCAGCGCCACCACCATGGGCAGGGCCGGGAGGATGGTGCGCGGCGGACGGCGTCGTTTCGATGCCTTCGCCCGCCGCCATGACGTCAAATCCTTCCACATTGGCGGCGACACCGAAGCGGACTGCGTTGCACAACAGGTGGCCCGTCGCCCGCCGCAGCATG
>CAWBHO010000055.1:0-12544 GCA_963788415.1 uncultured Acidobacteriaceae bacterium | reverse complement strand
TTTTTTTCCTGTTCTTCGTTGAGTTCTTCGTGTCTGTCACAATTCGCTGAATAGTACCCCCCTCCCCTCTATCCCCAGGGGTATGTCGATCTTCTAGTCGTTCCGGTGACGCCACTGCCGGACGAGATCCTCGGCGGCCTCGGGCCAGAAGGGAAACTCGAACTTGAAGCCGGCCTCGAGCAGGCGGCCCGGAACGGCGCGGCAGCTCGCGAGCACCAGCTCGGGAGCGGTGCGCAGAAAAAATGCGCCGATCTCGATCACGAGGCGCGGCGCGGGCAGCCCGTTGGGCACATCCCAGGCCTCGCGCAGCGCCGCCATGAATGCGCGATTGGGCAGCGGGTTGGGCGCGGCCAGGTTGAACGCTCCATCCAGATCCTCGCGGGCCATCAGGAATTCGACGGCGCGGGCATAGTCGGCCTCGTGAATCCAGGTCACGAACTGGCGTCCGCCGCCTTGCTTGCCGCCCAGTCCCGCCCGCACCAGATGCGAGAGCACGGCAAAGGCGCTGGCCGGCGTGGGGCTCAGGGCAACGGCGGTGCGCAGGGCCACCTTGCGGGTGCGCGGCGTCTGGGCCGCGAAAAACGCCGCTTCCCAGTCCCTGACCACGCGCTGGACGAATCCCTTGCGCTGGGCCCATCCTGCCGTGGATGGGCCCGCGCTGGCTGACGGGGCCGCGTAGGCGAAATGCTCCCCGCCCTCCGGCACTCCCGCGTTTTCATCGAGCGGCTGGTCCACTCCGTTCTCGTCGACGGCGCGGGAATAAATTGTGGCCGCCGAGGCGTTCATCCACAACCGCGGCGGCTGGGCAAGCGCGGCGATCACCTTGCCGAGCAGCTCCGTGGAGCGGATGCGCGATTCGTAGATCGCCCGGCGGTTTTCCGCGTTGGAACGGCAGTTCACGCTGCGCCCGGTCAGGTTGATGCAAACGTCGGCGCCTTCCAGGCACTCGGTCCACGGGCCAGCGTGTTGGCCGTCCCAGTGAACGGTCTGCCAGGGCGCTGTGTAGGGGCCGCGGGTGAGCACGACGACCTGGTGGCCGCGCTGCGCCAAGTGCCGCGCCAGCACCTGGCCCAGCAGTCCGCTGCCGCCAGCCAGGACAATCCGAAGAGGCTGCGGATTGACGCCGGCCATCATCTCCATGCCCTCAGCTTACCGGGAAGGGCAGGGAAGCGCCAGCCCGGTCGAGCGATGTGCGCTGCGGCCCGCGGCGTTCAAAACAGTTCGATGGAGGGCCGGCTGTAGTCCTGGTCGTTTTTGCCGCCGGCCACACTCATGTGCGTCGAGGTCTGACTGGCCATGCGGTACTGGCCCAGATGATCGGCCAGCATCGACTTGAAAGTAGCTTGCGGAGGGGCGTCCGGTGCGTCCGGAACCTCGCTCTCCGCGTTCTCGGCCCGTCTGCACATCTCCTTGAGGTGGTCGCGCATCTCGGTCAGCGAATCCCGCACGTGTTCCATTCTCTGCCGCATGACGTCCTGGAATTGAATATGGCCGAGGGCGTCGGAGAGCCGCTGCACATTCTCCGCGTAGCTTTCGTCCACCTCGGAGATGACATCGAGGAGCAATTGGCCGTTTTTGTTGAACTCGGCCTGCATTCCGGCGAGATCGACGACCAAGTGAGACATTGCGCCGCTTGCCTCCTGCTTTTCCAGCGAGGTGCGGGCCTCGGCCAGTTCCCGGTCCACGCGTTCGCCGGTCGCATTGATCTTGGCGGCAATGTCGGCGGCGGCCTTGGTCGAGGAGACCGAAAGCTTCCTCACCTCGAAGGCTACCACCGCGAAGCCGCGCCCGGCCGTACCCGCCCGCGCCGCCTCGATCTCGGCATTCAGGGCCAGAAGGCTGGTCTGCTGCGCGATGGAGGTGATGACTTTGATCATCGGCGTCAGCGAACGCACTTCAGAGGCCATCTTCTGCACGCGCTCGAATTCGCCCCTGAGTTCATGAGCCTGTTCGTCCATCTGCATCTCGATGGCGGCGACGATCTCCCTGTTGCTTTCCGCTCGCTGGTGGGTGCTTTCCGTCAGCGCCTTGCCGCTCTGGATGGATTGTGCGATACGCTCCTTTTGAAGGCTGCTTCGTTCCACCAGCAGGCCGATCTGCTCGATGGCCTGCAGAACCTCGCGCTCGGACTCGGTGAGCGAATCGGCGATCTGCTCACGCATCACATTGATGTAGGGATCGGCGTCCTTGATTTCGGCCTGGGCCACCTTGCAGGCCGCCAGCTGGCGCGAGATCTCTTCGAAGTTGAGCGTGCCGAAAGCCCACATCTCGGAGACCGCGCGGCGCGCCTCGGTCCAGTTCTTCCGCATGAAAATCGTGCCGGGAAGCAGAATCAGCAGAAAAAACAGCCCGGTGATTTGAAGCCGCCGAGATGCAAAATCCGGACCCAGACCAAAGCACAGGCTCAACCACAGCAGCAGGTTGCAAACGACCCCGAAGGCCATCTGGACGAGCATCCGTTTGCGGATCTGCTCGAGACGCGGATTCCTTTCCGCCACGATCGAGGCTCCGCGGCCGCCGGTGCCTGACTGCGATGAAGCAACTGCCTCGCGTTGCGAAGATGCCTGCGCCATGTTTTATGCTCCCGGCAGAACTTTTTTGATGACTTTGATCAGGTCTTCGCCAGACACAGGCTTGACCAGCCAGCCCGTCGCCCCCTGGCGCTTGCCCTCGTCGCGCTTCGAGGCTTCGCTCTCCGTGGTCAGCGTCAAGATGGGAATGAAGCGGAATCCCGGCAGGGCGCGTACTTTCCCGATCAGTTCCAGCCCGCCCATCACCGGCATATTCACATCGGTAAGAATCAAATTCGGCTTGATTCCCGATTTCAGTTTGTCCAGCGCAGCCTGGCCATGGTTCGCCGTTTCCACCAGGAATCCGTTCATGGTCAGAGTGGTCTTGAGACTCATCACCATGGTGACTGAGTCATCGACGACAAGAATTGTCATTGCCACGGAAGCTCCTCGCGCTTTGGCCGCAGTGCGGCTTCCCGGCTGCGTGCCGGAGCCATTTCGGCAGCCAAACATACTGGTTTTTTGAATCAGACATCGAGCCGCCGGATGCCGCCAGCAGCAGCTCCCGCGCCGTGCCTCCCGCCTGAATCGCCGATACACCTTGTTCATCGTCAGGATTCGCCAGAGAGTTAGCCGGGAGCTCTGCGCGTCCGCGGAAGGACATAAATCCAATGAACAGTTCCGTGAGCGCTTACCCGAATGGAAACCGGATTCCACCGCAGCGGTTTGATTCTGAGCAAATACAAAGAATCGAACGCAAATCAGGGGATGAACAGCTTCATTCAGGCTGTTTTGATGATTTTTGAACGATGCTCATGCGCCGGCCCGGTCGCGGCCGATGCGTCTGGCTTTTGTCCAGCGCCCACCTTGCTGGGTTACTCTGGTTGCTCAGGAGGATTTCCCCGAAGATGCCCAGGCTGTGTCGCCTTTCTCTTGCTCTGCTGGCTGTTCTTGCCCTTGCGTTTCCTGTTCTCCGCGCCCAGCAGGCCGCGCCGGATGCGGCCGGTCAGGATTTCATTCGCGCCCACTACACCAAGTACGAATTTCGCATTCCGATGCGCGACGGCAAGCGGCTGTTCACGGCGGTCTACGTGCCCAAGGAAGCAGCCGGTGGCCCTTATCCGTTTCTCATGGAGCGCACGCCCTACAGTGTCGCTCCCTACGGAGAGGACCAGTATCCGAGCCATCTGGGGCCATCCGCGGAGTTCGAGCGGAGCGGCTATATCTTCGTTTACCAGGACGTGCGCGGACGCTGGATGAGCGAGGGCGCGTTCGAGGAGATGAGGCCGCACATCGACGTGAAAAAGTCTCCGCAGGATGTGGACGACTCTTCCGATACCAGCGACACCATCGCCTATCTGCTCAAGCACGTGCCCAATAACAACGGCAAGGTGGGCATCTGGGGGATTTCCTATCCTGGCTTTTTCACCTCGGCGTCGATCATCGACTCGCCTCCTGCGCTGGTGGCGGCCAGCCCACAGGCGCCCATGACGGACCTGTTCATGGGCGACGACGGCTATCACGGCGGAGCTTTCATGCTGAGTGCCAACTTCGGCTTCTATGCGCCCTTCTTTCATCCCCAGCAGAATCCGGTAACTCCCAGACCCACCGTTCCCTTTGACTTTGGCACGCCGGACAGTTATAGCTTCTATCTTCAGGCGGGCAATATCGATAACTTGGAAAAACTCTACCTGAAGGGTTCCAACTGGCTCTTCGACGATCAATTCAAGCACGACACCTATGACAGTTACTGGCAGGCGCGCGACCTTTCGCGCCACATGAAGAATGTGCATTGCGCAGTGCTGGTGGTGGGCGGCTGGTACGACGCCGAGGATTTGAGCGGTCCCTACAAGACCTTCCGTGCCATCCACGAATTCAATCCGCAGACGCCGGCAACGCTGGTAGAAGGCCCGTGGGTGCACGGTGGCTGGGCGCGCAGCGAAGGCGACCATCTGGGCGACATCGAATTCAACTCGAAGACCAGCGAGTACTTCCGCGCCAACGTGCAGTTTCCCTTCTTCGAGCATTCCCTGAAGGGCAAGGGAGCAGCGCAACCCGGAGCGGTAGTCTTCGAGACGGGCACGGATGTCTGGCGCAGCTTTGACTCATGGCCGCCCCAGGCCGCTCAGCCGCGGATGCTCTACTTTCAGGCCGGTGGCAAACTTGGCTTCGACGCGCCCGCGGAGGCCAGCGGTGTGGACGCGTATGTAAGCGACCCGGCGCATCCGGTGCCCTTCGTGGGCTACGTCACCGACACCGTGCCGCAGCGCTACATGGTGGACGATCAGCGCTTTGCCAGCACCCGGCCGGACGTGCTGGTCTATGAGACGGAGCCGCTAGAGCAGGACGTGACCATCGCCGGACCCATCTCGCCCCGGCTGAAGATCGCCAGTTCAGGCACGGACTCGGATTTCGTTGTGAAGCTGATCGACGTCTATCCCGACAACGCTCCCGACGCCGACCCCGGCCTGCATGGCGACAAGCGCATCCTGGACGCCCCGCCGGTGCACATGGGCGGCTACCAGGAGCTGCTGCGCGGGGAACCATTTCGCGCCAAGTTCCGTAAGAGTTGGGAGCGGCCCGAACCGCTGACGCCGGGTAAAGAAACCGAGATCGACTTCACCATGCCCGATCTTTTTCACACTTTCCGCCGCGGCCACCGTATCATGGTGCAGGTTCAAAGTTCATGGTTCCCGTTGACGGATCGCAATCCCCAAACCTTCACCAACATTCCCTACGCCCGCCCGGACCAGTTTCAGAAAGCCACCGAGCAGGTGTTTCGCCAGAAGGATGCAGCCAGTGGCGTCGAAGTGCTGGTGTTGCCGAACCCATGAAGCGGATCTTAGCGCCGGTTTTCAGCTTTTTCCCCGCCGACAACCCGCGCTGGAAGCCAGAATCTGATCTTTCACCCATGAGGACACTTATGTTTGCTCGTAAACTGCGCTCCGCTGTGCTGCTGCCGGTGGCTCTGCTGTTGGCCGCTGCGCCCGCGATTCACGCCGAAGAAGGCATGTGGACCTTTGACAACCCGCCCCTGAAGCAGTTGGCGGCCAAGTACAACTTCCATCCCACGCAAGCCTGGCTGGACCATCTGCGCCTGTCGAGCGTGCGGCTCAACGACGGCGGATCGGGCTCCTTCGTCAGCCCCGACGGCCTGCTGCTCACCAATCACCACGTGGCGCGCGTGCAGTTGCAGAAGAACTCGACCGCCCAGCACGACTACGTGCGCGACGGCTTTTATGCCGCCACGCCGGATGAGGAGATGAAGTCTCCCGATCTTGAAGTGAACGTGCTCGTGGGCATGGAAGACGTGACCGCGCGCGTCGAGGATGCGGTCAAGGGCATTGCCAACGACGTGCAGGCGCAGAAGGCCCGCGACGCCGAGATTGCGGCCATCGAAAAGGAGAGCAAAGACAAGACCGGCCTGCGCTCCGACGTGGTCACGCTCTACCATGGCGGCGAATACTGGCTTTATCAGTACAAGGCTTATACGGACGTGCGTCTGGTCTTTGCGCCCGAGGAGCAGGCGGCCTTTTTCGGCGGCGACCCGGATAACTTCACCTATCCGCGCTACGACCTGGACATGGCCATCTATCGCGTTTACGAGAACGGAAAACCGCTGCACACCGCCAACTACCTGAAGTGGAGCGAAAAGGGAGCCCAGCCGGGTGAGCTGGCCTTTGTCTCCGGCAATCCCGGCGGCACCTCGCGCGAGGATACTCTGGCGCAACTGCTCTACGAGCGCGACGTCATCGATCCTTTGGTGACCGATTACATCGAGCACCGCATCGCCGTCGCGCAGGCCTTTGCAGCCCAGGGGCCGGAACAGGCGCGGCTGGTCTCCAGCACCATCTTTTATATGCAAAATGGCCTGAAGGTCTATCTGGGCCGCTCCGTGGCGCTGGCCGACCCGGCCATCCTGGACAAGAAACAGACCGAGGAGAACGACTTCCGCGCCCAGGTGGACGCCAATCCCGAATGGAAGAAGGAATATGGCGGGGCCTGGGACACCATTGCCCGCGCCGTCGATCTGGAAAAGCCGCTGTTCAAGGACCGGCTCTTCCACCGCACAGACAGCGAGCTGTTCGGCATCGCCTTGCAGCTTGTGCAGTACGTGGCCGAAGTGAAAAAGCCGGACGGCGACCGTATGCCCGGATACCACGACGCCCAGCTTGAGTCGCTGCGCTTTCAGCTGCTCTCGCCCGCCAAGATCTATCCTTCCACGGAAAAGCTTTACATGAGTTCAGCGCTCAAGATGGCGCAGCAGGAACTGGGCGCGAATGATCCGTATGTGCAGGCCATCGTCCAAGGCGGAGACGTGGACAAGACAGTGGACGCGCTGGTGGACGGAACCAAGCTGTACGATCCCGAGTTCCGCAAATCGCTGCTCGCGGGCGGCGAAGCGGCCGTGGCCTCCTCGACCGACCCCATGATCGAAGCCGCCCGCCGCGTGGACCCGATCGATCGAGCCGCCTATCTGCACATGCGCGATACGGTCACCAGCGTGCTGACCCCGGCGACCGAAGAGCTGGGCAAGGCGCGTTTCCTGGTCTACGGCAAAGACGCCTATCCCGACGCCACATTCACCCTCCGGCTGAGCTACGGAACCGTCAAGGGCTACCCCTATAACGGCACCGTCGCGCCGCCTTTCACCACCTTTTACGGGCTCTACGGCCGCTCGGCCGACTTCAGCGACCAGCCGCCCTTTAACCTGACGCCCAAGCAGGAGGCCGGCCTGAGCAAGGTGAACCTGGCCACGCCGCTCGACTTCGTCACCACCAACGACATCATTGGCGGCAACTCCGGCTCGCCGGTGGTCAACCGCGACGGCGATCTGGTCGGCCTGGTCTTCGACGGCAACATCGAGTCGCTGGCCGGAGATTTCGTCTATGACGGAACCCGGAACCGAACGGTCGCCGTGGATACGACCGGCATGATGGAGGGGCTGCGCAAGTTTTACGGCGTCAATGCCCTGGCCGATGAACTGGAAGGCAAGAAGTAACGCATTGCTCGCGCTCCCAGCAGTGGTTTTCCCGTTGCGATCCGGAAAGCCACTGTTGCCGGGGCCTTTTTCTGCACGAAAGAGACCCTCGGAATGGTCGGCGGAACTCCATGTGAACAGGGAAACCGCTCGACCAGCAAAGGGGGAGCCATCGATGGCTCTCCGTTTGCTGGCAGGCAATCGACGGGCTCCTTGCGTCCGGCGCGATGTGCGCTTGTTCATCCTGCGCGAAGGCCCGCGACAAGCACCCGTTTCGACGTACAATCGAAGACAGAGCCGCCTTCCGCGGAGGGATGGGTGAGCGGTTGATACCGGCGGTCTTGAAAACCGTTGTGCCTGAAAGGGTACCGGGGGTTCGAATCCCTCTCCCTCCGCCACTAACTATCCACAGCCGTCCAGAATCGTCCACTCCCGTCTTTTGACTTTATTCATCTTATTGAAAATAAAAGAAACATGTCCAGATTCGTCCATCTGCATCCAGCTACAGCCAGAATTGACGGGGGTATCCTTGAAACTACCTTCAGGAAAATCGGGGGTATCGATTGGGAATGTAAGTAGCTGGTGATTGAAATCTTACTGTTCTACAGCGAATCATGACAACCCCTACAGTGGAAACCGTCGGGGGTATCTTTTCGGATTCACAGAGAAGGCTCGGGAGAATTTACAGCAATCCCATGAAGATTCAGAGACTTACCGATCTAGTACTGAGGAATGCCAAGCCGGCAGATCGCGAATACAGGCGGAGCGACGGCAGCGGGCTTTATTTGGTTATCAAGCCAAACGGGAGCAAACTGTGGCGCTGGTCCTATGAGTTCAGCGGCAAAGAAAAGCTGATCTCCTATGGGGCCTATCCGGAAGTCGGCCTCGCTGAAGTTCGGGAGTTGTATGCGGCAGACCGCGCCCTAAAGCGGCAGGGAATCGACCCCGCTGCTGCCAAGCAAGAAAAAAAGCAAGCCGAAAAAGAACGCGATAGAGATTCCTCGATGTCTACATTCGCCGCGCTCACTGAGGAGTGGCTGAATACGTGGGGCAAGAAAAGAAGTTCGCGCTATGTGGCAACGGTGCAAACGCGATTGGATCGCGATATATTGCCGATCACCGGCAATATTCCGATCGATCAGTTGAAAGCGTCGGCCCTAGTTAAGATTGTCTCGGGAATTCAGGATGACCGCGATGCAGAAGATCTTGCCCGGCGGGCACTCCAGAAGACGAAACAGATCCTTCGCTATGGGGTCGCGAAGGGCTATATAGAAAGCAGTCCGATCGGTGATATCCGGCCTTCCGATTTTCTTCGCCCCCATACCGTTGACAATTTTGCCCGGATCGAAGCAGAGAAACTGCCGGAACTGCTCGAGAAAATCGAACTCCATCAGGGGGAACCCATCATTCGGCTTGCAATGAAGTTGATGGCGCTTACGTTTGTGCGGACAACATCGCTGATCACAGCAGAATGGTCGGAGATCGATTTTCAGGCGAAACGCTGGAGGATTCCTAAGGAGCACATGAAGGGACAGAAATCTCCTCACATTATTCCTTTGGCGCATCAGGCAATCCTGGTTTTGCAGCTTTTGCGTTCAATATCAGGAAAGAGCAAGTACCTCTTCCCTGGTCAGGGCTCAAAGAATCCGGCGATGAGCAACGGAACGATTCGAATGGCGTTGCAAAGAATGGGCTACAAGGGCGAGATGACGGGCCACGGGTTCAGGGGCGTTGCGTCTACTATTCTGGACGAATGCGGTCACCTGGATGAACACATTGAAGCTCAATTGGCGCATCTCAAGAAAGACAAAGTGAGCGGCGCCTACGATTATGCGAAGTATCTCATTCCGCGAACCTACCTGATGCAGGACTGGGCGGATTTTCTCGACGAAACACTGCGCACCGGCATTTATAAACTGATCCCTCCTTCATACAACATTTAACGCCAAAAATGGAGGATATATCGACAGGATTCCCGTCGAGGGCTTTCGCGTAGCGTTGCGGAATGACTGGCGGCTTTTCCCCGTTTTCGCCAACGAGCGCTTTGCCGTAAATCACACGAATCTTTTCCAGGCCACAGACAACTTGCGGCAATTGAAGCGCTGGGCGCGGCTGGGTACGAACTGGGCCGTCGCCACAGGGCCGGAATCTGGCGCTTTCGTTCTTGAAGTCTTCTGTGGCGCAGCCCGTTATGTGGCGTTCAGCCAAGCAAGCAGCCATATTCGCTCAGTTTCAGTATTTGAACGTCACATAATCCGCAGTCGCCGCTGACAGATAGTGCCGATCCGCCTACTCAGACCGCTCAACTATATTCGGACCCTTCTTTCACTTCTACCAGAAAGAGGTTCCGAAAATGTTTGAGCAGCGCTTTGAACGATCTCATGCGTTGAACCGCCAGCGCTCTGCGCCGTTGGCAGATGAGCGCCGTCTCTATCTGATTCATTGCGCTTCCCAGGGTATGGCCAGGAGCACCGTGCGTCTCACGGCTGAACTCTTGGTGGCTGTCGAGGACAGGCTAAGGTTAGCAGAACGCCCCAACTCGATCATCAGTTTACAGGAAGTTGAAGAAGCTGGCACACGCTGGGCCAGCCGAAGGGCCATACCGCCTATAAGGCTTCGTTCGGACCTATCGAAACAGCGATTCATTTGTCATGCAGTTCGGTGGTTAACCTTTATGGGGCGACTCCAGCCGACCTGCACTCCGGCGAAGCCGCACGAAGAGAAGGTGGTCGAATTCGCCGACTTCATGCTTCGCGAGCGTGGCCTCTCGCCCGCGACGATTGCGCTACGCTGCCAAACAGTATGCCAGCTTCTCGATCAGCTCTGCGACGGAGGCCGGTCACTCAACGATGTGACAGTTTCCGAAATCGACTCGATACTTACGGCCAGAGTCAACGAGGCGCATAACGTGAGAGCGTCGGTTCAGACCTGCGCATCTTCTCTCCGTTCATTTTTCCGATTTGCTGAAACGCGCAAATGGTGCAAGAAAGGCATAGCGGCATCTATCATGGCTCCTCGCGTCTTCCAGCAGGAGTCTTTGCCGTCGGCTCCTTCATGGTTTGAAGTCCAGAAGCTTCTCAGCAGCATGGACAAAAAAAGATGGACATACCGATTGAAGAAAGCCCACGGGTATTCAGCAACTTCGGCAACAGAAACAGATTTCTTTGCCGCCAGCGGATGGCCCTCATGGAAGGCAATCATAAAGGAGTCGGTTGCGACGCGGCGTGAGGTGATTGTTGAAGTCCGCGGGGGAGACATGGCAGCGTCATTTATGGAGGGAGGCGCGGGCGCGGGTGACTCTTTCGAGGATGTCTGAGGCCTTTGCGATCCAGATGAAGGGCGTTGGATACTTGTTGTGGTGGTCGATGTAGTTGCCGATAACGGTGATCAGTTGCTCAAGATCTTGGAACCCGGAAATGGCTTCACGGGCGATCCGCCACAATGTGGCTCGTCATGCCGATCGCTTCCTGGGCGCAGGTTATCTGGTGCGCCACCGTCCGCAAAGGCTCCAGAACTCGCAGCAGCAAGTCCTCATCGGTGGAAAAGACGGCTGGCGTCACCACGCTGACGGCTCCGATCAAGCCGCCATCGAGATGCAGAACCGGCACCGACAGAAGGCGCAACTCGGAAGAAGTAAGCGCCGCTCCGACCGAATAGCCGTCTGTGCGGATCTTTTGCAGGATGGCGTCCAGCGTTGCGCGATCGGTTTGAGGGGGAATGGAGATGGGGTGCCTCGGCGGAGTCGCCAGCGTCCGGTCCAACTGATTCTTGGGCAGATAGGCGAGCATGGTGCGGCCAATCAGCGTGGCGGGAGCATGGATCGTGGTTCCGATACGGATATCGACGCCAAGCCGCGTAAAACCCGCGCGCACACGTTCGATGTAAAGAACGTCTCCACCTTCCAGCACGGCGAAGTTAGCCGCCTCATTCAGCTCATCGACAAGCGACTGCAAGAGCGGGCGTACGATGGAGCGAAGGTCGCTTTGGCCGATGGCATTGAACCCCAGATCCAAAACCTTGAGCGATAAACGAAAATGGCGGCTATCGGGGATGCGTTGGATATAGCCAATATCGACCAGAGTATTCAGGATTCTGTAAGTAGTTCCGACGTCAAGCCGGGCAATCGCCGCAATCTTGCTCAGCGTCATGGCATCGTCGCCGCTTGAAAACGCCTCCAGAACACGAAGCCCCTTGGCAAGAGACTGAATGGAACTCTTGGCGTCCTTCTGCTTGGCGCGCTTTTGCGTCTCATCGGCCGAAGCGTCGTTACTTGGGTGCGTTGGAGAACGGTCCATTGTTCCGAGCCTTTTGCGTGGATGAATGCTGACAGCGGTGGAGACCAGAAGCGATCAGATCCAGATTAACATATTGATTACCCGGGGCTTCTCACCGGAACGCCGCACCTTGACTGCGCAAAACAAGGCAATCGCCGCCGCATGTGCAGCGAAAATGGGCGAATCCTGCTCTCCAGCAAATCGTCGCCGCACAGGCTCGACGGAGAACGCGATGTAAAGACGAGCAGCGCGCCACGCGTCCCCAGTTCGGTTTCTGACCGCTTGGTTTCTTGCGTTTTGGGGCTTGGATTTCCCACCCTTTCGACCGACAAAGGCGAAAGGGTGGGCACGGGGGAAGCCACAGACTTCAGCGGTCAAAGACCTGGCGCCGTGACCGTATCAATATTATGCATTCCCAGATCTCTGCAAAATCGGAACCTGGGATCGTCGCATCTCATTGGTTGCGATGCAGCGGAGTTCCCGCATCCCTGTCTGGCCGCAAAGACAGAAACGAGGCGAGAATGCGGGTCCAAACTCCACATTTGTCAGGAGAGATGCGCTAGGCAATCAGGCCGGCCGAACGCAGAGCATCCGCGATCTCCTTGTCCGCGCCCGGCGCCAGAGGCATCAAAGGCGAACGGACCGTGGCATGCTCGAGAATGCCGCGCGCAACCAGGCCGTGCTTCAGCGCTACAGTCCCCTCCATGTGTGAGCCGCGATGATACACGGCTTTCGTAACCGGCATCAGGCGATCGTGAATGGCCCGCGCCGCAGGGTAG
>CAWBHO010000054.1:0-4222 GCA_963788415.1 uncultured Acidobacteriaceae bacterium | reverse complement strand
CGGCCCAGGTGACGTGATAGTACTTGTCCGTGGTGTAGGTGGTGAAGGCTGTCGTTGTGAAATTCACCTGGTAGTTGCCGATCGTTCTGTACCCCGAAGGAAGCGTGTGCTTGGGATTCGCCAACTGAACATTCTGGTAGCCAGCCATCATCGTGACCTTCGGTGCGTGCAACCGGGTCAGCTTATACCTGGTCATCAAAGCCCAGCCAGTATCATCGGAAACCGTGGCGTTGAGGATGCTCGTGTTCTGGCAGTTCGCCAGGATGATTCCCAGTGATTGGCAGCTCCCAGACGCCGGTGTGGCCGCAGTGGAACTGGTCAGCGATGAAAGTACGAGCGCATCGTTGAAGTGCCCCCAGACACCGTCGAACTGTAATCCCTTGAGCGCCCCTCTGCCTTCGGCGCCGGCGCCGACCATAAGCGCGCGGCCTCCCATCCCTTGTCCGCTGAACCGGTATTGGATCGCGCCATGAACCAGCCCCATCGAGTTCAGATACTGAATGGCGTTATTCCACACCTTGTCCTGCGGCGCACCTATACCTCCACCGTAGGTTCCCGCAATTCCGAACGGCGAGTTCGCAAACGAGAGTTGCTGCGGATCGTACTGGTAAAGGTCGGCATTCAGCATGCTGCGCTGACGTCCATAGAGGAATTTGCCCAATTGACGGCTCTTCAAGCCAACATACAGTTCTCCGCTAAAAGTCTGGCCACAAAATGCGCTGTCGGCATTTGAGGGTGTGCCCACCGCGTCGCCCGTTCCATTGGCGCGAACCAGAGACCTGCAGGTGTCCTCCAGGAAGCCAAACGATGGCTGGATGTAGCTTAGCGCACTGCCGACCAGCGTCAGATCCTTGACGTGAAACCGGTCAAGAGGCTGGTTGAATTTCAAGCCCAACATCGACTGGGTCACAGCGTTGTTCGTCACATTGAGCGACGAACTGCCATCGTTCTTCGATATCAGGTAGTTGCCGTCCTGGTAGGGACTGGGTGGAGTGCCGTGCTGCTGATAAGCCAGCGAGAAATCGAGAACTCCGTAGACGGTCAATCCGCCCAAAGTGATTGTCCCGGGCTGCCCGCCGTTGAAGATGTTCACGAGCGCCGACTTGCCGTCTCTCTCTTGGGCGGGTTGGGCCGTGTTGGCAGCCGCCGCGTCGCTCTTGGCGCCCTGGTTCGTAGCGGCTGTGTTCTTGCCGCTCGATTGGGCGGCGGCCAAAGTGCTCATACAGAGCATGAGACCGCATAGGTAATAGTTCTTCATCGTTCAAAGCCTCCACCGCGAAACCTCTGTCCTGCCCAACCTACGCGGCAAGCTCAGCTGCTAGGCACCTCCGAATGGCAACAGACATTTCGATCATCAATCCTGGTTGCCTATATCGAGTATTCGGATTGCGTAATCTTTTTCGCGATAGGGAAAACCTTAGGTGAGCCCAACAATACTTGTCAAGTGGAAAATTTCTTCGCGCAATTCGCTTTACAACCTATGTAGTCGACCTTGGCGACAATCAGGGTGTTGATGAAGGGAAATCGATTCCCAGGCGCAGTCGCTGGAAGAACAAGGCTTTCCCCAGATGAATGGCTGCCAAGTCGAGGCTGGGGGGCGGTGTCAAGGCTCTATAACTTGTTGAAAAAATTACTAGAAACAGAAAATCATCAGGGGCTGAAGCTTGCGTTGATTTTGCGGCATTTGCGGAACGACTGAAGTCGAACCACAACAAGGGCTTAGAATTTTTCAACAGGTTCCTAGTACTACAGTTGTAGATAGAAGACGGGCAGCGGTGAGCCTCGTTTCCGGTAGTGACAGCGCAGGGCGTGGAATTGATGGCGTCTTCGCCATTCGGACCAGTGCAGTAGATGTTCAATGCCGTGCCATCCTCGCCAGAGAAGGTGGGCGAGGAGGTGGCGCAGTTCGGGCACGCTGAGCGGCACCTGCCCAACTGGAGTTTTTTTCTCCCCGCGCGCGCAGAGTGGCCAGTACCGCCGCGGCCAGCATGGCGAGTGTGATGTGCCGGTGCCAGCCTTGCCAGTGGCGGACTTCATAGTGATCCAGCCCGCACTCACCCCTGGCGGCTTGGAAGGTCTGCTCGATCTGCCAGCGTTGTCCAGCCACGCGTACAAGGGATTCCAGTGTGGCTTTGCGCGTGGGTGCGTAAAACCAATAGTAGGCGTGCTCAGGCTGTTCTTCGATGCTGCGCCGAACCAGCAGCCCGTGGCTCCAGCCATCCTCTTCCCAACCCCGGATCAACGTCCAGTCGTACAGCCGTTCGCCTTTGCCGCCCGAACCTGCTAAAACCTGCTCCCAAGCCAGATTCGGCAAGCTCTGCGCGATTGCATCCACGCGCCGCTGCTGGCGATCCGGCCAGCGCATCCGTTGGTCTGAAGCGATGGCCAGCACATACCCCAGCCGTTGCTCTTCCAGCCACTGGCGCAGTTTGCTGTTGTTGCCATAAACCTCATCGGCAGCTACCCAGCTACAAGCTGCGCCAGGCTTCAACGCACGCTCGATCATGCGCCGTGCCAACTCCGGCTTGGTGGCAAACTCCGTCTTTTCTGGAACTGCTGCTGCGCGGCGACGGTCGCGATCCGAGGCCCATTCTTCGGGAAGATACAACTCCCGATCCAGCAACGCCGCGCCATGGTCGCTGGCGTAGCAGAGAAAGACACCGACCTGGCTGTTCTCAACGCGCCCCGCCGTGCCGGTGTACTGGCGCTTGACTCCAACCGAATGCTCGCCCTTCTTCAGAAAACCCGTCTCATCGGCTATCAATACGGCATCAGGGCTGCTGAATTCCTCCAGCACGTAATCGCGGAGCTGATCCCGAGCCGCGTCGGCATCCCAACGCGCCCGGTCCAACAGATGCTGTACCCGGTAAGGAAACGCCTCGCCCATCCACTCGGACAACTGCCAGCTGTTCTTCCGCTCGCAGTGGCTCATTAAACCCTGAAGATAGGCAAGACTGCGCTCCCGCGACTCGGAACGCATAAACAAGCCCGCGATCAGGCCATGCGCCCGCAGCAACTCCTGCTTCCAACCCGATAGTCGTGTCTCCATAGCTCGCGCCGGAGAGTCGTAGCCCAGAACAACTTCAGATTATCACTATCTACAACTGTAGTACTAGGAGCGTGAAGGCGGCGTCAGCTTCGGCGGACAGCCTGGCTCAGGCCTTCCCTCGGCTACAGGCGCATTCTCTCAGGGTCTCCAGGAGCCTTTTAAGACCCGATTCAAAAGTGGGTTCCACGGGAAATGCGGCGAAAGTGCCGAATTGCTAACGCGCATATCCATCTGGGGCGAGTTCCGTGACTGGCAAAGTCACAGAGCGTTCCATCGGCGGAGATCCTCGTCGAGAGCTGGCCAGAGCGCCGTATTGCGCAGAAAATCGGTACCCTGGAGCGAAATTCGGAATTTTGCGCTTGACGAATTCAAAACTGAAGAGATATTCTAATTCCGAAAGTATTTTCGCTTTCCGAAGTTTTGTATCGAGAACTTCTGGCGGATCGCCAGCTTGGAGGAAATATGAAGAACACCAACATCGATTTGAAGGGACTGGTTCCAGCCCCGATTACGCCATTTTCCCGCGATGGCGCCGTTGACCACGCCGCGATTCAGCGCCTCGGTTCATGGCTGGGCGGCATCGAAGGCGTAAAGGGCCTGGTGGTGCTTGGACATGCCGGCGAAGGCACGTTTCTGTCGCAGGATGAGAAGGATGCTGTGGTTCGCAGCTTTGTGGAATCGGTCAAAGGATCGATTCCGGTCATCGCGGGGATCACGATGGAAGGAACGGCGGTAGCAGCGGAAGAGGCAAAGCTGGCCCTCAAGGCCGGCGCCTCGGCTGGACTGTTGTATCCCTCCCATGGCTGGCTACGCTTTGGATACCAGCCTGGCGCGCCGCAGCAGCGCTACCGTCAGGTCTATGAGGAGAGCGGTCTTCCGCTGATTCTCTTCCAGTATCCGCAGGCCACCAAGGCCACATACGATCTGGAGACCATGCTCGAAATCTCCGCGCAGCCGGGCGTGTTCGCCATGAAGAACGGCGTGCGCGACATGCGCCGCTGGGATACCGAGATCCCTGTAATCCGCCGTGAACGCCCCGATCTCCAAATCCTGACCTGCCACGACGAGTATCTGCTGCATACCATGTTCGACGTGGATGGCGCGCTGGTGGGCTACGGCGGTCTGGCTCCCGAGCCGCTGATCGAACTGATCAAGGCTGGCAAGGCCCGGAAC
>CAWBHO010000053.1:0-12427 GCA_963788415.1 uncultured Acidobacteriaceae bacterium | reverse complement strand
TCACTTCTCCCATGTTGTCGCCAATCTTCACCCAATCGCCCACGCGGAAGCCGCGCGCATAGATCAGAATGACTCCGGCAACGATGTTGGCCACGGCCGAAGTCGATCCAAGCGAGAACAGTACGCCGATGAAGATGCCTACGCCTTTGAAGGCTGGCGAATTCTCGCCCGGTAAATAGGGATAGATGATGACCGCGGTAAACGCGAACAGGAGAAAGCGGACGAGCTTATAGGTGGGTTGCGCCCATTCGGGATAGAAGCCGGAGATGCGATGTTGCAGAGCTCGACCTCGCGCATCACAATCCGGACAAACTTGATCACGTAGTACATCACCGCAACGATCACGACGATGTAAAACCGGTTTGGCGGATAGTTCAACAATGCGTGGCCGATGAGTTTGACGGGCGTGCCGATGTAGCTCAACAGTTGGGCGCCGTGTTCGCGGGTCCGGGGAAGTAGTTGAACTCGGTGGCCAGAAAGATCCAAGTGAACACGAAGAGCAAGAGGAAGCGGACCAGCCGAACGCCGGCGATCAATACTGCTGCCAGCCGTTCGCCTGCCATGATCTGCGACTGCTGGATGCGGATGCCCTTAAATCGAGTCGCCATGGATCGCAACACGGTCAGCAGCCAACGAGTGAGGCGGACCACCAGCCAGACAATCAGCACGAAGATCAGAACCCTGGTTTCGGAGGAGCTGAGTCCGAAGTTTCTCTGTTCGACGAAGTTATCGTTGAAGTTTATGTAGGGCTGAAGGTTTTTCGGAGCGCCATCGTAAAGATAGCTGCGGACGAGTTTGACTCCGGAAGCTTCAATGAACTGGATTTGCTTGATCTCGCCGTTCTCGAGCGAGACGGTGCGATTGAGGTCGTAAAGGTGGTAGTCATCAAAGGCTTTCTGGGTGACGGATGGGGCGTTCGCGGTATTTTGACCCCGGAACATCATCTCGGTCGGGATGCGGGTCGGCGCGCGGAGACCGCCGTAGGAAGAAATGATCTTGGCCACATCGCCGGCCATGAGTTTGATTCTGGCCTGGGGAAAATCGGTTCCGCTCTCGTTGAAGATCGTGACCCAGCCGACGAGGTCCGCCTTTTCTCCATTGGCGGGATTTGCTCCATCCGCCTTGCTCCCGGCCTCGCTTGTGTCGGGCGCAACCACGTTGTAGGTCGCTTCCCAGCTCAAGCCGCCGGTGATGTAGGCGAGTTCGGCGGTGAGTTTCTGGGATTTTGCGGAATCGATCTGCCAGCGCAGGGTGGGTTTGAGCAGAAGGCCGTCGGTCGATGCTGGAAAGAGCGGCGTTCCGGGAAGCAAAAATTGCAATTTGCCGTTGACCTCGATGAGCGCCTGATTGGAGGGGTAGGAGTACGGAGTTCCCTGCTGGGGCGCGCGGATGATTTTTCCCTGGACGATCGGAACGGGAACAAGATGACCGTCGACCAAACCGCCATAGCCCATCTGAAAGTCGATGGTCTTCCCTTCGTACTTTTCGAGCAGCCAATCCTGGGTGACGACGGCCGCATCGTAATTCTGCTCGACGACGTGAAAGCTGAGCTTTCCGGCTGAATCGCCGCGAGCCGCGTCGAGAAGGACAACCGAATCGGGTTCGAGCTGGCTGGTCACCTGGTTCGTTGTCACTTCGTTGATGCCGGGATGGAGATCGAGGAGGATCGGAGTACGGGCAACGGCAAAATCCTCGTTGTAGATGGTCAGGGCTGTTGGCTGGTTTTCCGGCTGAACAGCAGGTTGCTGGGCGGCAACGGTTGCGGCGGAAACGGCGAGAAGAATCCATACGCGCACAAGACACCTCTTTCGTGATGGGGTAAAAGAAGGATCGCGATGCCGGGCGGATTTCTGCATCCAGGACAGAATGCGGAGTTACCGCCGGGCCGGTTCGTGGATCACGACAAATACTTCTCCCGCCGCTTCCGCTCCGACTCCTTGCGTATTCATTTCTCGATGAAGCATCCTTTGCTGGTTGGAGACAGATTGCCCCCTTCCGGATGGTCGGGAGAAGGCCGATCATCCAGCACCTATAATGGGGAGCGAAAGGGCGCGGCGTGGCGCGCACGGAGAGGGTGATCGAGAGAGTATGGCCGATTTAGCGGGAAGAATTGCGCTGGTGACGGGGGCTTCGCAGGGGATTGGACGGGCGTGCGCGCTGGAGCTGGCGCGCGCCGGGGCGACGGTGGCCGTGGCGGCGCGCAACGAGGCGAAGCTGGCCGAGGTGGTGGCGGAGATTGAGGGTTTTGGCGGTCAGGCGGCGGCCTTTCCGCTGGATGTGGCCAGCGAGGAGTCGATCAAGGCGGGCGCGAAGGCGGTGCTCGAGCGCTTCGGCAAGGTCGAGATCCTGGTGAACAACGCCGGCATCACCCGCGACGGGCTGATGATGGCCATGAAGCGCGCCGATTGGGACGATGTGCTGGGGACCAACCTGACGGGCGCGTTTCTGCTGACGCAGGCCCTGCTGCGGCCGATGCTGAAGAATCGCTGGGGGCGGATTGTGAATATGGCCAGCGTGGTGGGGCGCACCGGGCAGGCGGGCCAGGTGAACTATGCCGCCTCGAAGGCCGGGTTGATCGGGCTGACGCGCTCGCTGGCGCGCGAGGTGGCCTCGCGGGGGATCACCGTGAACGCCGTGGCGCCGGGCTACATCGAGACGCCGATGACCGCAGTGCTGAACGAACAGCAGCGGGCGGCGATGATGGCCGCGATTCCCCTGGGAAGGGCGGGAACCGATCTGGAGATTGCGCAATCGGTGCGGTTTCTGGCCTCGGATGCGGCGGGCTACATTACCGGCCATGTGCTGGACGTGAACGGCGGAATGTTCATGGGCGGATGAGGCTGCGCGGCCGGATGCGGCCGGGCTCCGCGCTCAAATTCAAACTTTTCTCAAGAATTGCGCCCTTTTCGCCGATGAACCGTTCAGGACGGCAGGCATGGCGGCGCAAGCTCAGCAGCACCCGGAGACGCAGGTCGCGTTGCAGGAGATTGTGGGCGGGATGCGCTATGTGGCGCGCCAGCCGATCCTGGACCTGCGCGGAAGGGTGCATGGCTACGAGCTGCTGTTCAGGGCGGGGCCGGAGGCTGTCTTTCGCGGCGACGGCGACCTGGCCACCCGCACCGTACTCGACAATACGATCCTCTTCGGACTGGAAAAGCTGACGGGCGGGCTGCCCGCTTTTGTGAACTGCACCAGCGAGGCGCTGATCGGGAATCTGGTGCATGTGCTTCCGTCCGGCATGACGGTGTTGGAGATCCTGGAGAGCCTGGAGCCCACGCCCGCTCTGATTGCCGCCTGCACCAAGCTGAAAGCCGAGGGATTCCGGCTGGCGCTCGATGATTTTGCGTGGTCTCCAAAGTTTGATCCGCTGGTGAAGCTGGCCGACTACATCAAGGTGGATTTTCTGCTGACCGGGGCACTGGAGCGGAAGAATCTGCTCAAGCAGCTCTCCGGCGTGACCGTGGCATTGCTGGCCGAAAAGATTGAGACGCAGGAGGAGTACCGGCAGGCGTGCAAGGAAGGTTTCACGCTCTTTCAGGGCTACTATTTTTGCCGCCCCGTGCTGTTGGAAAACCGGAAGATTCCCGCCAACCGGCTCTCTCACATCGAGATCTTGCAGCTCTTGCAGGGCGAGTCGATCGATCTGCGCAAATTGACCCATCTGCTCAAACGCGACGCCTCGCTGACCTACCGGCTGCTGCGGCTGGTCAACTCGCCGATGTACGGGATGCGGCAGGAGGTGCGGTCGATCCAGGCGGCGCTGCTGGCGGTGGGCGAGGATGCCTTCCGCCGCATTGCGTTGCTGGCTATCGCGAGCGAACTCAACGACGGTCAGCCGGCGGAGATTCTGCACATGGCCTTTGTGCGCGCCCGATTCTGCGAAGAGGCCGCCGGGCAGTGCGCGCTGGACTCGACCGAGCAGTATCTGATGGGATTGCTGAGCCTGCTGCCGGCGATGCTGCGCCTCCCCATGGAAGAACTGACGCCGTTGCTGCCGCTGCGTGCGGAGATTCGCGAGGCGCTGGGAGGCAGGGACAATCCCGAGCGCGTTCTGCTCGAATGGCTGGAGAACCACGAACGGGGCGACTGGGCGGCGTGCGATGCGACAGTCCTGGCTCACAGCCTCAGCCAGGAAGCACTGCTTGGGTGTTATGCCGAAGCCTTGATCTGGGCCGAGGCGGCTCTGAAATCGGTGGTCTGAGGCTCCGTACAGGCAGCCCGCATTCGGCTGGCGGGAATCCGATCGCCTGGGACGAAAATCGGGACAATCTCGCGGTTCGAGCGCATTTTCGGAGATGGCGTAAACCGGAATCTTGCTGGTATCCCACCCATTCCGCAGAAAAATGCGGAATGGCTGGTGCACGGAAGTCTCCATCGAAAGCTAAAATTCTCTCGCGGCGGTTCGAGAAGGTTGCTGAGTTTCCGCGCCGCTTATTCGGGTTGCGACGCAGGTGCGGGCGGGGCCTGGCTCGGGAGCATGGGCATCGCTTCCGGCGGCCTGCCCAGGACGAAGACCGACGTGGCGACGAAGCTTCCATCCTTCATGGCGCCCTCGACGCGCAACCGGTCGCCCACTTGCACGTCGGCCAGGGTGATCGGCTCGCGGCGCTTGCGGAAGGTGGTGTTCGGGCCAGCCACGAAGGTGTGGAGCGCATGGTCGATTCTGCCCAGAAGGGTGACCGTCGAGCCGTTGATTTCCGTCACCCTGCCCACCAGCCAGGTCTTGCCGTAGCCCTCACTCATGGTTCGCATTTGCTGGGCGCGCGCCGGGTCGAGTTCGAGAACGAGCGTGGCTCCCACGGAATGAGCGGCGCTGTCCACTTCGCCAAGGGCGGCAATCGCATCGCCCACGTGGATGTCGGAGGGTTGAAGCTGCCGCGGGCCGGACGATCTGGACTGGCCGCCGCGGTTGTCCTCGCCGGGGCCACCGCGCTGCACCATCTGCTTCAAAATGCGGGTGCTGGCGCTGAAATAGACGGTGTAGAAGTCGCCCTCATCGGTCTTGATGGTGTAGTGGTCGGCAGCGACTCCGGTTACGGTCCCCATCAGGCCGCGTCCGGCGCCGATGTCCGGCCCGCCGCGCGCTGCGAAAGGCTGGGACGGGGGTGCGGACTGGTCTCCCTGGTCCGCCTGATTCCCCTGATCTTGGCCGTCGGAGGCCGTGCCGGACGCATTCTGCGCATGAGCGGCGCTGAGCGCCAGACCCAAGGCGAGAGTGAACAAAAGAAGAAACTTCATGGCAACTCCAGTCAGAACAACTTCCACAGCCGACAACGCCGCTCATGTGAGCGGATCGTCTCTGCCGGCATCGAGCAAATTTCCTATCGGTAGAGAGGGAAAAGCGCCCCTCAGGGGCTAAAGCCCGCTCATTTTGCGGTACTTTTCGGCACGGCTGAAGCCGTGCCCTTTCAAAACAGCACAACGCCACAAGACAGTGCAACGCACAAAATAGCTCAAGGCACAAAACAGCGCAACGCCACAAAACAGCTCAAGGCACAAATCAGCTCTACACCCAAAGCGAATTTGCTCTGACGGCGCGGATTTCTGCCAGCATAGACGCGTAAAAGGGGGCGGGAGTTGACGCGGGCGGGGTGACCGGGCGATTTTTACCTTCCATTTGCGTGGTTTGCGGCGAGCTGTGCCTCGCACTCGCATTTCGAGCCGAGGCGCTGTGCGGCGCCGGGAGCGTGCGATAATCTAACTCCAACGTAACCTGAGCGACGATGGCGAACGTGCAGAATGAATTCGGCTACGGCAAGGACGGGCTGCTCGCCCGGGTTTTGATGCGCGCCGACGCAGTGCACGACATGGTCTTCTCCGAAGCCAACAAGGGGCTGCTCAAATTTCTGGCGATCCGCCTGAGCATTGCCGGTTTTGCGATTCATCTGGCGCTGATCTTTCTTGCCCGGTCGCTTCCCGATCCGCCGCCGCTGATCGCCGAGGCCGGAAAAAACTATCTGACCGCGATTTCGACGCCGTTTGAATTCATTCTGTTCTACGAGGTGTTGATCCTCATTGCGGCGCTTCCCGCGTCGACCACGCGGTCGATCGCCCACCAGTTCGAGATCGTTTCGCTGATCTTCATCCGCGACGTCTTCAAAGACATTGCCGCGGCCGGCGGGCTGGTGATGGAGCATCGCCTGACGCTCGAAACGTTGCCGGTGTTCGTGGACATGTGGTCCGGCTTCGTGATGTTTTTTCTGGTCGCCGTCTTTCAGCACGTGGCATTGAGGCGCGCCCGGCGTTCGGAGCGGTTTGCCCTGTCTCCGGAGCGGGCGCGGTTCATGGCGGAGAAGAAGGTGGTGGCCGTCGGGCTGGCGGGGCTGCTGCTTTCGATGGCCGCGTATAACCTGGGCATCTTCTCCCTCTCGATCTATCACGCGATCCAGGCCAGCCACGGCGCCACCGAGCCGGCCGCGACCACGTTTTACAACGACCTGTTCACGGTGATGATCTTCACCGACGTTCTGATCCTGATCCTGTCGCTGGTGGTCTCCGGGCAATACGAAAACGTCTTTCGCAACGCGGCTTTCGTGGTCTCGATCATCATGATCCGCTTTGCGCTGACCGAGGGTTACCCTTACGGCGCGCCCCTTGCGATTCTCGCCATGGTCTTCGCGATCCTCATTTTGCTGGTCTTCAACTACCATGTGAGCCTCAGCGAACGGCTGCCTGAGTGAGGCGTTGTGCCGTTCAGCGAGCCGATGTTCACAGCTGGTCTGGATTCAGGGACGGCGAGCGCTCGTGACGCGCGGAATGCCTTGCAGATCGGGAGCAAATTCGACCGATTCAAAGCCGGAGCGGGCGAGCAATTCGCCGATTGAGGGCGATTGTCCGCAGCCGATTTCGAGCGCCAGAAAGCCGCCGGGAGTGAGAGCAGCGAAGGCGGCGGGAACGAGGCGGCGGTAGACGGCGAGGCCGTCGGAATCTGGCTCCGGGCCGGAAAACAGCGCCAGCGCCGGTTCGTAGTCGCGCACTTCGACGGAAAGCGTGGCACGGTCGGCGGCCGGGATGTAGGGCGGATTGGAGACGATCAGCTCGAATTGCTCGCCCGAAACCGGCGCAAGCAGATCGCCTTCAAGAAAACGGAGGGCTACTCCGTTCCGCTGGGCGTTCTCGCGGGCGATGGCCAAGGCCGGCGCGGAAATGTCGATGGCGGTGATCTGCGAGTGGGGCAGCTTGTAAGCCAGCGCTACGGCAATTGCACCGGAACCTGTGCCGATGTCCACGATGCGTATGTTTTTGGTCGCAATAAAACCATCTTGTTTTGTAACAAGGCGCGACTTGAGTCGTGTCGCAGAGGCTGCATCATGAATTTGGGCTTTAGCCCCTGCATCCTGTACCTGCGCAGCCAACTCCAGTGCCTTTTCGACCAGATGCTCGGTTTCGGGGCGCGGAATGAGCACGTCGGGCGTGACGCGAAAGGGCAACCCGTAAAATTCGGCTTCGCCGATGATGTATTGAATGGGCTCGCCGCGCAGACGCCGCTCGATCAGTTCACCATAACCGCTGGCCTGCGCGGCGGAGAGCTCGTCGTCCGCGTGGGCCATCAGCCAGGCCTTGTTTTTGCCGGCGATGTGGAGCAGCAGAAACTCGGCGTCCAGGCGGGCGCGTTCTGGATGAGGGCCCTGGCGTAGCGCGGAGGCGGCGAGGTCGAGATGGTGGCGAAGGCTGGGCATGGAAAGTCTCGGAACCTGTTGAAAAACTCGAAGCAGAAACACCGTCCGTGCGTTCTTCGACAGCTTCTCAGGCCGCCTGCGTGTCGGCCTTCAGTTGCTCGGCCTGGTAGTGGCTGATGAGGGCATCGACGATGGGCTGGAGCCGGCCCTCCATGACCAGATCGAGCTGGTGCAGGGTGAGGCCGATGCGATGGTCGGTGAGGCGGTTCTGCGGGAAGTTGTAGGTGCGGATCTTCTCGCTGCGGTCGCCGGTGCCCACCTGCTGTTTGCGCGCCTGCGCCAGCTCCGCATTCTGCCGGTCCATCTCCATTTCATAAAGCCGCGAACGCAGGACGCGCATGCCCTTGTCGCGGTTCTTGATCTGGGATTTCTCGTCCTGGCAACTGACCACCGTGTTGGTTGGCAGGTGAGTGATGCGGACCGCCGAGTAAGTGGTGTTGACGGACTGGCCGCCGGGGCCGGAGGAGCAGAAGGTGTCGATGCGGATGTCCTTGGCCTCGATTTTCACGTCCACCTCCTCGGCCTCGGGCAAGACGGCCACGGTGATGGCCGAGGTGTGAACGCGGCCCTGGGTCTCGGTGGCCGGAACGCGCTGCACGCGGTGCACGCCGCTCTCCCACTTCATCTGCGAGTAGACCCGCTCGCCTTCGATGATGGCAATCACTTCCTTGTAGCCGCCCACGCCGGATTCGGACATGGACAGCACCTCGATCTTCCAGCGGTGCTGCTCGGCAAAGCGCTGGTACATGCGGAAAACCTCGGCGGCAAAGAGCGAGGCCTCGTCGCCGCCTGTGCCGGCGCGGATTTCGAGGATCACGTTCTTCTCGTCGTTGGGGTCCGTGGGCAAGAGCAGCAGCTTGATCTCTTCTTCGAGAGCCGGTTCGCGTGGGGCGAGCGCGGCGATCTCCTCTTCGGCCATGGCGCGCAGCTCGGGGTCGCTTTCGGCCAGCATGGCGCGCGCCTCGGCCAGCCCCTGGCGCACCTGCCTCAGGTCGCGGAACTTCATCACCGCGGGCTCCAGATCGCTGAGCGCTTTGCCTGCCTTCTGATATTTTTCGCGGTCGCTGACGACTTCCGGCAGCCCAAGCTGGGCGGAGAGCTCTTCGTAGCGTTGTTCCATCTGTTCCAAACGGTCGATCACGGGAAAACCTCATGGGCACGGCTGAAATTCAGGCGCGCCGTGGGCGCACTCTTTTGAATTCTGGGAGATCAACGAGGAAAAAGGCGAAAAACGGGTCTCGGCGGCGGGCGCCGCTAGAGGAGGACCGGGATGGGCTGACGGAGGCTCACTTCGTCTTCTATTTTAGCGCGAAATCGGCAGGTCCGCATTTCAGGAAGGGATTGACGATCTCGACGCCATCGACGACGCGGCCGTGCTGCAAATCTTCCGAGAGCAGGACGCGGCAGCCCGCCTGCCTGGCCATGCGCAGCACCAGGGCGTCCCAATACGAAAAGCCGTGCAGCCGGTGCAGATCGATGGCCGCCAGAATGTCGTTGATGGTTGGCTCGGCGACTTGGAATCTCGCAAAGACCTCAACCCTTTGCCTGGCTAATTTCGAATCGAGTTTGAGTTTTCCCGTGGCCGAGACGAAGTACTCCTGAAGCACTTGGAGCGAAACAGTTCCCGTCCGTGAGCGGAGGTGATCCTGCACCAAGTCAAGCGCCCTTGCTTGTTTGGCCTGGTCTCTGGGGTCGTCGGAATAGACGAGGACATTGGTGTCGATGAATGTTCGCGGCGCCTTGCCTTGGACGCTCATTTCCGGGGCCACTTGAGCCGGTCCTGGTAAATATCATCCCGGTTCCATTTCCAACCCGCATCGGGTTTCCCCATGCCACTGGTTTTCAAGAAAAACTCGATGTCGCGTTCCAGATTGTCGTCGTCGCCAGCCACGTGCCGGAGGTGATCGCGAATCTCCTGGTTGAGGCTTTTGCCCACGGCGCGCAGCTTCTCCCGAGCCCGCGCGGCGATCTGTTCGTCGATGGATAGAGTGATATTCACAAACACAGTATATGTGCGCACGCATACTGTGTCAATTCGTTCAGTTCTTGTGGCAGCGGATCAGTTTGAATCCACGGATTGAATCAGCGTTGAGGGAACGTGTCATTTCCGGGCAGGCGGCGACCCGCTCGGAACAAGCAGGGAAACTGGATGGTTTGAAGTCCGGATAGCGCCGGAGCGGGAAAGAATGCGAGCAGGATGCGAGCGTAGACTGGCTTCAATGCTCCGTTTACTCAGTCGACGGAAGGGTAGGAGAGGATGACTTCGCCACCGGAAGTTCCGTTAAGCAAAATCGAACAGCAGAATCGAGATGCTCGTTTTGCCATGCAACTGTCGCTGTTTGTTGGCCTGCTGATGCTGGTTGGCAAGGTGACGGCTTACTGGTTTACGGGCTCCTCGGCCATCTTCTCCGATGCGGCGGAATCGGTGGTGCACGTGGTCGCGGTGGCGTTCGCTGTATTCAGTCTGTGGCTCAGCACCCGGCCCGCGGCTCCGCATTTCCACTATGGATACGAGCGAATCACCTTCTTCTCCGCCGGCTTTGAAGGCGCGATGATTGTCCTGGCTGCCGGAAGCATCCTTGTTACAACGACCCAAAGGTGGAGGCACGGTCTGTCACTGGCGCACCTGGGAAACGGGGTGGCGCTCATCCTCGCTGCCGGGGTACTGAATGCCCTGCTGGGCTGGTACTTATTGCGGTTGAGCAGAAAAAATCACTCGTTGATCCTTGAGGCGGACGGAAAGCACGTCCTGACGGACAGTTGGACCAGCTTTGGCGTCGTTGCGGGCTTGGGTTTGGTCATGATGACCGGATGGAAGCCGTTCGATCCGCTGGTCGCATACGCCGTGGCGGCAAATATTCTGTGGGCGGGCGGCCGGCTCATGTGGCACTCCATGAAAGGCCTGCTCGATTACTCCGATCCCGAAATCGGTCACGAGATTCGCAGCCGGCTCGACGCCATCTGCCAGGATCTGGGGATGCAGTATCACGGGGTGCGCTTCCGCACTACGGGCTACCGGCAGATCATCGAGGTTCACCTCCTGTTTCCTCATTCCATGTCCGTCGGCGAGGCTCATCGGCTGGCCACAACGCTCGAGGAGCGCCTCATCACGGATCTGGATGTGCCTGCTGAAGTGACCACCCATCTGGAATCTCTTGAAGATCATTCTGACGTGCATCACGTGCAGCACTACACGGGACGACCCGAATAAATCCGCGGCTAGACTGTGAGCGTCACGGATCTTGAATCGTTGTTGGACGACCGGCAATTCGGGATCTACGGATCTGGAGCAATGTTTCTATTGGTACAGAGGAGCTTTGCTCTGGGGATTGTTTGACTGCCGATTTCGAGTTACGGCTGGGATGGGCTCGCGCCAACTCGCCGACTCGCGATCTCTCGCGCAGCGGAAGCGAACCGGCAGATTTTGTCCACCACTCGCCTCATCCACAAATCCGATTCACAGAGAGTGTAATATACCCTTCGCTTTGCCGCCCGACCGCTAGGCGCGCCCCGAAATCCCAGCAAACTTCCGCAATGGCGACATATCGTTACTGATCCCATGTCAAAGAGTGCAGGGGTGAATCTCTCCGTTACGTCAGGCTCAGACCCCCGTCCGAGACCACAATCTCACCGGTTAGGTAGTCGGAGGCTATCAGCATCATGACGATTTGGGCGATATCCACCGGACTGGCCGGTCGTCGCATGGGTGACCGATCGCGCCAAAGCTGCTGGGCAGCGGTCCAATCCGCTGTCAGAGGGGTGTCCACGAGGCCTGGGGCGACGGCATTTACCCGAATGTCCGGAGCGAGCGATAAGGCGAGCAGTCGGGTGACGTGGTTGAGTGCTGCTTTGGACGCGGCATAAGGGATGGATGCGCCCTTGGGCCGGACGCCAGCGTGTGAGCTGACATTGACGACACATCCTGAGCGACCTCGACTAGCCGCGGCTCTCAGAGCGGTTTCGGCTTCAGCCACAAGGCGAAACGGGGCCACCACGTTGACTTCGTGTAATTCGTGCCAGATGGCGGGCGAAGCTGCCAGAAGATCGGTATGCGGAATAACGCGGCTCATGCCAGCGTTGTTGACAAGGACATCGAGGCGCTCCCATCGAGACACGGCCTCCCTCACGAGCCTGATTCTATCGGCATCGTCGGCCAAATCAGCTTGAATGTAAATAGCGTTTCCAAGCTCAGCGGCCAGTGCGTGCCCCTTTTCCGCTGAACTACGCGAGTGCAGGACCACGGCATATCCCTCGTTGGATAACCGGCGGGCAATCGCAGCACCGATGCCAGAAGTGGAGCCGGTCACAAGCGCAACGGGCGAAGAACTATTCGCAGTCTGGTTCAAAAAACACTCCTCATTTGCTGCCATCCTTAACTTCGATCCAAGCGCCCGGCGTTCCACAATTGGCTCTCGATGTTCGTCGTTGGTTTGGTGACGTCCCAAAAGCCACTCATTCACCTTTTGAGGTATTCCGCATCGGGTCCCACAAAAGCATTATCTTCTGAATCTCGATGGCGAGGCACGTTCAGAGGAAAGATTAGTCCCGAGAAACGTTAGGTTCCGCAATCTCCGCATCGCCTGCTTTGCCCCCGCTTCAAAAACTCGACGACAGCCGAGAATTACCCGTCCCCGGAGCACAATGCAAATGAAAACTCATTGACGGCAGGGATAAAAACTCCACGCAAGCGCCAAACGAGGTCAACAGGAACAGGTCGAATCCAGAGAGAGAGAGCGTGGTTTTTTTTT
>CAWBHO010000052.1:0-16464 GCA_963788415.1 uncultured Acidobacteriaceae bacterium | reverse complement strand
GACGGCTTGGCCCTGCCAGCTGCGGATTCAAGGCAGATTGCCCCTGCTGCCCTTACGGCGGAAGAGGAGGCCGGCATCGAAAGCGTCCTTGCCAAACTGCAAGCCGCGATGTGGGCCTACGCTGGCCTGTTGCGCGAGGAGTCCACGCTGAGGCAGGGGATCGCGGCGCATCAGGCTTCGGCTGAGGCTCTGGCAGAGCTGGCCGCGAAGGGAAAATCCGGCCGCCGCCTGGCCGAGGCGCTGGCCATGAGCCGGGTGGCTCGTGCCATTCTGGCTTCAGCGCTGGCCCGCACTGAGAGCCGCGGCGCCCACTTCCGCAACGACTTTCCCAAACGCGACGATGAGCATTTCCAGAAGCACTCGGTTTTCGGCTCCGATGGGCAGGTCGCGTTCGAGAAGTGGTAGGACAAGAGGCAGGGAACGGGTTTTCGCGGGATGATCGCGCGGAAGACGGTTTCTATCCCGGTGCGCTGCCGTTGGAGCTGCTCCTGCATTCGCCCTTGATCAAGCGGAAACCGGAAGCAGGGAATTCTGTCGGCGCAACCACGAATCCGGGTGCCCCAGGTCTCGCCTTTGAGACCTGGGAAACAGCAAATCCACCCGATCGTGGGAATGGCCGCGCAAAGTTCAGACCTTCAATGCGCGTCGTGCCCGCGGAGTGTTCTTGTAAAGGTCCATGTAGGCGTCGGTCATCGCTTCTAGCGTGAAGCGCGAGCGAAACGCTTGATCGGCATGAACTGACAACTGCTCTCGATCGGCGTCGTTGCCCGCCAATTGCAAAATTGCCGCCGCCATCTCCGCGGCATCCGTCGCGGATACGGTTACTCCCGCCTGCGCCAGGCGCACCACCTCCGACATCCCGCCCACATCCGTCACAATCGCGGGCAGGCCAAGCGAAAAAGCCTGCAAAAGCGACATCGGCAGCCCCTCCGACTGCGACGACATGATGAAAACATCGGCCGCGGAGAAGAACGGCGCCACGTCGAGTTGCTGCCCCCAGAAAGTCACTTGCGCGGCGATTCCCAGCTCCGCCGCCAGGTTTTCCAGGCTTTTGCGCTCGCTCCCGTCGCCCACCATCCAAAGCCGCAAGCCGGGCATGGAGGAGAGCGCTGCGCGAAAGGCATTCAGCAACAGAGGGTGGTTCTTGACGGGCGCAAGCCTGCCCACGTACACCAGCGTAAATCCAGTTTTCGGCAGCCACTCCTGGGGCTTGGTGCGAGCGAGCGGAGCTGCGCCGTTATATACGCGCACAATCTTGCGCGCGTTCACGCTATGGATGCTTTTCAGATTGCTGACCGTCCGGTCGCAGATGCCGACAACCCAGTCGCAGCAGGTGGCCGCTACGGCGTATTTCAATTCCGCTACCATACGGCGTGGCGGAGCAACCAGGCTGTGACGAGTGGACACAATGCTCGGCACACCCGCCATGCGTGCCGCCGGAGCCGCATACACGCCCGGAGTGGGGTTGTGAAGGTGAACCACATCAGGATGCAATTCCTTGAAGATGCGAAAGAAATTCCGCCAGGCGTCCGGCAGGTGGCGAGCCACGTTGGCCTGCACGGCGAAGCCTTCCTTTTGCATCCGCTCGCCCAGCGGTCCCAGAGCGGCGATGGCATAAACGCGCGGCTCGTGCCCCTGCTCGCGCTGCAGATGGCACATCTGCAACACCAGCGTCTCGGCGCCGCCTATCTCCATGCTGTCCACCACGTGTGCAATCTTCATGCAGGCTGCCCGGTCCTTCGCCGGTTTACCAAAGAGACGGTTTCCGCTTCATCATTCGCCACAGTGAATCGGAGAAGCGTGTGGATCAGTGCGTCAGGTTCACGGTCCGCAGCATGATATACATCAGCAGGATCAGCCCAACGGTCACGAGTCCGGCGTATGGCAGCGTGCGCCCCAACCGCATGCGCGGAGCCACCATCCCCTGCCGCAGAGCCATCGCGAAGACCGCCTCGCCCATGCCGCCCAAGAGAAAGAAAGTCATCACAAGGGCGCGCGAAAGAAACCACCCCGCAACCAGGAACCCGGTAAAAGACAAAAGCAGCAAACGGCCAAGATGATTGACCTCCGCCTTGTCAAGCGTTTCAATCTTGCGCGCCGCCGCGGGAAAGAGTCCCCTTTCCGTGTCAATCTGCCTGCCTTCGTTTACGTCTGCCGGCGAAGCAACCGCCAGAATATCTTTTATTGTGGGAAACAGGAACAGGCACCAGAAGAACAACCCGAACATGCCAAGTTCAGACGCGCAGACAGCTACCGAGTTATGCGCGGTATGACCGAGATAGTCGGGCAATTGCCCAAAGCCCACGCCAAACAATGGGTGCGACTTCAGCAGTTGCAGGCTTTCGCCCCAAAGAGCGGTGCGGTCTTCGCCGGCGCTGGCAGAAATAGCCCGCCCTCCGGTGAAGTTCAAGGCCATTGCAGCAACAAACAGTCCGCCGCCGGTGATCAGGGAAGGCAGCAAGCCAATGCGGCGGCGCGCTGCCACAATCGCCATCGCCATTAAGGCCACGAGCGCGCCCCGCGAGTGCGTCAGAAATACGCCCCAAATCAGCAGTCCCAAAGGAAAGATCACAAAAGCAAAGTTGCGCAGCATCTTCTTCGTGCGCCAGAAGATGAACATCAGCGGAATCAGGCAGACCAGCATCTGGCCAAAATCATTCGGATCGTTGATCTCTCCCAGGCCCCTGACTCGATAAATCTGCGCTCCATCGCCGCCCCCCTGGAGCAGAACGTAGGGATACTGCGCGTTCCAGAGATCAATATCAACTTCCCCCGTGGCAGCTGATACCGGAGGACCGCCGGCCGAGCTTATGTGGCGCAGATTGATGGCTCCATGCGCGATGACAAACAGGCAGACAAACAAAAGCATCAAAACCAGAATCTGGAGCTTCTTTTTCGAGTTGCAGTGCAGGCAAACCATAAAAAATGCAAAGGCATTCGGAATGAACTCGAAAAATGCAGCTACAGCCCCCCCTGCCCAATGCACCGCAACAAGCATGGACAAGATGACGGCAAACATCAAGCCGAGCATTGCCAGAGACTGTGGCGTCTTCAGATCGGAGGATCTCATCAGAGCTGGCACTGAGACAAGCAGCAACAACACAGCAAGGATCAGCTCAATGCGGTAGACCTCAAGCGGCCCGAACAGGGTGGCTGGCGTGAGGTAGGACGTGACGAGATAGAGAATGCAGAGAACAAAGCCCATAGCGAATGGTCGGATGGAAGGTGGCAGCCATGGACAGAATAACCCAAGAGGCGGCGCAAGCCCTTTCGGCAAAGCATTTTCGGAATCTCTGTAGACCGAAACCGCGGTTTAGGCGGCTTTTTCCTCTTCTCGCCCCCGGTGAGCGATCTGCTTTCGCCAAGGTTGAAGTAAAAGCCACCTATCGATGCAGCAAAAAAAGACTGTGTTCACTCCGAAGATGCTCTGGATTCAGCCGCGACCGGTTCCGCATGGCTGCAGCGGGCGGCGGGCGGCGGCTTCAAACAATAGGAGGGCTCCAGGATTTCCGGAGGCGGAAGCCAATAGCAGCAGAGCGACCGTGCTTAACGCGCCGGCTTGCGGCCGATAAAGTCTACCGTCGTCGCTGCCATTTCATCCCGGGAAAAACGATCGAAGTGAGGCGCGATGGGCAGGACGTCCAGCGCCTCCAGCGTACCGGGGCGGACGTGAGTCCGGTTGCCGATGATCTCGAAACCAGCCTGAGCCGCCAGTTCCACAAACTCCGGCGCCCTCATGCGGTTCTGGTATTGGATCGGGTTGTTCCAGAGCCTCCATTCCTGCTCCTCGTACTGCAGAAAATTGACAAAAGAAATCGACTTGTCGAAGAACGCATAGTGGTCGTTGCAGCCGACGTTGTGCATGCTCAAGCCGCCGGGCTTGAGCACCCGGAAACTCTCCTTCATCAGGCCGTCGATGACCTCCCGCGGCACATGTTCCAGCACGCTGTTTGAATAAACCATATCCAACGACTCATCCTTGAGCCCGGTGGCGCACCCATCGCCCGGCGCGAAGTATTGAATGCGGCTCTTGGCGAGCAACTCGCCGAGGTTACTGGACTGGCGATATTCCATCAGCTTGGCGTCAATGTCGGCCGGGCTTTTACCGGTCATTTCCGCGATCTTGGGAACGTGTTTTCCGATGCTCTCCAAAAGCCGGAAGGTCATCTCCTTGTCCAGCAGGCGGACGATGTCGAAGGTGGCAATCGAGTCCGCTCCGGCCAGCGCAAAGCAAATTGGAAGCGCCGTGTACCAGCCGGTTCCGATTTCCATCAACCGCGCTCCGCTCACGCGGAAGCCGGCGTCGGACAGATAGCCCATGCTGAAAGCCCAGTCATCGATCTTGACCGCCAGGTTCGCATCAAAATCCCGCATCCCGCCGAAGATCTGTTGAAGGCGCGTGTTGAGCCTCACGCCGCCGGGCGTCACACTCAGGCCTTTTTGGATGAGTCCCTTCACTTTCCAGTTCATTCTGAGCTCCGGATCCGGCGTCCGCCGGAAAGTTCACCTGCCGCCCGTTATGACTCAGACCCGCGAGTCTGGCTTTTTATCCTAGAATCTTCCACAACTCGATGGCACGATCTTAATTGATGAAATCCGGATTTCACCAGCATTTTCGGTGAAAATGGATCGATCCTTCACACGCAGAGCGGAAGTTATGGGCAACGACGCCCCTTCGCATCTTTACAGACAGAAAAATTCTTTCGCGAGGGAAGAATCGCGATAAGCGGTTCGAGGCCGCTGTCCGGTTAGTGTTGAGCTAAGCGGGGGCAGCACGGTACGGTGGAAGAGACGGAGGTCCGAGAATGAATCTTCTGCGCGGGGTGGGCGCGCGGCCTAACTTCACAAAGACAGCTTCCCGCGATCGCGCTCTGGCAAACTGCGGGCACGAGCAGACGATGGTTCATGCCTGCCAGCAAAAGTGACTTATGCCGCGGGGCGCGGGAGTCTTTGACAGACAATAGAATGGTGCTTGATACTGAGGCGCAGCGGTTTCATTTCAACCGCGCTTGCGTCGAGTTGTTTTACAGGGGGAAGGGAAAGTTCATTTCATGATGCTCCCTCGACATGCGGAGATATGGCTTGTGCCCCATCTGCGCGACCGCTGGCGGAAACGCATGACGCCCAGGAAGCCGAAGCGCGCCTGGGTGGTGATCGCCGATCACTACGAACCGCTGGGCACGGGCGCAACCGTTGAGGCAGCGCTCGGCCGCGTGGCGCGTTGGCGCTACAAGTGGCCGCGCATCGCCGGCGACGCACCCCGGGACGCCGCCGGCCAGTGCCCTCAATACACTTTCTTTTATCCGCAGGAAGAGTACCGGCGCGATCTCCTTGACGGCATCGCGGAGATGGTCCGGCTCGGCGTGGGCGACGTGGAAGTGCATCTGCACCACGACAACGAGCAGCGCGACACCTTCATTCGCAAAGTCAATGAATTCTGCCGCCGCCTGAGCTTGGACCACGGCTTGCTGCGCCAGCAGAACGGCCGAACGGTCTTCGGTTTCATTCATGGCAACTGGGCACTCGATAACTCGCGTCCGGATGGCAGGTGGTGCGGGCTGAATGGCGAGATAGCATTGCTGCGCGATCTGGGCTGCTACGCCGACTTCACCATGCCGTCGCTTCCATCGGCGACTCAGGGGCGCGTGGTGAACCAAATTTACTGGTGCACGAACAATCCGGACAACCGCCCGCGGTCCTTCGACCACGGAATCGAAGCCACCGTGGGCGGCGGTCGGAGAGGCGACCTGCTCATGATCACCGGGCCGCTCGGTTTGCGATTCGGCGAGCGGTTGATGCCGCGTCTGGAAACCGGCGAGATCGCGGGGTACGATATGCCCACCCCGGCGCGCGTACGGCGCTGGTTCGATCTGGCTCCTGCCATCGGCGAAGACCTTTTTTTGAAGCTTTACACGCACGGCGGACCGGAGAAAAATCTGGAACCATTACTTGGCGGCGGACTCCAAAATCTGTTTCTCTGGCTGGCGGAAGAAGCGGAGCAAAGGGGAATCGAAATCCACTGGGCAACGGCCTGGCAGATGTACCAGGCTGCCAATGCGCTGATTGATGAGCGCGATTTTGTCGCAGTCCCGGCGGTCTGAAGGGGAGAGGAATCTTTTAGAGCAAGGAGGAGATCGCCAAAGAGGGCTTGACGACAAGCCGCATCAAATCCAGGATCGGCAGTCCACTCGCGGTCATCTTTTCGAGCGCTGCAGCGGATGGCTTCTGCGCGATCACGAGCGTGTCCGATGAGGAGATCAGGTCGTCGAGACTGCGCATCAGCAGCCTTCCAATGTGGGGCAGCGCAGAGACCACAAAACTTAGATTGCTTCCGTAGATTTCGTCGAGTTGAATGTGGTTATCGTAAATTCTGACCGTCCTGCCCTTGCCAATCAGATGCTCGATGATCGTAATCACCGGGCTCTCGCGCAGGTCGTCGGTGTCTTCCTTGAAAGCCAAGCCGTAGATGCCGATTTTTTTACCGGGCAGTTCGAGCACCTGATGAATGCTTCGTCTGAGGTGCTCGTCGTTGGAACGCAGGACGGAGTCGAGTAGAGGCAGTTGCAGGTCCAGTCGGGAGGCGCGGAAGGTAAGGGCGCGCAAGTCCTTGGGCAGGCATGATCCGCCAAAGGCGAAGCCGGGCTTGAGATATGCCGGAGAGATATTCAGCCTTTTATCCTGGCACATGGTGGCCATCACCTGCTCGGGGTTGACGCCGAGGCTGGAGGCGAGCGAGCCGATCTCGTTCGCAAATCCTATTTTCACCGCGTGAAAGGCGTTGCAGGTGTACTTGATCATTTCGGCGGTGCGCAGGGAGACGATGGAGGCTTCGCCCGGCAGGCCGGCGTACAAGTCGGCCACAATGCGCGCGGCATCGTCCGTACTTCCGCCGACCACCAGCAGCGAGGGTTCCATGAAGTCCTTCACCGCGGTGCCTTCGCGGAGGAACTCGGGGTTGGAGACGATCTCGATATTCTCTTTGCCGGCAAAAACAGTCTGCAGAAGGCTCTCGCAGGTTCCGGGGAAGACTGTGCTGCGCACAGTGACAATCAGGCGTTCATTTCTGGGCCGGAGCAGGCTGGAGATTTCGTCACAGACGCGGCGCAAATGGCTCAGGTCGATGTTTCCATTCGCCAGCGACGGAGTGCCTACGCATAGCATGACAACGTCAGCGGCTTCGAGAGCTTTGGCATCGAGAGTCCCGGCGTTGAGGCGTCCCGCGGTAACATTCTTTTGGATAAGATGATCCAGCCCGGCCTCAAAGAAAGGCGATTGCGCTTTCCGGACAGCTTCCACCTTGTTGATGTCGCGGTCGACCCCGAGAACATGGTGCCCAATTTCAGCCAAGCATGCAGCGCTGACGCATCCGACATAACCTAATCCGACCACGATAACACTGCGCTTACTCTCCATATCGATCCTCGGCTATCCTCGGGGGTAGTTTATCATGGGTAATCGTGAGGTTGATGGGAGATTCGCCTCCTCCATTCCTCAGGCCGGGGGTTGCCAAGTAACAATGAAAATTCTTTGGGTCTGCCCATTCTTTCTGCACCCGACGGATCGTGGCGCGCAAATTCGGACGCTGGGAATGCTGAAGGAGTTGAACAAGCGCCACGAGATTCATTTTGCCGCGCTGAATGACCCTCGAAATATCGAAGGGCCGCAGCGCAGCCGGGAGTATTCCAGCCGCCATTTTTTCGCGGAACATTCCGCCCCCGGCAGAAGGTCGATTGGGATCATTCCTCAACTGGCGGAAAGTTTTGTGCATCCTCAGCCGATGGCCGTCTTTCGCTACTCATCAAGAAAGCTCCGGAAAATGATCGATGACCGGACCGCGGCTGAGCATTACGATGCCATCGTCTGTGATTTTCTCTTTTCGGCTGAGAATTTGACCGATCTAGGGCAGTGTGTGCTGTTTCAGCATGATGTGGTGACCACAATCTGGCAACGGCATGTGGAGCAGAACAGCAATCCTCTCAAGAAACTCTTTTTCAAGATGCAGCTTGCAAAGATGATGGCATATGAGGGGAAGATATGCCGCGCCGCGAAGCACGTCGTTGCAGTGTCGGAGATTGACGCATCGAAATTCAAGCGCATGTATGGTGTCGAATCGGTCTCCAGCATTTCGACGGGCGTCGACGTGGAGTACTTTGCGCCGAGCCGCGGAGATTTCCCCTTATCGGACATGGTTTTCTGCGGATCGATGGACTCTCTTCCCAACGTGGATGCGGTCGAGTTTTTCCTTTCAGAGATTTTTCCCCTGATTCGTAATCGGCTGCCAGGCGCCACCTTGATGATTGCGGGACGCTCGCCCGACGCACGGGTGCTGAAGGCGGTGCAGGGGCTGACCGGGGTAACTGTCAGCGGCACGGTGGAAGATGTGCGCCCCTATTTATGGGGAGCTAAGATTTCTATTGTGCCCATCCGTATCGGCTCGGGAACCCGATTGAAGATCTTTGAGTGCATGGCAGCGGGAATTCCTGTTGTCTCGACGACTGTAGGCGCGGAGGGGTTGAGCTACGAGGATGGCACGGACATCGTCATCGAGGACGATCCCTCCAGCTTTGCGGATGCTTGCGTTCGCCTGCTCTCAGAGGATGCCGCTCGGCGCGCCATTGCGGACAATGCGCTGGGAAAGATGAAAAGCATGAATTCATGGGAGGCCGCCAGCCGCGAGTTTGAAGCAATCCTTGAAAGGAATCGTCTGCGGCCCGTCTGAGTCATGCCGATTCATGGACCGCGAAGATTGCAATTGGGATGCCTGCCGCGGGAGTAATCGCACGCCGAAGCAGTTTCTCCCAATTCCTTTTACCTCCGATGAAAATATCAAGCAACTGTAGAGGCCCCTGTTTTCAGTAGTATGATCTCAGTATGCCGCTCCGGCCATCCTTTGCAGATACATGGATTAATTCGAGCTTTCGCCGCCATGACTAATTTTCGAGTTGGAATCATCGGTGCTGGCTATGTCAGTGCGCATCATCTTCGGGCCCTCAAGTCGATTGCTTCGGTTCAGGTCGTCGGTATAGCAGACATTAACCTGGACAGGGCAGAGGCTGTCGCCAAGGCATTCGATCTGCCCGGGGTCTACGGGAGCGTCGATGAGTTACTGGCCTCGGGCGTGGATGTGGTCCACGTGCTGACTCCACCCCCTTTCCATGCGGAGGTGAGCATCCGGGCCCTGGAGGCGGGCGCGCATGTGCTGGTCGAGAAGCCGATGGCGGAGACCGCGGAGCAATGCGAGCAGATGATGGCGGCAGCCCAATCGAGCGGGCGGACTCTGGGCGTGGTTCACTCCGCCAGACTTGACCCGATTGTGGTGCGCGGCGTGGAGATTGTCCGCGGCGGCGGAATCGGCAGGGTTCTTTCACTGGATTTTCATCGCAGCTCCGATTATCCGGCCTGGCCGGGAGGCGGAAAACTCCCGCCTCAGTACCGCAAGGGTTCCTACCCATTTCAAGATCTTGGCGTGCATGGGCTGTCCATCGCGGAGGCATTTTTAGGCCCGGTCGCATCGGCGGAGATTGATTTCCGCTCCACCGGGCTCGATACCAATCTGGTCTTCGACGAGTGGACGGGAACGGTAAACTGCGAGCGGGGTCCGGCCCGCCTGTATCTTTCATGGAACGTGCGCCCGATTCGCAGCCAGGTGATCGTGCACGGCACGCGCGGCGTGATCCAGATCGACTGCTTCCTGCAGACCTGTTACGTGACCCGGACTCTTCCAGGCCCGAAGTTCGCATCCCCGGTGATCTGCGCCTTACGCAACTCCGCCGCCAGCCTCTACGAGGTGCCGCGCAATGTCCTGCGATTCATGACCCGACGGTTGCCGGGGGCGCCGGGCATTCACCAGAACATCCGCGAGTTTTACACGGCGCTGGAACATGGCGCGGCGCCGCCGGTGACCGCTGAAGAGGGCCGGCGCCTGGTCGCAGCGATGGCTCCGGCGTGCGAGCGCGCGGATGAGCAGCGCGATGCGCTTCGCCGGGAGCAGTTGGCGCCGCGCATCCCCGCGGATGTTCTGGTGACCGGGGGCGGCGGATTTTTGGGCAGCGCGCTCGTGCGCCGATTGCTCGAAGAGGGCGCGAAGGTACGTGCGGGGGTTCGCCGGATTCCCGCCCATCCGCTTGCGGGGGTCGACTATTTTGCGGGGGATCTGGGCGATCCCGAATATGTCGATGTTCTCGTGTCCGGCGCGGGAACGGTTTTCCATGTGGGAGCCGCGATGAAGGGAAGCCCGGCCGACTTCCAGCGCGGCACAGTTGCCGGAACCCGCAATGTAATCGAAGCTTGCCTCAAGCACGGCGTCGAGCGCGTGGTCTACGTCAGTTCGGTGAGCGTGCTCGAACACGCCGTCTCGCGCGTTGGCAAAGTGACCGAGGCCTGGCCGCTCGAACCTCACTCCGAACTGCGCGGAGCCTATACGCAGACCAAGCTCGAAGCCGAGCGCATGGTGATGACGGCGGCCAAAGAGCGGGGATTGCCCGTGGTTGTCATCCGCCCCGGCGTGATCTTCGGCCCGGGAGTTGAACCCAGTTGCCCGGCCGGCGGCTTTGGTATGTTCGGCCGCTGGATCATTGTGGGAAACGGCTCCCTGCCGCTGCCGCTGGTTTACGTGGACGATGTTGTGGATGCGCTTCTGCTGGGGGCATCGCGTCCCGGTCTGGAGGGCGTGCTGGTCAACCTGGTCGACCCCGCTTTCGTGACGCAGCGGGAGTTTATCCGGTGTGCGCAGGCCGACAATCCGACGATCAAGGCGAGTTACATTCCAAAGCCCGTACTGATGGCCGCGGCGGTCGGAATCGAGGCGCTCGGACGCATGCTCAAGCGAGGCGTTCCCCTGTCGAGATACCGCATCCGCTCGATCCGTCCGCTGCATAACTTCGATCAGTCGGTGGCTCAACAGCAACTGGGGTGGACGCCTCAGACCGGCATCGCGGAAGGCTTGCGGCGAACCTTCCCGGCCTCGCAGGCTCGACAGTCCTCATCCTTGCCACAGTGATCGGATTTGGAGAATCGACGGATGCTCAGGATCGCTGTTGTCACCGCACATTTCCCCAGTTCGAAGCAGCCCACGCATGGCCGCCCCGCGTATGAGACGCTGCGCATTCTTTCTGGCAAATGCGATGTGAAGGTCTTCTATCCCCACGCCGCACACCCCCATTGGCTCAAGCCGCAGAGCCGCGGTCGCGACGCATTCGATCCATCGTACAGCCTGCCGGGCGTGAAGGCCGAATACCTGGACTATCCTGCGCTGCCGCTGATTTCGCGGCCATTCAACGGGCGGATGGCAGCCAGCGCCCTGCTTCCTCGCATTCGCAGTTTTGGTCCCGATCTGATCTTCAATTATTTTCTTTACCCGGACGGTTACGCCGCACTCAAGATTGCGAGAGCACTCGGGATTCCGGCTGTGGTCATGGGCGTTGGATCCGACGTTCACAATATCGGCGATCGATTTTCAGCCATGCTCACGCGAACCGTGCTGCGCCAGGCCGATTTCATGGTTGCGATCAGCGGCGATCTGCGCAACAGGATGATCGCCATGGGCGCCGCGCCGGAAAAGACCCGCGCCGTCCTCAGCGGCTGCGACTCTTCGATCTTCCATCCGATGGACCGGGCGGAGGCGAGGCGGAAGCTGGCCATCGACCCGTCCGTCGAGGCCGTCGTCTACATTGGGCGTATGGACGTGAAGAAGGGCCTGCACGAGCTGGTCGAGGGTGCGGCCTCGCTGCATTCAACGCGGCCCAGTCTACACGTCTACCTGGTCGGCGATGGGGCGGACGCACCGCAGATCGAGAGCGCGATCGAGGCCCATCATGCCGCCAGTTACATTCACGCGCTGCCCGGCTGTAGCTTCGACGATGTGGCCGTCTGGATGGCGGCGTCCGACCTGGTCACGCTGCCCAGTTACATGGAAGGGTGTCCGAATGTGGTTCTTGAGGCGCTCTCCAGCGGCCGGCCGGTGGTAGCTACGAATGTGGGCGGGATTCCGGAGATTCTGAGCGATGAATGCGGCCGGCTCGTGGCCCCTCGCGATCCGGCCGCGCTGGCTCAGGCTCTCACGTCGGTGCTCGACCAATGCTGGGACGCCGCGGCCATCTGCGCGCGCGGGGGACGAAGCTGGGAGACGGTTGCCACGGAGTTGCTCGGAATCTTTCAATCCCTCGTGGCCGCGCCCGCGGAGAGAAACCATGCCCGCTAGAATGCCGCGAGACCGGGAGGACATCCGCCGATGAGGAGCCTGCAGAAAGCCGCGCGATGGATCAATCGACTCCTCGCGGCTGTCGGACTGATCACCGTGCTGATCACCTGCACCCCCGTTGTCTCGTGGTGGGCGCGGGCTTATGCCGGTCCCATCCGGCAGCCCAGGGGCGATATCCTCATCCTTCTGAGCGCAGCTGCCGACGAGAATGGCGGCATCTCTTATTCTTCTTATTGGCGCGCTCGCCAGGCGCTTGTTGCATGGCAAACGGGGAGCTTCAAGAAGATTGTGATCACCGGCGGCGGTGGCCCCGGCATTCTCGACTTCCTCGTCGCTGAAGGCATTCCACGCCAGGCCATGGTGGCCGAATGGAAGTCCACCAGCACGCGCGAAAACGCAATCAATAGCGGGCGTCTCATTGAACACATGCCCGGCAAGAGGGTGCTGCTCACCAGCGACTTTCATATGTACAGGGCGCTTCGCGTCTTTCGCAAACTCGGAATCAACGCAGCCCCCATGGCTGTCCCGGACGTGCTCCACTCCACCGAACACTGGGATGGCCGCTTCTCGGCCTTCGAGACCATGCTGATTGAGACGGTAAAGATTGCCTACTATGCGATGCGCGGATGGATTTAGAGCGGCCTTTCGAGTGCGCAGCGTGTTTTTTCGCGGCGCAGGGCGGCCTCTATGTTGCTTTCGCTCGCGCGGCACGAGGATTCGCCCCATTCTTGATCGAGTACCATGGATCAAGGACAGAAATGGATAGGATTGCAGATGCGTTGGCCGGGCAGCGGCTTCCGGCGCTCATGCTGCGATCCATGCTTGATTGGGAAGGGCAGGACGATGAGCCTGAAGATTGCGATTGTTGGGTGCGGCAAGATCGCGGATGCGCACGTCGAGGAGATCAGAAAAATTCCCTCCGTTCAGCTGTGCGCGGTCTGCGACCTGGAACCGATCATGGCGGAACAGTTGGCTGTCCGCTATGCGGTTCCCCAATGGTATTCCGATGTGGCGTGCATGCTCGAGTCGGAAAAGCCGGATGTCCTGCACATCACGACGCCGCCTCAATCTCACCTTGCGCTCACCCGGCAGGCGGTCGCCGCGAGCTGTCATGTGTTCATCGAGAAACCCGTTGCGCCGCGCTATTGCGATGCGCAGGCGATTATCGCGTGCGCGGTTGCAGGCCAGCGAAAACTGGCGGTGAATTACTGGCCCCGGTTTGAAGCGCCCTCGCTGGAGTTGCGCCGCCTGCATGAAACCGGTGTGCTCGGCGAGCCGGTTCATGTTGAAAGCTATATAGGCTATGACCTTTCTGGCGAATTCGGAATGGCGCTGAAGCGCGACCCGGAGCACTGGGTGCGCCGCCTTCCGGGCAAGCTGTTTCAGAATGTTATCGACCATGTGGTGAATAAAATCACTCCATTTCTGACCGATGACCAGCCGTTCATCGATGCAGTCGCATGGCGTGGAGAGCCCGGCGAAGGAGATCTTCTCGATGAATTGAGGGTCATCATCCGCGGGGCGCAGACCAGCGCCTATGCCACATTCTGCGCTCATGCCCGTCCGGTTGGGCAGACCTTGCGCGTTTACGGAACTAAGAATACAGCCTATGCCGATTTTGCGGCGCGCACAGTTGTCCTGGCGCGAAAGCAGGGCTTTCCTTCGGCTCTGGGCCGCGTGTTTCCTCCTTTTCTGGTGGCCAAGGATTACCTGCGGCAGGGATTGAAAAATGTGAACAGCTTCTCCCACGCGCGCTTCCATTTTTTCGATGGAATGCGGCGTCTGCTCAGCGAGTTTTATCTGAGCATCGAACAGGATTCCCCACCGCCGATCTCCTATGATGAAATTCTGCGCGTCTCGGCGATCATGGAACGAATCTTCGACCAGGTATATCCGGAGGTGCAGCGTTGAAAGTCCTGGTTACAGGTGCGGGCGGCTTTCTTGGAGTGCGCGTTGTCGAGCGCTTGCTGGCTCATGGCTATGCGGATATCCGCTGCTTTCTTCGCGACCGCGGCAAGGCGGAGAAGCTTTTGGCCTTGTCGGATTCTTATCCCGATGCGCGCCTGGAGTTATGCTCCGGAAATCTGCGTTCAAAGTCCGATTGCGCGCAGGCTGTGGCCGATGCCTCGCTGATCGTGCATCTGGCCGCTGGCTTGAAAGGCGCGACGGCGGAGCTGTTCGTTGACTCGGTGGTGGCCTCGCGCAACTTGCTCGATGCTCTTCAGGAGCGTGATAGCAAGCCTGCTGAACGTACCCGCATCGTTCTTGTCAGCTCCTTCGGCGTATATGGGGTGGCTTCGCTGGGGCGAGGTGCGCGGGTCGACGAAACTACGCCGCTTGAGAATCATCCGGAGCTGCGCGACTCCTATTCCCATTCCAAGCTGAGGCAGGAGCAGTTGTTTCGGGAGTATCAGCAGAAGGCAGGCTTTGAACTGGTCGTCTTGCGTCCCGGCGTCGTGTATGGGCCGGGCGGTGGAGCCTTTTCGAGCAGGGTCGGCTTGCAGATTGGTCCGGTTTTCTTTCATCTCGGTGGAAGAAATCTTCTGCCCCTGACCTATGTTGTGAACTGCGCGGAGGCGATCGTGCTGGCAGCCGGCGCCCCGGGCGCAGCCGGCGAGGCCTACAACGTGCACGACGACGATCTGCCCACCGCGTCTGCGTATCTGCGCGAATACAAGAAGCGCGTCAAGCGGATCCGGTCGGTCAGCCTGCCGTATTTTGCAACCAGAATGCTGGCCCGGTTGCTCGAAGCTTATCATCGCCGTTCGCAGGGCCAGTTGCCCGCAATCCTGACTCCCTACAAAGTTGCCTCGGCCTGGGCGGGCAACCGGTTCGGTAACGCAAAGCTGCACGCCCTGGGGTGGCGTCCATTGGTGGCAACGCCGGATGCGATGGCCGAAACCTTCGCGTATTTACGGCAACAGGATGCCGCGAAGTCATGAGTCTCATGAGTTTCGCCGCGATGCGACGCGCTAGCTTTTCGCGGCCCGATGGGGCGCGTCATTTTGGCTCAATTTAGCTTCGCTTTTCGCACGCAAAGAGTGTGGCTTGAATGAGCCCTCCGGCCACTTCCTGCTCGATTCATGTTGATGCGGACTCACCTGCGGGGTTTTCCGCTCCGGTAAAATCGGAGTTAGCCAGGAGGTCCCGCATACAGAGCATGAGTTCCAGAGGTTCTGTCATTTAAAATAGAGCTTTCCCACAGGGAAGCAGGATAGCAAGGATATTCATGGATGATCAGAATGAGCTGGAGGCGCGATGCGGGGACGTTCTTCCCTCGTCAACGCCCGACGCTTGGGATGGGCCGCTGAAGCTGCTCATCCTTGCAGGCCTTGGCTTGCTGGCTTTTGCGAGCGTTCGCGCTCAGGTTTTCAACCCGCTTTTCCGTTCGGCGATGGCGCATGGAATGAGCGCGGCGCTGCTGCGGCCCAGCATTCTGTGGTTCGCCATGGGCACGCTGCTGCTGATCTTTCGGACGCTTCTCTGGTTTACCTACCGACCGCACACCCCGGCAAACCTCGAGACCGCCCCGCGCATGACGGTCATCATCCCCGCTTACAACGAAGGCGCCATGGTGGCTCAAGCAATCGACTCGATTGCGAGCGCAGACTATCCTGCGGACCGGCTGGAGATTATCGTCGTAGACGATGGCAGCACGGACGACACCTGGCATCACATTCAAATTGCCGTCAAGCGCCATGGCGGTCGTGTCCAATCCATCCGCATGCCGCGCAACGGCGGAAAGCGCGAGGCGCTCGCGGCCGGCTTTCGCAAGGGGACCGGCGATGTCTTTGTGACCGTGGACTCGGACAGCGTGGTCGCGCGCAACGCACTGCTCGAGCTGGCCGGTCCATTTGTCTCAGAGCGAATCGGCGTCGTTGCCGGCAAGGTTCAGGTTTACAACCGGAGCGAAGGCATCATCCCGCGCATGCTTCACGTGCGCTTCACGCTGAGCTTTGATTTTCTGCGCGCCTATCAATCCACTTTCGGAACCGTCTATTGCAGTCCTGGCGCGCTCTCGGCTTATCGTGCGAGCGCCGTCCGGGCAGTGTTGGAACCCTGGCTGAAACAGCGCTTTCTCGGCGCCCAGGCCACCATCGGCGAAGACCGTGCGCTGACCAATGACATCATGCGCCTGGGCTATGACAGCGTCTATCAGCGGACGGCCATTGTGCTCACCATCGTCCCGACGACGTACAGACAGTTGAGCCGGATGCTTCTGCGCTGGAACAGAAGCTATATTCGCGAGGAGATGCGCCTTGCCC
>CAWBHO010000051.1:0-17276 GCA_963788415.1 uncultured Acidobacteriaceae bacterium | reverse complement strand
GCGCGGGCCACCACATCGCGGGGAGCCAGTTCGAGCAGCGGATGATAGCGCTCCATGAAGCGCTCGCCGCGGTCGTTCAGCAGAATGGCGCCCTCGCCGCGCAATGCCTCGGAGAGCAGGAACCGCGGCGCGCCGGGGAGCGAAAACGCAGTGGGGTGGAACTGATAGAACTCCATGTCGGCCAGCATCGCGCCAGCCTCGGAGGCCAGCGCGATGCCGTCGCCGGTGGCCACGGCTGGGTTGGTGGTGTCGCTGTAGACCTGGCCCGCGCCGCCAGCCGCTACCAGGACTCCGCGCACGCTCACCCGTTCCAGACGGCCCTCGCGGTCCAGCAGATCGGCGCCCGTTACGCGCCCTTCGCTAGTCACAAAGCCGGTGACCGTACTCCACTCGGCAAAGTGGATGCGCTTGTGGGTGTGGGCGAAGGCAGCCAGCGAGCGGCTGATCTCCGCGCCTGTAGCGTCGCCGTTGGCGTGCAAAACGCGGGCCAGCGAATGCGCCCCTTCGCGGGTGCGCAGCAGCCTGCCGCCATCGGCCCCCGACGCCCGGTCAAAAGCCGCGCCCCACTCGATCAACTCGGTCACCCGGACCGGCCCCTCGGTCACCAGCGCCTGGGCCGCGGGACGGCAAACCAGCCCATCGCCGGCGTTCACCGTGTCCTCCAGGTGCAGCGCCACGTCCTTGTCGCCTTCGAGAGCCACCGCGATCCCGCCTTGCGCGTAGTGCGTGTTCGACTCGGCCACAGACTCCTTGGTGACCACCAGTACCTCACCGTGGCCCGCCAGCTCGACCGCCGCCCGCAACCCGGCCACCCCCGCTCCCATCACCAGAAAATCCACTTGTCAGACGCCTTTCCTGTAACGGTCTAGGCTACCACCGCGGGGCGGAACGGTTCCCGCGCTCTGGCACCCGACTGCCTTTGCTGGTCGAAAGCAAGCAGGCCAACTGCATTCCGGACGCAGCCCATTGCTCCCCCGCCGGTACAACCGAACGCGCCGCACCGCTCACCCGCTATAGTTGCAATGAGGGCCCAATATTGAGCGGCAGCGATACTGAGGAGAGCACGAAAACGGAGGCGGCGGGCGGCCCGGCGTCGCTGCGCGTGCCTGGCGGCGTCTCTCACGCGTGGCGCGCCTTGCGCCATCGCAACTTCCGGCTGTTCTTTGGCGGGCAAACCATCTCTCTGGTCGGCACGTGGATGACGCGCGTGGCCACCAGCTGGCTGGTCTACCGGCTGACCGGCTCGGCGCTTTTGCTGGGCACGGTCAGCTTTGCCGGACAGATTCCCACCTTTCTGCTGGCGCCATTCGCCGGCGTGTGGGTAGACCGGCTGAATCGCCGCCAGGTGCTGCTGTGGACGCAAACCCTGTCGATGATCCAATCGCTGGCGCTGGCCGCCTTGACGCTCTCCGGCCACATCACGATCCCCCTTTTGCTGATCCTGAGCATCCTGCAGGGCTGCGTAAACGCCTTCGATATGCCCGGCCGCCAATCCTTCATGGTGATGATGGTGGAGGACAAGCGCGACCTGCAGAACGCCATCGCCATCAACTCCTCGATGGTGAACGTGGCGCGCCTGATTGGTCCCTCGCTGGCCGGAATGCTGATCGCGGTTTCGAGCGAGGGCTGGTGCTTTCTGGTCGACGGCATCAGCTACATCGCGGTGATCGCTTCGCTGCTCATGATGCGGCTTCATGCGCCCGTGGTGGAGCGCAAAACCACATCGATGCTTGCCGAGATGAAGGCCGGCTGGACTTATGTTTCGGAGTTTCTTCCTATTCGCACCATCCTAGTGCTGTTTGCCGTGCTGAGCCTGATGGGAATGCCGTTCGTGGTGCTGATGCCCATCTTTGCGGCCCAGGTGCTGCACGGGGGGCCGCACACGCTGGGATTCCTGATGGGCGCAATGGGACTCGGCGCGCTGATTTCTGCCCTTTCGCTGGCGGCGCGCAAGACCGTGCGCGGGCTGACGAAGATGATTCCCCTGGCCGCCGCTGTCTTCGGCGTGGGGCTAATCGGATTCGGCCTCTCGCGCAGCTTCTGGCTCTCCATGGCAATGGTGATGGTGGCGGGCATGGGCATGATGCAGGGCATGGCAGCCAGCAACACGGTGATTCAGACCATCGTCAGCGACGACAAGCGCGGCCGCGTGATGAGCTACTATACGATGGCCTTCATGGGCATGGCGCCCTTTGGCAGCCTGCTGGCCGGGACCATGGCGGACAAGTTCAGCGCGCCCTGGACGGTGGTCATCAACGGCGTGGTGGTTCTCGTGGGTGGAATATGGTTCACCACCCAGTTGCGGGCGGTGCGGCGCACGATGCGGCCCATCTACCGCGAGATGGGCATTCTGCCGGCGGAAGAGAAAATCCTCCAATGAGCGGCGAAAAACCGGATCTTATCCATAATTTGGACCAGGATTTGGACCAGGATTTGGCCTCTGATTTGAGCCTCGATGCGCGGCGCACGGCCGACGCGGTCATCGTTTTGCAAAAAGGAATCGACGATTTGCCGGCAGCGCCAGCAAATGCCTTGTCCGCACCGCGGATCTAAAATACTTCCATGGAAACAACAACCATTGCTGGCGTGAAGGTCTCGCGCATCGGATTGGGAACCTGGGCCATGGGCGGTTTGGACTGGGGAGAAACGCCTGAGGATCTGGCCATCGCCACCTGCCTGGGCGCGCTCGACCGCGGCATCAACCTGATCGACTCCGCGCCCATCTACGGCCACGGGCGCTCGGAAGAGATTGTGGGCAAGGCGATGCGCGCCCACGGCCGCCGCGAGGATTTCTTCATCGCCACCAAGGTGGGCCTTGGATGGAATGAAGACGGCGTCTTCGCCGACTCGACGCCCGCTCGACTGCGCCTGGAGATTGAAGACAGCCTGCGCCGTCTGGGAACCGACTACATTGACCTCTACCAGGTGCATTGGCCGGACACACGCACGCCCATCGCGGAAACCGCCGCACTGCTGGCCGAGTTTCTGCGTGAGGGCAAGGTGCGCGCGCTGGGGGTGAGCAACTTTTCGGTCGCGCAGATGGAGGAGTTTCGCTCGGTCGCCCCTTTGGCCTCGAATCAGCCGCCCTACAACCTCTTCGAGCGGCAGATCGAGTGCTCCGCGCACGGCGAGTGCTCCGCGCACGGCGAAAATCTTTTGTCGTGGTGCAAGGGGCACGACATTGCCGTGCTGACCTGGAGCACGCTCTGCCGCAGTCTGCTCGGCGGACGAGCCACGCGCGGCATGAAGTTCGGCGCGGGCGACATCCGCGGTTTCGATCCCAAGTTTCAGGAGCCGCGCTTCCCCCAGTACCTGGCCGCCGTCGAGCGGCTGTCGACACTGGCCCGCGAGCGCTACGAAAAATCGCTCCCGGAGCTGGCCGTTCGCTGGGTTCTCGACCGCCCCGGCGTCAGCGTGGCCTTGTGGGGAGCGCGGCGGCCCGATCAGCTTGATGCCGTCAGCGGCGTGGCTGGCTGGAAGCTCGACTCCGCCGCCATGGCCGAGATCGACCGCATCGTGGCCGAGTCGGTCACCGACCCGGTCGGCCCCGAGTATCTGGCTCCCAAAGTGCGCCAGGACTGAGGAGAAAAACGGCGTTTTTCAGCTCCCGATATGCGACCATGAGGGAACGATCGCCGGCTCTGGAATCAGGCGGCCAGAGGTCCAGCTCTCTGACCGCCTGATTGCGAACGTTCCATTCCTCATCCCAGTAACCAAAGGCGAGACTTTATCAGAGGCACCCAAGCTGGCACATAACCAAGCGGTCTGAGCCCTAACATTACAGTTGCAGATCGTCTTTGCGGAGGGAGCAGGGGGCTTCAGCCCCCTGAAAGGCTGCCGAAACAACGGGGCCTTTAGGCCCGGAACAGGGCAATCCGAAGCAAATACAACTGTAGCCCTAAAGCCCCATCTCCAGCCGCGTCCGCGGGTCGAGCTGATCGCGCAGGGCGTCGCCCAGAAAGTTGAAGCCCAGCACCGCGCCGGCAATCGCGGCCGCCGGGAACAGCACCAGGTGCGGCGAATCGAACAGATGCAGCCGCGCGTCGTTCAGCATCGATCCCCAACTGGGCGCGGGCGCGGGAATGCCCAGGCCGAGAAACGAGAGCGTGGCCTCGGCCAGAATCACGCCGGCCATGCCGATGGCCGCCTGCACCAGGATGGGCTGCAGAATGTTGGGCAGAATGTGGCGGAAGAAGATGCGCATCCCGTTGGCGCCCAAGGCGCGGGCCGCATCCACGTACTCGCGGTCTCGCACCGACATCACCTGCGCGCGCACCAGGCGTGCATAGCCGGCCCATCCGCCGATAGCCAGCGCCAGCACCAGATTGCTGAATCCCGGCCCCAGAAAAGCCGCAAAGGCGATGGCCAGCAGAATGCCCGGAAGAGCGAGAAACGTATTCATGGCGAAGGTGGTCAGAGCGATGTCGATCCAGCCGCCCCAGTAGCCGGCCAGCCCGCCCACGGCCAGCCCCAGAGCCAGCGAGATCGAGACCACGCTGACCGAGACGGTGAGCGAGAGCCGCGCACCAAAGAGCAGCCGCGAGAGCGTATCACGGCCCAGTTCGTCGGTTCCGGCCCAGTGCGCGGCCGATGGACCCTCCAGGCGATGCGGCAGATCGATGGCCGCGGGGCTATCCGGCGCAATCCAGGGCGCACCCAGCCCGCCCAACACAAAGGCCACCAGCAGCAACACGCCCGCCACGGCCAGCGGCTGGCGACGGAGGAGGTTGCGCAGGGCGGAGAGCGTTTTGGCGGAGAAAAAAGACATCTGCACAGCCAGAATACCGCGACAGAGCAAGCCAAGCCGGGTCTAATGAGATATGAGCATTTTTCGGCGGGGTCTGGTTGTGTCTCTGGCGCTGGCCGCATTGGTGCTTCTGGCGCTGGCGCCACGGTTGCAGGCCGCGCAGAGTGAAGGTTCGGGCGCGAACCAGGCCGATGCGTGGCAGCTCGGAGTGCTGATCAACCAGGACCGCGCCGCTGAGGGGATTGCGCCGCTGAAGTGGGATCCGGCGCTGGCCGAAGCCGCGCGACGTCATTGCCTGCGCATGGTCGCCGAAGGGACCATCGCGCACCGCTATGACGACGAGCCGAGCATCTCGGAACGGGCCGCGCAAGCCGGGGCGCGCTTCAGTTTGATCGAGGAAAACGTAGCCGTCGGTCCCGACCCGGCCGCGATTGAAGATGCCTGGATGCACTCGCCCGGCCACCGCGCCAACCTGCTGAATCCCGACGTGAACCGGGTGGGAGCGGCGGTGGTGGCCAGCCGCGGTGTGTTGTATGCCGTAACCGACTACGCGCACGCCGTACCCACGCTGACCCAGGATCAGGTGGAGGCCGCGATTGCCAACCTGGTGCGCGTCAGCGGGATCGCCGTAGCGCCCGGAACTCCGGCTGCCCGCGCCGCCTGTGCGATGAGCCAGGGCGTGCCCGCATCCGCTTCCCCCGGAAGGCACCTGGGGTTCATCATGCGCTGGCAGGGCCCTGAACTGAACCGCCTGCCGCAGGCGCTGGTAAGCAAGCTGGTATCCGGCGAATATCACCAGGCGGCTGTCGGAAGCTGTGCGCCAGAGGAACAGCAAGGCGGATTCATGGAATACCACATTGCGGTACTTCTCTATTACTGAGGAACCATCTCCTCAGCGCCGCACGGTTGGCGAGGAACCTTGACCGAGGCCATGCCCGCGGCGGTCGCAGCCTCAATGCCCATGTCCGTATCTTCAAAAACCAAGCAGTCGCCGGGCGCTACACCGAGCCGCTCAGCGGCCACCAGAAATGGATCCGGAGCCGGCTTGCCATTCGCATAGTGTTCGGCCCCGACGATGGTGTCGAATTTGTCGAGCAGACCCACCGCGGCGAGAGAACGGGTGACAGCCTCCTGCCCTCCGCCCGATACCACAGCGAAAGGAATCCGCCCCTGCTGCGCTTCCATGTGCTCCACCACCTCGGGGATCGCCTGAAGCTGAGGAAGCAGTTCGAAGTAGAGGCTTTCCTTCCGTTCTACAACGGATTCAACCGGCATATGCAGCCCCTGCATCTTGTTCAGATCGGAGACGATCTTGCGAGTCGGCTTGCCGCCCCAGGAATAAAAAAGATCCTCATCGTAGACGCAATTCCACTCCGCCAGCACGGTCTTCCAGGCAATGTAATGCAGCGGCATCGAGTTGACGATCGTGCCGTCGCAATCAAAAAGATAGGCGCGGAAGTTTCCATCAGGCAGTTTCAGTTTCATCGGGGAAAGGGACTCCTTGGCAGGTCAGTTGGATGGTTCTGTGATTTGGATTGAGGATGATTTCAGCAAGATCAAGCCCGGCGCCCGGCGAAACCAGCCGGTAGTCCATCTCCTCCGGCTCCATCGCGCACCGGCATCGAAACAGAGGCTGAAGTCACCGGGTTGCCGCTGCTTCGGCCGCCGGCGCCGCGCAACAGCACTCGCTGGGACCGCCTTCGCCGGGATTGGTCGGCTCCATGCGGACAGCGTTGTTGAAGCGATTGAAGTAGTTGAACAGCCCGATGGCGCAGAGCAGCTCCACAATCTCGCCCTCGTCGTAGAAACCGCGCAACTCGGCAAATTGCTCGTCCGTAACCGCATTGGAATCGCGGGTGACCGTCTCGGCCAAACGCAAGGCGGCTTTTTCGGCGGGGGTAAAATCCTCGCGCTGCCCCCAGTCGGCCAGGTGATCGAGCTGCTCGTCGCTCCAGCCCAGATTCTTCGCCAGAATGGTGTGGCTGGCCAGGCAATAGGGCGTCTTGTTCACCTGGCTGGTGCGGACGATAATCAGCTCCTTCAGCTTGGTGGGGACCGTGCCGGTCGTAAGCACCGCCGCAAAATGCGCCTGCATGGTCGAGAAGATCTCTGGCCGGTGGGCCATGACTCGAAACATGTTGGGGACATTGCCGCGCAGAGCAAAGATTCTGTCGTAGAGCGCGGCCATTTCGGGGGTTACAGCGTCGCGGTCAAGCCGGGAAATCCTGGACATCGCTTCTCCTTCTCCGTTCTTCCATTTTATCGCCAACTCGCGCGCAGCACGGGCTGGCGGCAGTACGCTCTACCAGCCCAGCACGTAGGCAAAAACCAGCGGAGCGACGATCGAGGCGTCCGACTCGATGATGAACTTGGGTGTATTCTCGGCCAGCTTGCCCCAGGTAATCTTCTCGTTCGGCACGGCGCCCGAGTACGATCCGTAGCTGGTGGTCGAGTCCGAAATCTGGCAGAAGTAAGCCCACAGCGGCACGTGCGGACGCTGCAAATCCTGATGCAGCATGGGCACCACGCAGATAGGAAAGTCGCCGGAGATGCCGCCCGCAATCTGAAAGAAACCGAGTGGGGTTTCAGCGGTCGTTTTCGTGTACCATTCGGCCAGCTCCATCATGTATTCGATGCCGGTGCGCACGGTATGGACGCTTTTTACGTCTCCGCTGATGCAGTGGCCGGCATACATATTACCCAGCGTCGAATCTTCCCAGCCGGGCACAAAAATGGGCAGGTTCTTCTCGGCCGCGGCCAGCAGCCAACTGTTTTTGGGGTCGATCTGGTACGACTTTTCCAGATCGCCGGAGAGCAGAATCTTGTACATGAACTGGTGAGGGAAGAAGCGCTCGCCGGCCTGATCGGCGCGCACCCATTCCTTCAGCACCTCGTTCTCGATGCGGCGCATGGCCTCCATCTCCGGGATGCAGGTGTCGGTGACGCGATTCATGTGGCGCGCCAGCAGCTTGGCCTCATCGGAAGGGGTCAGGTCGCGGTAGCCGGGGACACGCTCATAAAAATCGTGCGCCACAAGATTGAAGACGTCCTCTTCCAAATTCGCGCCGGTGCAGCAGATGCCGTGAATCTTGTCCTGGCGGATCATCTCGGCCAGCGACAGGCCCAGCTCAGCCGTACTCATGGCGCCGCCGATGGTGACGAACATCTTGCCGCCCGAGGCCAGCAGCTGGTTGTAAGCTTCGGCCGCATCGATCAGCGCGGCGGCGTTGAAATGGCGATAATGGTGCTTGATAAACGACGCAATCGTAGGCATATTCTCTACACTTTCTCCACTCTTTAAGCTACCACATGCAGGTCAAACCTCAATGAATGCGCGGTAATCGCGCGGCTGCCCCAGCTCCCGTTTTTGGGACCTGCGATGAAGCCTTTCGCACTCCGAGCCGAAGGCAGTAGGCCCCACCGCAGGTGGCACAGGTGGCGGCTAGACTTTCTTCGCTTCGAGCAGCGCGTTCAACTTCGCCATCACCGGAAAGGCATCTGCAATGTAGACCACATCGGCCTTGCCGCGCGTCCAGCCGCAATTGGGGTCCAGACTGATGGCGCGCCGCTCACCAATGAACCTCCAGCCCACCACGTGCGGTTCCTCGCCGTGGCAGCAGGTGGACAATCCCCTGGCATGGCGCGGTGTCGCGCCGGTTTGGCCAATCTGGTTCATATGCGTCAGAAAAGGAAGAACGGAGTTCCCTTCCCCGCCCTGGTCGACGAGCGATTTGCTGCTGCCGAGCGAAGCGCCGGTCGCGTGCAGGAAGCCGAGAATCAGCTTGCCCGCCTCCTCGACACGCACCTGGCCGTCGGGCTGTTTTTTGGTCCATCCGGCGCCGGCCACAAGCAGCAATTTGGCGTCGGGGCGGATGGTTTGTGCGTCCAGCGCCGGGGAGCGAAGGCCGCTGAAGGTGGTGCGAATCTCCGGCAGTTGAACGGCGATCTGCTCAATCCGCGCAGCGCCCTGAGCAGCGTCGGACTCGCCAGAATAAGCTGCGTGCGTGCCCGCGTCGAGCAGCAGAAACCAGGGGCGCACAGCGCGGCTGAGAACGGCCTCGACCCGCTGGCGATAAAACCAGCGCGTGGCTTCGATGTTTTCCGCGCCGCCGAGGGCGGTAATGTGCGTGTCGATGAAGCCGCCCAGCCGGTGCGCCACGCCGGCCGCGATGCGCGTAAAGCGCGAGGTTCCGGGAGCCAGTACGATGGTCGCTCCAGCGGCGCGGCAAAGCGCTTCGACGGCGGCTGCGTCGGTGGCATAGCGCGCCTGTGCGAAAGGCTCGCCGGAGACTGCCACGAGCCGCGTTCCCGCGGACGCCAGCGCGCTTGCGGCTGCCGCGGCATCAGCAGCCACAATGCCGATGGTGAGCGTGGCCGAGAGGCGCGCGGCCAGCTCCTGCCCCGCGGTGACGGTTTCGAGAGAGGCCTTGGTGAGCGCCGTGCCGGATTCGTCGGCATGAGTCAGTACAAGAATCGTTTCCATCATTCGGCTCCAATCCAAGCAGCCAGCTCGGCCGCAATCTCCTCGGGCGTGAGGCCCTTTTCGACGCGCGTCTCGCGCTGCTGCTTGGGCAGGCCGACGGAGACATAACTCAATCCATTGGCTTCGAGCTTGACGGCCTTGGCCTTGGCGAGGGCCGGCATGATGGTGCGCATATTCGCCATGCCAACCTGCGGATTGTTGCGCGGCTCGGCCAGATTGCCCGTGGCCCAGCCCAAAACAGCCGGCGTTCCGGCGCAGACCGACGCCTGGTGCTTGCCGCCTTCCACGCGCTCCAGCACTTCAAAGCTGCCGTCCTCGCGCACATCAATCTGGTCCACGCCCTGAAACTGGTCGATAACTCCCAGCCGCTCACCCACTAACTGCAAGGTAACTCCCGCGCCGCGCGTGGCCGACTCCCAGCCGCCGAAGAGCAATAACTTGCCGCAGTCCAGACCGGGCAGCGCGGCGATGGCTTCGGCCAGCACGGCCGCCGTCGCGTGCGCGTCGGGAAAGCCGCCGATGGGGCCGTCGATCGGCACCAGTTCGAAGGCGGCCTTCTGGGCCACGGTCATCATCACCTGTTGCAGCTTGGCCTTGGGGCCGAGCGAGACCAGCCAGAGCTTGCTGCCGGGGTTCTTTGCGGCCAGCGCCGCCGCTTCATAGAGCGCGCAGGCGGCCCAGGGATCGAGCACCGCCGGCAACACCATCTCATTTTTCAGCCCCGGCCCGGTTGGCGTGGTCACAGGCTCCAGAGTTTGCAGCGGATCGGGAACAATCCCCGCGCAAACCACGATGTGCAATACATTTACCATTGTTTTCCTTCTTCAAAAATTGATCGCAATCCTTCTGCTTTGAAAGGGGACGGCTTTAGCCGTGCCAACAAATGCCAAATAACAATCCTGGGCTTTAGCCCCTGAGGGAATGCTTGCCCGCAAATTCTAAAAGTAAGTGAAGGGAATACGATCCCGCATACCATACTCCCTGGTTGAAGCGAAAAGCAGAAACATTCGATTCTTCACACTTCTTCACAATTGCGTCCTGAATTGTTCGGTCATCTGCTTCGTTGTTTACGATTTTGAGCTTTTTTGCGATCCTGCGTACCCAGACATCGATCGGCTGAAGGCAGAATGCTGAATCGCTGTCCACCGAGTCCTGCAACTTGAACAACGAAACAATATCCCGAAGATAGAATGAAGCAATCTTTGGCCCAACCTGCACGATCCCATTCGCAGATTGCTTATCTTGCAACTCTCGATAGTGCTCCAAGACAAGCCCCTTCTCAATCTTCTGGATGGAATAATTGACAATATTCCGGCATGGATAGGAGTCAATTCGATCCAGTGCGCTGAGAATCATTTCGATGTCTCTTGCCTTTCCAATCTTGCCCTTGCCGATTTTCTCTTTAAGTTGATTCTTAAGAGGCTTCCATTCTTCCTGCCTAAGCGTCTCGTATTCCTTATCACGGTTGCTGTTCTCAAAGAACGGGATCAGAACCTGCCTGACCCTCTTGTTAACCTCCTCCGATACGGAATCACGTCTCCCTTGATAACAAGCACGTCCCAAAAAGAAGTCAAAGGCTTCCCACCAATTGTCTCTCAGATTGCGGTTTTCATAAGGTTTCAGGTCTTCCGCATAATATCTTTCAGAGCATTCGAGAATAAAGTTCCAGAGATTCTCGTTCATGTCCTTTCCCTTCTAAAAACCCGTGCCCCAGCGCATAGAGAGCGGTAAACAATCCCTCAGGGGCTAAAGCCCGCGTCGTTGTTGCAGCATTTGCGGCACGACTAAAGTCGTGCCCTTTCAAAACCACAACGATCAGTATAAATCGAGTCGAGGACCTCAGCTTTTTGCCGAATGGCGAACCTCAATTTTCTGCCGAATGCAGACCGCCCGAGCCAGCGCTGAAGGCGATGTTGCTGTGCTCGCCGTCGGGCGAGTGGCCGCAATTCCACAGACACGCGCCGCAGTGAACGCACTTCTCGCGCTCGAAGGCGGGCAGCCCGTCCGCGCCCAGCGTGATGGCCTGGCCGGAGCACATGGCGATACAGGTCTTCTCCTCGCAGGCGATGCAGAGGCCGGCATCGCGGAAGCGGACGTGATCGGCGAAACCGGGCATGGCCTGCACCTTGCCGCCCATCAGCAGCGCATCCTGCTGCGTGACCAGCAAACGGCCGTCAAAGTCGATCTCCGGCCAGCCGCGCGCGCTCAGCAGAGCATCGTGGAGCGGACGCCCATCGTCGACGGCCAGCGCCGCGGCTTCTTTCACCTTGAGCCCGTCGGCCGAATGCGGATTGAAGGGCCGAATCTGCCGGTGCGCCGCGGGAATCTTCGCGCCCAGCGAAAATTTTCCGTGCGTGAGTCCGGCGAGAGCCATGCCGATCATGCCGCGCACCACACCTCCGTGGAAGCCATTGCGGGCGTTCTCGGCCTCGCACGCGCCGCTCTCGACCCAGCTTGCACGGCGGCGTTTTTCATAGGTCTTGTTCAGATTTTCGCGCGTGAAAGGCTCGCCGGCGCGCAGCAGTTCGAGCACCGCCTCGCCCAATTGCGTGCCCGTAGCCCAGGCTTCGTCGACTCCGGATCCAGTCAACATATTCGTCGAGCCGGAGCCTTCGCCGATGCGGGCAAAGCCGTCGCCAGAAAGAAACGGTTCGCCGTGGCGTCCTGACTCTTCGAGCGATTTCGCGCCCCAGGAGCGCAGCACGCCGTCTTTCAGATACTTCCATAGCGCGGGGTGCTGAATGTAGTGCTGCAAATAGCGGTAGGCGGTGCGCGAGGGGTCGTGCAGCCACGAAGGGACAAAAATGCCCACAGAAACGAGCCGCTCCGGATGCACGTAAAGGAAGCCGAAGATCTCCGGCTCGGGAAATCCGAAGGAGTGCCAGACGGTTCCCGGTTCCAAAGGCGAGTTTTCCGGCAGCTCGATGACGAACTTCATCCCCAGCGCCCACTCGCGGCGGGCGTGGCCTTCCGGCAAGCCGAGCTTCTCATCCAGCGCCTGGCCGACCGCGCCCACCGGGCCGTCGCCAACGACGGTCAGTTGCGCGCGCACGTCCATTCCGGCCAAAAATCCCTCCGCCGGAGCGCCCGATTTCTCCACGCCCTGATCGGCCAGGCGGAGTCCTTCGACTTTCTTGCCGGAGCTTTCCGATTGCGGGGAAAAGAGCGGCCCGGCAACCGGGCTTCCGGGCCAGATCTGCACCAGCCCAGTGGCCATCAGTTGCGAGCCGACCCACTGGTTGAATTGGCCGATTCCGAGCACCAGGCCGCCGTGCTTGTTGAGGAAGGCCGGCGTCCATGGCAGCTCGAAGGCGGAGTCCTTCACGCCGATCAGCTTTCCTCCAAGACGAAGAAAAAAATCTCCAAAACGCAAAAGCGCGGAGCGCCGGCTGGCGCCGATGGGATCGAGCAGATAGAAGACCTTTTCCCGCTTGACCTCGACGGCCATGGGAATCTCGGCCGGGCTCAGGTCGGGAAAGCTGGCGCGAATGCCTCGCCCCAGCGTGACCACGCCGCTGACGCCGGAGCCGATGTCGTCGGCGCGCTCGTAGCAAAGCACTTGCAGCGGCATCCCCGGCGCGGCCTTGCTCTCGAAGGCAGGATCGGCCGGGTTTTCTGTCCAGGCTTTGGTGAGCGTGGTCAGAAAGCCGCCCATCGCCGGACCAAAACCGGCGCAGGCGATGTCCACCTCCATCGCCGGACGATCGATCTCGATGGTTTCTGCTGTCTTCTCTTCTGTGCCCAAGCGGACCTTCCGACAAATGAGGCTGGTTGAGTTTCGTGGCAACCCACCCTAGCCGCAAAAACAGGAACGCGGCGAGGGTGGGGCACCCAGTTTGAGTTTTCCCAGGTCCGGAAATCCAGACCTGGGACACCCACCATCAGGCGCGGTGAAGCCAAGCGAGCGAATAGCGAGCTATTGGCCCCTCCGCAGGTGGTTACGCCGGATAATCCAGCGCTTCGGGAATCATGACCTTGCTGACCGTCTCGGCGGCGCGGTCCTTGGCCAGCCGCGAGCCGCTCAGGCAGCGCATCAGCTTGTTTTGCAGGCGCAGAAACGCTTCGTTTCCGGCGCAGGCGGCGCAGGGTCCGGCCTTTTCCGGATGGCTGCCGTCGCCTGTGAGCACATCGAAGGCCATGGCGCTGATGCCCGGCATGGTCTCCTCGAACTCTGCCAGTTCGCCGGCCATGAAGCAGTTTGCGTGCTCCTCGTCGTTCCACGAGGGGTGCCGGTTATAGCCGAAGACCAGCTCAGCGCAAATGCGGGAGACCTCGCCGGCCGCCGCGGCCGCCTGCGTGTGGCAAAGGTCGCTGAAGAATTGCACCGTGCCATCGAGCCCCTCGGATGCAACCGGATCGGCCGCGCCGCCGGTCTCCAGTTCGAGCACGTCGAGAATCTGCGCGCGCGAGGCCACCAGCCAGCAGAGCGCATCTCCAGAGCGAACGTCACGCCCTGGCGCTGCCCGTGATAGAGCTTGTTCCCCGCCGGGTCGGTGGCGGTTTGCAGGTGGTGCAGCGTCCACTGCCACAGCTCCATGGCCGAGGCCACGGTGCAGGCGCCGGTGCCGGGCCGCGAGGAGGCGATGTGCCGCATCTCGGAGGTCCAGACGCGGAACTGGGCCAGGAAAACCTCCGAGGTCATGGTGACGGTCAACTGCCGGCGCTGCACCGCTTCCGGACCTTCGTAGGTGGCCTCCAGCTGGGCATCCATCCACTTGTTGCCCAGGAAGCCGGGGCAATCCTCGGTGATGCCGTAGCCGCCCATCAGGCTGACCGCCTCGCGCAGCAGGTTGGCTCCGTGGCCGGTATTCCACAGCTTGGTGGCCGGGCAGAGCACGTTGGCCGCGGCGTCCATCAGCACGTACTGGACCAGCGGATCGGCCTCCAATTCGACGCGGCGGGAGTCGTTGGCGGCAAGCGACAAAAGCTCGACGGCCCGCTGCTCGCTTTCCCTGAGCGCCTTCATCTCGGCGCGTCCGCCCTGGATGCCGCTCTCTTTGAGCAGGACTGTCTTGCGCTTTTCAATGGGGTCCAGCTCGTCGAAGAGCCGCGCGGTGGCAAAGCCCAGCGAAGCGGCCGCCTCGCCCGTGGCCCAGACGTCCACCAGCCGGTGCAGGGCGTCTTCGCGCTGCTGGATGCCCTGCTCATAGCGCACCGTGCCGGGCTTCGTGCCCTCGGCACCGCGGAAACGTCCGCGCTGGTAGCGGATGACCGGCTCGATGGCCGAAAGCAGCTTGGCCGCCGTCATCAGACCCACCGGAACGCGCGTGCGCCGGAAGACCGCCTCGATGATCTCGCCGTGGCTGTAATTGGGAACGACGACCCCGTCCTTGACGGTGTATCCGCCCACAATGCGGCTGGCCGGAACCTTGAGGTTGAAGATCGGGTCGCCGGTCGAAGAGAGCTGATGGACCAGCTTCTTGGTGGGAGTTCCGTGGTCGAAGATGCCCTCGTCGGTCTCTTCCAGGATCACCACGCAACTGCCCTTGATGCGCGGATCGTCGGAGGCGACCGCGGCGGTGACGAAGTTGGCGAAGGCAATGTTGGTGATGAAGCGGCCGCGCTTGTCCACCTCGAGCCAGGGCTCCTCTCCGTCTTTCCACTCGGCCACGCGCAGCTTGCCGCTCAGCATTCCGGTGTCGATGCCCACGTAAGGAATGGGTTCGGTCAAAACAAACGCCCCGCGCCAGGGCTTTCTGTCCTCGCCCGGCTGCGGAGGCGCGGAGAGGCTCTTGTAGCGCTGCGCCTGCTCCGCGGTGCCGCGCTCGTGAATCGGCGAAAGGGCCAGAAAGCCAGCCAGCGAGGCCGTGGCCGCGCCGCCGTCCACCCAGGCCAACTCAAAAGCGGTCAGAGACAGCGCCAGGTTCTTCGGCCCGGAGATGAAGCCGCCTTCTTCCGGCTCCATGAAAACGGCGGTCATGCCGGCGCGGTCAAACTCCTCCATCATCGCGTTCTTGGCCGGCGTCCATTCGTGGGTGTTGCGTTCTCCGGCCGCCACCAGCCGCGCCACGGTTCCCCGCGCCACGCCGCGCGCCGACTGCACCAGCATTTGCAAATCGAAACGCTCGGCAAAACGCCACTGAATCTGGCGCACCGCGTCCCCCGGAAGGGTGAGCATACATTTTTCTCCGGATACCGTAACCGTGCTCATGAATTTTGTCCTCTAGCCCGCTCATATTGTGCTGGACGAGGGGTGCTCCTGGTTGTGACCTTTATCACCCTGAAGCAGCAACCGCGCCCTGCGGCCATCGCAGCGTAAGACAGCGCTTGATTTATTGAAACAGAGGCTCATTCTTCTCAGAAGCAGGGGTGGACGAATCGCCCGCGAGGCGGGATCGAGGACGTCGATCAGTGATCGGCATCACTTCCAAAGGGGCAACGCAGAAGGTATGAAAGATAGTTGACCGGAAAACCCTCAATTTCCGGGCAAGGAGCAATACCATGAACCAACTCATCCGAGCGGCAGGCTTGATCGTGCTGGCCGCTTCCATTGCGGGGCCTGCTTTTGCGCAGACGTCCGGTGCTGCCACCTACAAGGCCAAATGCGCCATGTGCCACGGAGCCGACGGGCTTGCCGCCACACCGATGGCGAAGAATATGAAGGTTCTGTCGTTCAAGGCCCCGGCCATGGTCAAGGCCTCCAACACCCAGTTCATCGAATCGACGACAAACGGCAAGGGCCGGATGCCGGCTTATAAAGGCAAGCTGACCGATGCGCAAATCAAGGACGTAGTGGCCTATATTCGCACCCTGCAAAAGTAGCAACGCGCGAAGCGCAAGCCTCCAAAACGAGGCGCAAAACGGGAGAGAAAGGCCCCAGTGCTTTCTCTCCCGCGCCCGAACGGGAAGGTTCTGAAAACGGAAGGCCGCAAACGGAAGGATTGACCGGAGCCTACATGAAGACTGCTTCTTATTTAGCGCTGGCGCTCGGTGCGCTCTTCGCTGTCGCCGCGCCGCGCATCGCCCACGCGCAAACTGATTGCCTCTCCTGCCACGGGGACATGACCCTCCAGGACGCCTCCGGACACAGCGTCGGCGTGGACGGCAAGACGTTCGGTGCCAGCGTGCACGGCGGCCTGCAGTGCGGCGATTGCCACACCTCCATCAAAGAATATCCTCATCCGGACAAGGTGACGCCAGTCGATTGCAAGACCTGTCACGCCGACGAAGCGGCGGGGCTGGCCGGAAGCGTGCATGCCAAGGCGTCGGCCAATCCCTGCACCAGTTGCCATGGGAACGCCCATTCCATCTTTCCCAAGAGCGATCCCCGGTCGGCGGTCTATCCGCTGAACATTCCGCGCACCTGCGGCACTTGCCACAACAATCCGGCGATGGCCAAAAAGCATGGCTTGACCAACGTCTACCCGCTGTATATGGATTCCATCCACGGGTTTGCGCTCAGCAAGGAAGGGTTGCTGGTGGCGGCCAATTGCCAGAGCTGCCACGGATCGCATCACATTCTGAGCCACAACAATCCGCTCAGCCCCACCTACAAGACCAACGTTCCCAAGACCTGCGGAAGCTGCCACGCGGGCATCGCCGCTGATTACGGGATGGGCATCCACGGAAAGGCCGTCGCCGCCGGCAACCTGAAGGCCCCGGTCTGCACCGACTGCCACACCGCTCACGCCATCCTGCAGCCGACCGCCGACGCCTTCCGCATGCAGTCCACGCCGATCTGCGGCTCCTGCCACAAGGACAAGCTATCCACCTACCGGGACACCTTCCACTCGCAGTTGGGCTCGCTGGGCGGCTACGTCCAAACGGCGCGCTGCTGGGACTGTCACGGAGCGCACGATATACTGCCTGCTTCGGACCCCAACTCGCCCATCAACCAGGCGAATCTGGTCAAGACCTGCGGCAAGTGCCATGCGGGCGCCAACGCCAGCTTCGTGCAGTATCAGCCTCACGCGAACGCCTACAACCGCCACCTGAATCCGGCGCTCTACTATATCCGGTTGTTCATGAACCTGCTGCTGGCCGGCACGCTGACATTCTTCATGATTCACACCATACTGTGGCTGATCCGTTCGCGATACAACCAGA
>CAWBHO010000050.1:0-21995 GCA_963788415.1 uncultured Acidobacteriaceae bacterium | reverse complement strand
TGCGCATGACCAGGTTGGTGGCGTTCAGCGTCGCCAGTTCGAAGCCGTGACCGTGCGTAATGGCGTCCGTCGGGCAGGCTTCCACGCAGTAGCCGCAGAAGATGCAGCGGTTGTAGTCGATGTTATAAACCTTGGCGTAGCGCTCGGACGAAGAGATGCGCTGCTCTTCAGTGTTTTCCGCCGCCTCGATATAAATGCAATTGGCGGGACAGGCCGCCGCGCACAGGAAGCATGCCACGCATTTTTCCAGGCCGTTCTCGTCGCGTTGCAAAACGTGGGCTCCCCGGAAACGCGGCTCGATGACCGCTCCGCGTAACGGGCCCTTCCCGTCGGGATAATTCTCCACCTGGGTGGGCTGGAAGATCTCCCCAAAGGTGATGCTCATGCCCTTGGCAATACCGGCGAGGTTGCGCACAATCGACATAACGTCAGTATACGATGGATTCCGGTCAGGATCATCCTGCCCTGTGCGCAACCCTCCTGCGGCCTTGGCTCGACGGCGCAACAGGATTGCGCACCCTTGCCTGATTCCTGCTGAATCCTGCGCGATTCGCTGGGAAGACTACTTCTTCGGATGCTCCTACTCGCGCTGCGGAGCAGCCTTGCGCTGCTGCTGCTGCCTCTGTTGCGGAGCAGCCTTGCGCTGCTGCTGTTGCCTCTGCTCCGGAGCTGCCTGATGCTGCTGCTGCCTCTGTTGCGGAGCAGCCTTGCGCTGCTGCTGTTGCCTCTGCTCCGGAGCTGCCTGATGCTGCTGCTGAGCCTCGCGCTGCTGACCTGCCTGATGCTGTTGCTGGGCCTCGCGCTGCTGACCTGCCTGATGCTGCTGCTGGGCCTCGCGCTGCTGACCCGCCGGATGCTGTTGCTGCTGAGCAACAGCCCGATTGGTTGCCCGCAGCGCCGCCGGAGCCCTCACGTCACGATCTGCAGCAAGCGGCTTGGCTACGGCAAAACTGGCCGGCCGCCCATGGTTGACACTCGCAAACTGTGCTCGATTCGATCTGGCAGCACGCTGAATCTGGATTTGCGCCCTCATCGGCGCAGTATGTTGCTCGTGCAGCGCAGCCAACTCCGCGGGCCGCGCTTGCACACGCAGACCCCCCGATCCGCCGTTGTAACCCACACGGGAACCGCGCTGTTCGTTGTTCATGGGGCGGTTGTAGATATAGTGCGCCCTTGAGCCGTTCATATTATTGAAGGAGCGGTTGTAGTTGAAGTGGCCGCCGCCCCAGTAGCCTCCCTGGTAGCCGAAGCCGATGTAGCCAAAGCCGTAATCGATACCGCCGTAGTAGCCGACATACTGGCCCCAGTAGCCAGGATAAAACCCGTAATGGTGATGCCAGTAACCCCAGTAGCCGGGCGTCCAGAGCGCCCCCTCGTACGGAGCCTCAACCCAGGCGCCGGGCACCCAGTAATAGCCGTCCGGACCCCAGGCCCAGTATCCGGGCGTCCAGAGATAACCGTCGCCGGGAGTGGGCGGCTGTTCGTAATCGGGCAAGGGCGGCGGCGGTTGGGCAGCGGTGTATTCCGGCTGCTGTCCGTACCCTGGATCGTATTCCCCCTGATCCGACGACTGGGGATAGGCGCCGTCCGAGTTGGGCGGCGGAGCGCCTTGCTGGGCGCCGTTCGCTGCCGCAGACGTCTCCGTGCCCGATCCTGCCGGGACAGGGGCCGAGTTATCGGCAGCCGGGTCCGACGGCTGATTCTGAGCTCCCGGCTGGCTGTTATCTGCGGCAACCAGGCTCGAATCCTTGTGGCATCCGGCGGTGAAAACCATCACCGCCAGGGCAAGCAGCGGCAATTGTCCAAATCTGAGCATCCGGGTCATCGCACCCTCCAATGGAATGAAGGATAAACGAATGGAATGGGGCAGAACAGTCCTTTTTTGACCATCTGAAGGGCAATCTCAGCGCCGGCCCCCCGGCGGAACGGACCGGCCCTGATTGTTGGCCGGCGGCGTGGTCACGGGCTTTCGCTCAAAGCGCGGCTTCACCGTCTGCCGGCAGAGCGGCGAGTCCTGCCCGCGCGCCAGCCCTGAATCGGAAGCGGCATTCTGCGCGCTGCAAAGCCGCTGCTTCATGCTTTCAGCCTGCTTGCCGCTGAGCAGTTGGGTGCGCTCCAGTCCGCTGAAGGGGTCCACGTCGTACTGGTAGAGATCATCCTCGGACGGCTTCAGCCCACCGTAGTCGAAGTGCTCCCATGTGCTCAGAACTTCGCGGCCCGTCGGCTCGGCCATCACCGCATAGAGCTGGGTCAAGTCCACGCCGGCCGGCAGGTTGGCGCTCCAGACAGGCACTCCCCGGCCGCCGCGCACCCAGCGTGCGGCCCACGTGTGCTGCTGAAAGTCATATCGGAAAGCCGTAAAGTAGGTGGTCGCCTCGCAGGCCATGCAGTCGTCGTATAGAACGCCGGGTTCGAGCTGTCTGCCGGGGGCAAAGTTCATCCAGCCAACCCAACGAAGTTGCACGCCCTTGAGTAGGGGTTCAATGCTGTGGTTGGTGAGCGAAACGCTCCAAACGGTGAAGCTGTCGGCGGAGGGCAGCGCCTGCGGATTGGCGCGCTCTGTGGTCACCACCAGGGCCGCATCGTACTCCACGCCCATCTCGCGGATCGCCGTCCATTTTTCGGCGCTGAGCGAGCGCGTCACCCAGACCATCACGCTCTGATCCTTGAGAGAATGAAAATCCGCCCAGTAAAAACCGCCCGCGGGCTGCTGCGCAAAGGACGTCCCGCAGCCACAGAGAAGAAGAAAACCAGCCAAGTCTGCGTAAGATCAAGCCAGCCGCCGCTCCAGACCTTGCTCAAATTTCTCTAAGATTTGCCAGGTTCCCCTGGCGCTGTCTTTGGCCGCTAGATACAAGTTCTTTAAAGTGCGCCACAGTTCTCGCTGCTCTGTGGTAGGTTCGGCCGGCAGACCTTCGGCAAAAACCTCGAAGACCTCTCGGCGCCCCTCCAACACACCAAAATAATAGGAGGTGATCAGCGATCTCGGGACAGGAATCTCCCCAATTTGGGCAAATGCCCCATCCTCCACCTCAGCCTTGAATGCTTGTCCGGGGCCTTCGCCCCAAGGACCGAGTTGCCCGGCATCAAGCCATTTGATCTTTCCAGCGGAAGTAAGCTGGGATAGCTTTCCCGCAAGCCGAGTCGCCGTTGCTTCTGTATTTTCTGCATTCATGGTTGTTCCTCTTCGATGTCACGGTCCAGAACGCCTTTGACACTGCTCACGAGTCGTACTAGCCCTTTGGGCATCGGCAATCAGATTCATTCGGTCAGCTCCGGGCTGCATCTTCTGAGAGACCGTGGCAACCAAATCGACCGCCAACTCCAGCTTACCGCCTTCACCGCCCAAAAATCCACGGTGGCGTTCGCGCGCGATGCTGCAGGAGGAAATAAATCTTCCCGCAATATGGAGGGCCAGTTCATATCGCTCAGTCTGGAGCGCGTTCAGGAGATCAAAGGCCAAGTCACGAATACCGCCCAGGTCTTCGGCTGAATTCCGGTGATACACGGCTTGCCGCGCTTCCCGTGCCGCGCTTTTTGCGCCGGTTGCCTGCCGGACGGCCCAGATCGTCAGCCCCAACCCCACGCCGCCCACGCCTGCATTCGACCAGTCGAACCAATCGTGCAGAATCATGTCGCCTTCACTTCCCGCCAGCATAGCGCAGAATCGGAAACCGGCTACAGCCCCAGCTTCTCCCAGATCGCATCCACCTTGGCCTTGGTCGCGCCATCCATCTCGATCATCGCGGGCCAGGGGCGCTCGAATCCCTCGGCCTTCCACTTGCGCGTGGCGTCGATGCCCATCTTCGATCCGTAGTTCGGCAGGCGCGAGGCGTGATCGAGCGAGTCCACCGGGCCCAGCGTGAACTGGATGTCGCGCTCGGGATCGATGTTGTTGGCCACGCGCAGAGTCACTTCGCCCACGTCCTGCACGTCGCAATCCTCGTCCACCACGATGATGCACTTGGTGAACATGGCCTGGCCCAGCGACCAGATGGCGTTCATCACCTTGCGCGCCTGGCCGGGATAGCTCTTGCGGATCGAGACCAGCATCAGGTTATGAAAGACGCCCTCGACGGGCAAATGAATGTCGACGATCTCCGGAATCGTCATCTTCATCGCAGGCAGAAAGATGCGTTCAACGGCCTTGCCCATCCAGGCGTCTTCCATGGGCGGCTTGCCCACGATGGTGGCTGCGTAGATCGGGGTCTTTGCGGTGCGTGATGCAGGTGAGATGGAAGACCGGATACTCGTCGGTCATGGTGTAGAAGCCGGTGTGGTCGCCGAAGGGGCCTTCGCTGCGCAGTTCGCCCAGCTCCACGTAGCCCTCAAGCACGATCTCGGCGTGCGCCGGAACCTGCAAGATCGACCGTTTCGCATTGGACGATTTCAACCGGCTTGCCGCGCAGGAATCCGGCGATCATGAACTCCTCCACCTCCGGCGGCGCGGGAACGATGGCGGCAAATGTGGTCGCCGGATCGGTGCCGATGGCCACGGCAACTTCGAGCCGCGAGCCCTTCAGATTGCCCAGCGCCACCTGCGGCAGGCCGCCGATGGGACCGTCGGGAATGGCGACCGCGCCGCCGGCCGACTCGGCCATCGCCGCTACGCGGGCAGTGCTTGGATCGGCTTCGGCGACTGCAGTTGCCGCCGCACGCAGCGCCTCGCGATAGTGCTCCGCGGCGACCTTCTGCCGCTGCCAGTGCATGCCGGTGGTCTGGCCGTCGTAGACCTGCATGCGGTACATGCCGATGTTGCGCTTGCCCGTGCGCGGGTCGCGGGTGTGCACGCAGGGCAGGGTAATGAACCGCCCGCCGTCGTGCGGCCAGCACTTGAGAATCGGAAACTGGTTCAGGTCGAAGCTTCTCGCGCAGAATGACTTCTTTGCAGCGGCGCGTCCTTGGCGCTGACGGTCTTGGGAAACGCGCTGGTCAGCGCGCCCAGCTGCGGCAGCATCTTGAGCTTGTCGAAGAGGCCCTCAGGCGCCTTCATGTTCATCAGCCCCTGGATGCGCTCGGCAATCTCGTCCAGCCGGTCCACGCCCAGCGCCAGCGCCATGCGGCGTTCGCTGCCGAACTGATTGATGAAGACCTTGTGGCCGGGATGGCCCTTGACGTTCTCAAACAGCAGCGCCGGCCCACCGGGAGCGTATTTTCCCGTTCGTCTTCGCGCCGGCCTTTGCGCCGATTCCAGCTCCGATTTTGGAGACGCGGTCGGTAATCTCCGTGATTTCCAGCTCCGGCGAAACTTCTTCGCGGATGCGCTTCAGTTCGCCGTGCTTTTCGAGGGTTTTGATCCAGTCGCGCAGATCGTCGTAGGCCATGAGTGCTCCAATTTGTTCAAACTGATTGTAGTTGGCACAAATGGCGGGGAGCAATTTGCGTGAACCTTTGAGTTTGCCTATCGCATACAGACAATCTTCCCTCAGGGGCTAAAGCCCGCTCGGCTTCTGCGGCGTTTGTGGCACGACTGAAGTCGTGCCCTTTCAAAACATCCACTGCATCAGAGATGACTCACTCCGTCGCCGGAAGAGCGGAAGAGATGTCGGGCAAGAGGGTCTGCGCAATGGCCGGCTCCATGGATTCCATCGGATACCCCAGCCGTTTCCACTCACCGATGCCGCCGCGCAGAGGACGCACGCGCTCAATGCCCTGCCGCTGCAGCGTGGTGGCGGTTTTGACGGCGGTGGCGTCGGTGGGCCGGCAGGCGCAATAGAGCACAATATCGCGGTCGCGCGGAATCTCGTGGCCGCGCTCGGCCAGCGCTCCGGCGGGAATATGCAGCGCGCCGGGCAGCTTGAAGGGGTCCGACTCGACGTCCTGCGGATGGCGCAGGTCCACGATGAAGACCTCGTCACCGGCGTCAAGCCAGCGCTTCAGTTCCTCCGGCTCCAGCCGCGCGGAGATCAGCTTGTTCAGAATCATGCGGCGGCGAACGACGCGCCCCACCAGGAACCCGACAATGCCCACCACCAGCAGCGCTCCGCTGAACCTGCCCGCCCAGTCCAGCAGATGGGGATTGTGGTTGAGCAGGTCACCGAAGAAGCGGCCGCCGCTCAACAGCGCGCCCAACCAGAGAATGGCCCCTGCGCCATCGAAGAAGACAAAGCGGCTGAAGGCCATCCCCTTCTGGCCGGCCACGGGCGGGGCCAGCGTGGACAAGCCGGGCACAAACTTGGCGATCAGGAGCGTCACGCCGTGATGACGGCCGTAGGAATCCTGGGTCTGGCGGACACAGATGCCCGGTTCCAGCGAGAGCTTGCACAACAGGCGCATGACCTTGTGCCCGTAGTAGCGGCCAACAAAGAACCAGGCGCTATCGGCCATCAGGGAAGCGGCCAATCCAGACAACAAGGCCAGAATAAAACTGATCTCCCCCTCGGCCGAGAGCGCTCCCGCCGCCAGCAGCACAGGGGTGGCCGGCAAAGGAACTCCGAGCTGCTCCACCAGAACCCAGGCGAAGAGCAGAAAGTAGCCGTAGAGGAGCAGGATATGCTCGGGTAAAGCCATGGGGGATGCTCCAGTCCTGTGTCCGTGGGGAAGTCAGGCCCACCCGCTCATAGCTGCCAAACTGGCGCAGATAGCAATCAGGTGTGTCTCATGCTATCCGATGATTTTCAGATGGAATTAGCTTCATCCAATTTGATTCTGGCGCAAAAATCCGGTTGAAAACTGAGCATGGGCGCCTGTTGCGCGCTTGCCACGTTGAGCCCTCGTCGCTCCCACGGCCTCCGCGGCCCGGAGCAAACTGCTCCCCGGTACGATCCCGAACGCTACTCGCCAGCCTCGAAGAGAAAAAGAGGCCGCCCGAAGGCAGCCTCTTTCCTCCATTGGAATAAAACTCAGCGGAGAGCGTGGTTCTACGGCCGGGACTGCCAATTGCCGGTGGTGGGAACGGAAGCTGTATCCTGCTGGCCCTTGGAGGCGAACCAGTTGCGATCCCAGAGGTTCTTGTAAAAATCGCCCGTCAGCTCGGCCGCGCGGGGGCCGAAGGTGGGCCGTCCGCCTTCGAGCAGGAAGACCGTCACCAGGCTGCCTTCGGGAGAGTCGGAGTAGGAGGCAAACCATCCAAAACGGGTGCCATTGTCCGAGCAGGTTCCCGTCTTGCCGAAGACCGGCAGTTGGTGGAAGTTGGCGCGCAGCCGCCGCGCGGTGCCGTACTCGACCGCGCCCGCCATCCCGTCTTCGATTTCAGGGATGTACTTGGCGATATCCAGATTCCGTTTCACCCGGGGCTGAAATTGCGCCACCTGCTGAACGGAAGTGGGATGCTGCAGATAGTAAAGGGTTCCGCCGTTGGCAAGAGCCGCCACGTAGGCGCCCAACTGCAGCGGCGTCATGGATACACCCTGGCCAAAGCTGCACATGCGGCCCACGCCGCCCTCGGATGCGGGCAGTTCTTGATTGGGATAAGTGCCCAACTGCTCGCCCTGGATGTGATAGCCGGCCAGTTCACCCAGCCCAAACTCGGTGGCGTAGTGATGCACGCGATCAAATCCCAATTCCCGGCCCAAGTGCTCGAAGTAAAGGTTATTGCTGTGAGCCAGCGCCTGGGTCATGTTCATGCGGAAGCCGGGCAACTGCACCATCGTGTCCTTGGTCACCAGCCCCTCGGAGAGCGCCGCCATGGCCACGGTAATCTTGATGGTGGAGCAGGGCTCGGCTCCCGGCGAAAGGGCCAGCTTCTGATTGACCATGGCCAGAACGCGTCCATTCGACGGATCGATGACCACGGCGGTGCCGTTCATGTCTCCCAGAGCGTCGATGGCCGCCTGGCGAACCACCGGGTCTTCGCCGGTCGTCACGTCCCCGGCAAAGATGTCTCCCCTGGCGAAGGAGCTGGCGGTAAACTGCTCATAATAGTGATGGCGGCGCGAGAGGTAAGCCGTGCGCCGGATTCTGGCTCCGCCCTGTCCTCTCAAGCCACGGCGACCTGTGCGCCGGAGATCCGCCACCCTGAGCGTTGGACGGGCTGTCTCGGTGCGGCTGGCCCTGGCGCGAGTGGTGCGAACGGCCCTGGACTTGGCTGTTGAACGTGCGGCGCGAACGGCCTCATGACGGCTGGCGCGGCGCGTCTTTGCCAGATGCGATTCGCTTGTCCTGGCGCGGTGGATGCCATGCGGCACATCGAGCGCGGCCGCGACGCCGGCGCCAATGCCCAGAAAGGTCATAACCAATGCAAGTGACCAAACACGGGAAAAGTTCATTCTGTAAGCTTCCTCTCTCCCATGGGAGTGTCGTGCCGTGCGCTCCTCCTCGGGGGCGCGCACTCCATGCCATTCCAACTTGATTCCATTCAAGAGCGGCTTGCTATCCCGGTAGCTTTGTCCGTTTCTGCTCAAAAATGAACGCAATCTAACGAAAAAGCGTTCATTTCCTTTAGATACGAATCGCTGCAATCGAGATGCCACTCTTATCGGCCATTCCGCGCTCGAAGGTAGAGTGCCGGTGCGGATGGGGCCAATTTTTATTCGAGCCAATCTTCTTTCCGGGAAACAAGTCCTGACTCTTCCAGACTCGTACGATCTCTCGTTCGACTCTCGAATCGTGCAGGGCCGTCTGGCTCATGCCCGGAACCACTTGCATGTCTAGGGCTATGCTTCAACTATAACCCCAGCGGCCGTTCCCAACAAGGCCATTCGTGCCCCTCAAAGCGCCCTTGGCCGGTTGGCGCTTCTCGACCTTAGAACTGGCTCCGGCGCATGAAAGCCGGAGTATCCAAATCCCGATGATCCTCTTCGCCCGCCTCAAAAGAGGGTGACGGCGACGGAGCGCGCTGCTGATCCTCCACCGGGCCGCGTGTGCTGGCGGTATACTCCGGAGCGTATTCCCTGCGCAGCGGCCGCGAGACCGGCTCTTCGCACAACTCGGCAAACTTGGGCCGCGCCGGCTCAGGCGACGGCTCCATCTCGGCGGGGCCCTCCGCATCCTCTGCGGGGCCCTCGGCATCGAGGATCATGGCGGGCGGCGCTACCAGGGGGTTGGCGCCCGCAGCGAGCGCCGAGGCCATGAAAAAGGACGACTTGTTCACCGGAACCGTCCGGCCTGCGCATTGTTCCTCCCGGCCGTCTTCCTCGTCCTGATCCTGCGAGAGAAAGCGCGCCGGCGCTGGGGCGGAAATTGTCTCCTGGTGCCAACTGGCGGCCGCAACCAGGGGGATGGAAACCATTGACTCCGAAGCCAGCGGAATCGAAACCACCGGCTCCTCTTCCACGGTCAACATGCGCGCCCGCCTTTCCGGCATCTGATCGCGAAAGCCGGTGGCGATGACGGTAATCTTGACCTCTTCGCCCATCTTTTCGTCCAGCACCGCGCCGAAGATGATGTTGGCGTCCTCATGGGCGGCGGACTGGATGAGCGACGAAGCCTCGTTGACCTCCGAGAGCTTGAGGGAGCTGGAGCCGGTGATGTTGATCAGGATGCCACGCGCACCGTCGATGGCTCCCGCTTCAAGCAAAGGCGAGGCCATGGCCGCCTGGGCTGCTTCTACGGCGCGATTCTCGCCCGAGCGCACGGCAGTGCCCATGACCGCGTGGCCCATGCCGGCCATGGTGGTTTTCACGTCGGCAAAATCGCGATTGATGATGCCGGGGATGGTGATGATGTCGCTGATGCCCTGCACGCCCTGGCGCAAGCACGTCGTCGGCGATGCGGAAACTCTCGAAGAAGCCGGCGTCCTTGGCCACGTCCAGCAGCTTCTCGTTGGGAATCACGATCATGGTGTCGACGCTCTCAAGCAGCTCCTTCAAGCCGCGCTCGGCCTGCTGCAGGCGGCGCTTGCCCTCGAAGCCAAAGGGGCGCGTGACGACGGCCACGGTCAGAATGCCCATCTCGCTGGCCAGCGAGGCGATCACCGGAGCGGCTCCCGTGCCCGTTCCGCCGCCCAGTCCCGCGGTGACAAAAACCATGTCCGCGCCTTCGAGAGCCTCGATGATCTTTTCCGAGTCTTCGAGAGCGGCACGCCGTCCCACGTCGGGATTGGCTCCGGCGCCGAGGCCCGAGGTGAGCCGCACGCCAAGCTGCAACTTGACCGGCGCCTGCGACGCCTTGAGCGCCTGCACGTCGGTGTTGGCGGCGATGAACTCCACGCCCTCCATGCGGGCCTGGATCATGCGATTGACGGCATTGCCGCCGCCGCCGCCCACGCCGATCACCTTGATGCGCGCCCCGCGCAACGGCTCTTCGTGATACTGGATGCGCATCTCCCCGCCTTCGTTTCTCATCTCTTCCATCTGGGCCTTGGCCTCCTGATTGCCGACCTCGAACGAAAACATTAAAAGCTGGCAGCGAAAATGGAGCGCACCTTGGAGCGGAGCGTACTGCTCTCCGCGGCGCGGCTCATCCTGGTGCGGTGAGTGTACAAGAGCATACCGACAGCGGCGGAAAACCCGGGATGAACCAGCTCTCCGGGCAAGTTCGACAGGCGAACCGGAACTCCGGTGCGCGCCGGCACCCGCAGCTGGCTCTCGGCCACGTCCAACATTCCCGGCAGCATGGCTCCGCCCCCGGTGAGCACGCACCCGGCGCCCAGGGCATCCACCACCCCTCCCTGCCGCAGGCTCTCTTTCACAAAATAAAACAGCTCGCGGGCCCGCGGTTCCAGAATCTCGGCGATGGTGCGCAACCGCAGCATCTGTGGCTGAGGATTCGAAATCTCGATCTCCGCCAACTGCGGCACGGCCGTCACCACCGCGTGCCCGTATTCCAGCTTCAACTCTTCGGCCTGGGCCACGGGCATTTGCAGTCCCACGGCCAGGTCATTGGTAAAGTGCTGGCCGCCGATCGGCACCGAAGCCGTGTGCGCCACCGCGCCCTCGAAAAACACCACCAGGTCACTTGAATGAGCGCCGATGTCGAGCAGGCAGACGCCGAGTTCGCGCTCATCGGCCGAAAGAATCGCCTCGGCCGAGGCCATCGACTCGAGCACCGCCTCGGTCACTTCGAGTCCCGCGCGGTTGGCGCAGGTCACTGTGCTTTGAAGCGCCGAGCCCGAGCAGGTGGCGATGTGCAGATCCACTTCCAGCTTTTTGCCCACCATGCCCACTGGGTCAAAGATTCCCGGCTGGTCGTCAAGAATGAACTGGCGCGGCAGAAGGTGCAGAATCTCCCGGTCCGGAGGGCGTTCGACGGCCCGCGCGCGCCGCACGGCGCTGTGGACATCCTCATTGCCGATCTCGCGCATCCGCCCGCCCAGTTCGATGCCGCCGTTGGTGTTCAGCCCGCGAATGTGCGGCCCTCCCACGCCCACGACGCAGGCGTCAATGTTGGCGTTCGCCACCCGCTCAGCCTCTTCGCTGGCCGCCTTGACCGCCCTGGACGCCGGACCAAGCTCGGCAATCAGCCCCTTGCGCATTCCGGCGGACGGCACGCACCCGTGCCCGCAATAGCGCAAGGCGCCTTCATTCAGATCCGCGGCCAGTACACGCGTCCACGCGCTGCCGATGTCCAGCACCACGATCAGTTCATTCTGCGTCTGGCTCATGGCTCTCACTCACCCTGCCCGGCAGATGGCGCCGGCGAAAGGGTCGGGGCTGCCTTCCGTTTGCTTGCGTTGAGCGCGGCGCGCCTGGCCGCCGCGCGCTTCTTTTCCCTGGCCTTGTCTTTGACGCTCTCGCGCGCCTTCAAGAGTGCTTTTTCGCGGGCTGTTTTGTGCTTCGCGGAGGACTTTTCGGCCGTTTTGCCGGCGACTTTAACTAGTTTACCCTTGGCCGCCAGCCGACCAGCCGGCGCATGAGCAGCAGCCGGCAGGGGCTGCGCCGCGGTCTTCGCCGAGGCATTTTCAGCCGTATTCCCGCCCGGCGTCTTGTCCGGCTGCGCACCGGCGCCGTCCGCGGTCTGCCCGCCGTCCGCGCCCTGCGACCCGCCGGTTCCGGGATTCATCTCGAGCACCACCTGCTCGGGATAGCGCAGGTCCACCGCCATCAGCCTGGGATACTGCTGACGCCACTCCTTGATGTGCGCCTCGTAGCGCTGATAACGCTCTAGAAAGTGGTCCTGCCCGAAGTGAGCCAGCACATCGCCGCCCGGCTCCGGCATCAGCACCTTGGCGTCCTCCGGGTCGGTCAGGTCGATCTCGGAGATCTGCGAGGAAAACTTGTGCCCGTTGGCGTCCAACTCGGCCAGCAAGCGCTGGTAGACCGCCATCCGCTCCTTGCGCGAGGCCAGCGAGTCGCCCGCGTCGATCCCCGTCACCACCGGAAACGAGTAGTGGTTCTGGGCCATCATGGCCACGGGCATGGTGAGCAGCACCCCGTTGGCGTCCACCAGGCCGATCTGCTGCCCCTGGCGCACAAACGCCACCGGCTGACGCTCCACCACCGTCACGCGAATCCGGTCCGGAAGCAGGCGCATCACCGTGGCCCGCTCGATCCAGGGAATCTCTTCGAGCTGTTTGCGCCGCTCCGCCAGAGGGACAAAGAAGACGTTGCGCCCGATGTCTTCGCCGAAGACCGGCAGCATCTGGGCGCGGCTGACTTCGCTGAGTCCGGCAGACTCGATGTTGCCTGCTCCCGCAATGCGAAAGTGAGCGTCGCGCTCGATGAGCGCCGTGAAGAGGTGAGCTGAAGCAGCCAGTCCGCCCAATAGGATCAAAGCCGCAATCGCCAGAAACACTCGCCCCGCCCCATTCGCAGGGCGCCACCAGGGATTGCGCGCGCGGGCCGGCCGGCTTCCGCCAAAACGAGCTCCGCCGGTGACGCCTCCCCCCAACTGCGAGGAGCCGCCCTCATCGGCGTCCTCCATCTCCAGCGGCATGCCGGGCAGCGCGCGTCCCAACGGAGGCGCACTCTGTCCGACGCGCCGGATGCGGGGTTCCGCGGGCGCTTCATCTTCCCACGCGAGGGGACGGTTTCTGTTGCTGCTTTGTATCGTCACGCCTGAGCAAGGTCGTGAGAATCGCCAGGCTTTACTATATTCCAGATTTCACCCCTCCCCTGCGCCTGCCGGTGCAAAAGGAACCCGCATCGTTACTTTTTTTGTTTTGGGACAGCAGCCTGGAGGTCGGACTCCGCGGCGCGGGCTCTGTTTTCGTCGCCCGGACGCTCTTCTTTCGTGCCATCCAGAGCGTCGGCCCGCCGTTTGCCTCCCTCGATCGGCGGCACTAAAATCGGGGGGCGCTAATCGCAGGGGGAATGAATGGTCCGCAAAGAAATTCTAGAGAAGTTTCCTGAGCTCTTTGGAGCGAAAACAGTCAACAGTCGCACCGTTGATGTAGAGCAGACGATTGTTCAACTTACCCGCGAATTCCGCTCGGAGTTCGGCACTGCGATGACGGCGCGGCGCGCACTTTTGCTCTCGCCCGACCCCACCGCGACGAAGTACTCCTGGCCGGAATGGAACGAGAAATTCGGAGACCCTGCATCCGAAAAACCCTGGACTTTTCGCCAAATCGTAGAAGGCTTGAGCAATAATTTTCTGGGCCGTACCAGTTCGTGGAACTGGCGTTTGAACGACGAAGTGCCCATTCCTGCCGACGCCCATCCGTTGACCAATCCCGGCCTGGAGCTGACCGGTCCGTGGAACCCTCTGGACATGGCCTTCAACGCCTTGAACAGTCCCGCGCCGATGAATATGCCGGACTTTGAAGACGCCTCGCCGGCCCATTTTCAGCCCGATGGCGCTCCCTCCGATCTGCCGCTGGGCATCTACGCGGCCCTCAAAAACGCCAAGGAGATCCTCGAAGGCCGCTGGACCGGCCGCACCTACGAAGTGGTGAAAAAGGGGAAAAAGCGTGTCTACAAGATTGACCGCCTGCCTGCGCAATGGCCCACACGATTCGTCCGTCCGCCTAGCCTGCACATTCATTTCGACCACATCGAAGTGGACGGGCAGCCGGCGCCGGCCACGATTGCGGTCCTTGTCCTGTGGACGCTCAACAACTACGAGTCCCTCAAGAAAGCCGGAACCGGGGTCTACTTCTATTTCCCGAAGATCCAGACTCCCCGCGAGGCGCTCATCGTGGAAAGGCTGCTGGCGCGCCTGGAAGAGATTGTCGGCGTTCCCATCGGCACGTTCAAAATCAAGATTCTCTACGAAGAAGGCAACGCGGGACGCTTTTTGCCGGCCATTGTCTGGACCCTGCGGCGTCGCCTGCTGGGCACCAACGTCGGCCGTTGGGATTACCTGGGCAGCCTGATCGAGATGTGGAAGGACGATCCGCGGGGCGTCTTTCCCGACCCGCAGTCGATCGGCATGGCCTCGCCGAACATGATCGCCTACCAGCGCTTCAACGCACAGATCATCCTCATGGCCGGCATCAAGAACGGCGCATTTACGCAGGGCGCTCCCATCGGCGGCATGGCGGCGGTGATGATCTATCAGCAGAGCGACGCCTATGGACGGTCGCGGTATAACCCCCTCGCGATGCGCGCCATTGCCATCGACAAGCTGCGCGAGCGCCTGCTGGGGCTGCATGTTCGTGCCCGCCGAGCCGCTCCCTGCCGGCCACATGCCCGCGCTTGGCGAGATTCTCTCCGGACGGGTGAAGGGGCAACTCTACGACGCGTACCGGCAGAGCTGGGTGGCCAGCCCGGAGGCGGCTTACGTGGCCGCCGGCAACCTTCCCTTGCAGATTCCCATTGCACAGCTTCAGGCGCTGCTCGATGCACCCCAGGAATCCGTTGAAGTGAAGGGCAAGCCGGTACCGACCGTCGCCAGCGGCCTCAGCAGCGCCGAGCGGCAACTGCTCCAATCGCGCGGCCTGCTGGACGGCGCGGGCAAGATCACCCCGCGCGTCATCGCCCCAGAGATGGTGGACACGCCGGAGAAATTCCTCACGGCGGAGCTCTGGGAAGCCATCAACGGCGTTCCTCAGGGCGACATCACCATCGAGCGGATTCAGCACGCGTTCTACATGGCGGCCAACTACGGCTTCCAGATCCTCAACGGCAACTTCGCCGCGGCCATCGACGATTACGAACTCAAGCTGCGCTTCATGAACGACCTGGCCACCTACCGCATCGACGTCTCGTGGCTGTGGACCCTGGCGCATCATCAGGCGGTCATCACCCGGGACGGCTACCTTAACCGGGCGGAGCTGACCGAGGATGGCGTCGAGCTCTCGGCCCGCGCGGAGAAGATCGAAGCTGGAACCCGGTTTACTCCGGAGCTGCTTGAGACAGTCTGGAACTATCACAATGAATGGACCGCTGCCTTCTTTGCCGAGCTCGACCGGCGCGGCGATCCGGGCCGCTTTGACCGCTCCAAAGCCCCGCTCATCATGGAACTGCTCAAGAAGCAACTGCTTTCGCCGCTCTACATTCAGCACAGCGCGCGCGTGCTCTTCCTGGTGGGCCAGGCAAACCGGGAAAAGGGGGAGCAGATTCTAGAGGCCATCTTCGACTTGTCGCGCGAGCAAATCATCGAACGCCTGAAGGCCGGAAGCCTGGAACAGACCGCCCTCGCCGCCCACGATTATGTCCATGACATTGTCCCGGACGCGGAAACGGATGCGCACAAGGGGTAATCCTTGCGTCCCCTCCCGTCGTACCCTGCCTCGTCTCGTCGCGCTGAGCCACGATCCGCAGGGTACGATTGAGAGGTGGCCCGAAGAATCAAACTGATCTGGCAGTCAAAGCTGGTCTTGCTCCTGGTGCTGCCTTTCGCGGCCTCGGACGGGTTGCTCCAAACCCGCTGGTGGGCGGCCAACTTCTGGCCGGTGGCCGTCTGGTCGCTGGGCTTGAGCCTGCTTCTCGGGTTGACGGTCTTTGTGCTGCGCGCGGCCACGCCCGAGGCCGCACTTTCCGGGGCGGCGATCACCGCCTCGTTGATGTATTCCACAGCCCGCTTTACTCCCAGCGAAGCCTTCGCCTATGCGCCCTGGCACACCGCCCTGATTCCGCTGCTGGCCGTCTTTCTTCTCACGTTCATCTCCACCCGCCTGGGGCGGGAACGCAAAGAGAAGCTGGGAACGGCAGAGCCACGGCAAGGGCGCTCCGCGGCGCAGGTGACCGCCAATCTGGGCGTGGCTGCGCTCGTATCGAGCGAGTTTGCGCACACCTGGCTCAGCGGCGCGGGTTGGTTTGCGCGTACCGGCCTGGCCTCCGCGCCTCTGTGGTTTGCGGCCGCAACGGCGGCCCTGGCTGAAGCGGCCGCGGACACGGTTTCCTCCGAGATTGGCCAGATCATGGGCCGCAGGCCGCGAATGATCACCACGCTTCGCCGGGCCGAAACCGGCACGGATGGCGCCATCACCCTGGCTGGCACCCTGGCCGGGGTGGCCGCGGCGGGGATCGTCGCCCTGGCCGGCAGCCTTGCGCTCGGCGGCGGCAAAAACTTGCTCGCGGCCAGTTGGGCGGGCGGCGTCTTCGGCCTGCTCTTCGACAGCCTGCTGGGAGCAACCGTCGAGCGCCGCGGCTGGCTGAACAACGACCTGGTAAATTTTCTTTCCAGCGGCAGCGCGGCTGCCTTCGCGCTCCTCTTGCTGGCGTTTGGCTGATTTGCGCCGGATTGCAGGCCGCACCAGGCCCTGTACTCCGGTTCGAGTTCCAGAGCATTTTTGCAAATTGTGTAGACCGAAATTTTGTTGGTTTCCCACCCATTCCGCTGAAAAACGCGGAATGGATGGGGCACAAAGGTCTACGGTAAAAGCAAAAATGCTCGATTTCAACGAAACTCTAGAAATGCCGGCTGATCTGCCAGCGCGTAAAGCCGAATTTCTTCTCTCCGGGAGTGAGATCGAAGGGCGAGAAATCGAGCGCATGGTCTTTCTTGGAAACGGAAATCGTAGTCAGCGCTGTCGTCTTCCCATCGATCTGGACGGCAATCAGCACCACGTTTCCCAAATGCGAGGTCGCATACAGAATCTTGTGGCTGCGTATCACTCCATAATCGCCCGACGGACCCCAGTCCGCGACAAATCTGGAATAGGGGTAAGCAGCAAACTGTTGCGGGTGCGACTGCCAGTTGGGGTCGTTGTTCCAGATGCCGAAGGCCTGCGAATCGTCCTGGTGCTCCAGCGCGTCAAAAAAGCGGTTCACCCGGTGCTCGCTGGGCCAGTTCCAGAGCGCAATCAGAAACACGGGAACAAGAACGCACACGATGGCCGCGCCGATGAGCAGGTTGCGCTGCCGGCGGGCGCGCGCATAATCGTAATCCGGTGCATCGAGAAGGGTCATCGCTCAACCTGTCTTTCCTGACCGCCAAAAGCGGAAAATCGTTCGTCCAAAGGCTTCACTTCCACGCTATCACGAGGCGCCCGCTTGCCCCCTGCCGCCGCTTCTTGCAGCGTCCTCAGTGCAGGTGCAGCCGCCAGGCCGTGTAGCTGAGAATCTCATGGGCGATGCGATCGAACTCTTGCGGGTTGCTCTCGATGGGAACGCGGGGCCGGGGCGAGGTGAGCACATCCAATCCGTCGGCGGCGCAGATGGCGTGAATGCGAAACAGATGCGTTCCGTCGCTGACGATCACCAGCCGGTGCAAGCCGTTGGCGCGGGCGATGACGGCAATGCGGCGGGCCGACTCCTCGGTGTTGCGGCTCTGGGTTTCAGCGATGATGGCGCTCTCCGGCACGCCCATGCTCATCAGGTATTCGCGCCCCACGCCGCCTTCGTTATATTGGTCGCCACCGTTTCCGCCCAGCGTGATGATGAGCGGGGCGAGGCCGCGCTCATAGAGAACCAGAGCGTGATCCAGACGCGCGCGGTAGACCGGCGAGGGCCGGCCGTCATACTCTGCCGCGCCGAAAACGCAGATGGCGTCGGCCGAATCGGTCTGCGCCGCCTGGTCCTGGCCGGCATAGCGTTCGATCTGCACATAGACCCAGTGCCCCCAGACCCACGCGCCGGCCACCAGCGCAAACGCCAGCACAAGCGCGGCGCGCAAAGCCCACGGAAATGATTTCAGCCTGGCCTGGAGCTTCATCGCTACCTGTTTGGATGCGACAAACAGCGCATAAGGAACAGGGAAAAGGGCATGCGGCCAACCCTCCATGCACGATGGAGCAAGAATCGCCTGCGCGTGCTTGCGAAAAAGCTTCTTCCACCCGCTTACCGGCCGCATTCCGCTCCCCGCCTCCGTTACCGCTGCAACACCATCACAATTTCATGCGTGGGGATGGCGCCCTCGCGCAGAATCTCCCAGCGATCCGGCCCCAGCGAAAGATCGATGATGGTCGTGGGCTGCGCGTGTCCCGTCGGACCGCCGTCGATAATGAGCGGGATGCGCTCGCCGATCTGGTCGCGGACGCCCGCCGCGTAGGTGCACTCGGGAGCTCCCCGCAGGTTGGCCGAGGTTGCGGTAATCGGCAGCCCCAAACGCTCGACCACGGCGCGCGGAATGGCGGCGTCGGGCACGCGAAGCGCGACATTGCCGGTATTCGCCGTCGAGCGCAGGGGCAGCTTGCTGCCGGCTCGAACGATGACCGTCAGCGGGCCGGGCCAGAAACGATCCGCCAGCTTGTCCAGCCGGGAATCGGTCTCGCGGGCCAGCGAATACGCCTGGGCCAGAGAGGCGATCAGCAACGACAGCGGCTTGTGTTTCTGGCGGGTCTTGATCTGGTAAATCTGCTCCACCGCGTGCAGATTCACCGGATCCACAGCCAGGCCATAGAAGGTGTCTGTCGGCAAGGCAACCACATCGCCCTTGCGCAGGCAAGAGACGATATAGTCGATCCGGTCAGGCTGGGGTTCATCGGGATGGACGCGCAAGATCTCCGCGGACAAGAAGGCTACCTCGGTTCCCGAAATCGAATTGCCACAAAATCGGAAGCTATCACAGCACCGGCTCCGGCGCAAGTCTTGCATCTAGCGCCAGCGCTGTCGACGCTGCACCCTCGGCGCCGAAAACGGCTTAGAATCGGCTAAGCGTACGAACGGTTATCGCGCCCGATGTCTGTTCGCATTGTACAGAGTAAGCAGAATGCTCGCTTGAAGCAGTTGCGCCGGGCGCTGGCCCACCCCGGCCGCGAGGTCTGCGGCCTGGCAGGCATCGAAGGGCCGAACCTGCTCACGGAAGCCCTGCGCGCGGGCCTGACTTTGGCCTGTGTTTTCGCCGCGCAGGGCGCGGAGCACCAATTAAACAGCCTGCATCTGCCCGCGGAGACTGAAATCCTGCTCCTGCCCGCGGAGTTGCTTGACGCGGCGCTGGCCACCGAGACGCCCCAGCAGATCGCCGCCCTGGTCGAGCCGCCGCAATGGAACTGGGACGGCATCTTCTCCAGCGGAAACAGTACCTCCCCGCTCATCGTCGTGCTGGCCGGCCTGCAGGACCCCGGCAACCTGGGAACGATTCTGCGCTCCGCCGAGGCCTTCGGCGCTCAGGCCGTCCTCAGCCTGCCGGGAACCGTGAGCGCCTGGAATCCCAAGGCCGTGCGCGCCTCGGCCGGCAGTCTCTTCCGCCTGCCGCTGCTGGCCGTCAGCGCGGATGAGTGCTTTCGCCGACTACGCGCGGTCGGCGTGAAAATCTGGACCACGGCCGCGCCCGCCGCGAACTCGGAGCCATGAGCGCCGGTCAGATCGACCTCACCGGCCCCGTGGCGCTGGTGATCGGCAACGAAGGCAACGGCGTGCCGCCAGCGCTCGCCTCGCAGGCCGACGGCACGCTCACGATTCCCTGCCCCGGTCCGGTCGAGAGCCTGAACGCAGCCATCGCCACCAGCATCCTGCTCTACGAGGCCTCCCGGCAGCGAGGAACGAACCCATGAGCCTCTTCGACGGCGAACCCGAAGGCCCCGGCGGCGCGCTCCGCACCGCTCCGCTGGCCGAACGCATGAGGCCGCGCACGCTCGATGAGTTGAGCGGCCAGGAGCGCCTCGTCGGCCCCGGCAAGCCGCTGCGCGTGCAGATCGAGCGCGACGACTCCGGCTCCATGATTCTCTGGGGCCCGCCCGGCGTGGGCAAAACCACTCTGGCCAAGATCATCGCCGAAACCACGCGCGCCAACTTCATCGAATTTTCCGCCGTCCTAAGCGGCATCAAAGAGATCAAGCAGGTCATGGTCACCGCCGCCCAGGCCTCGCAAATGCACTCCCGCACCATCCTCTTCGTCGATGAGATTCACCGCTTCAATAAAGCGCAGCAGGACGCCTTTCTGCCCTACGTCGAGCGCGGCTCGATCCGCCTCATCGGCGCGACCACCGAGAATCCCTCTTTCGAGATTATTTCCGCTCTGCTTTCGCGCTGCCGGGTTTACGTGCTCGAGCCGCTCACCGACGGACAGATCAAGGCTCTGTTGCGCCGCGCTCTGGAGGACAACGAGCGCGGCCTCGGCGCAATGCAACTGACAGCCGACGACGATGCGCTGGAGCTGATTGCCGGCTACTCCTCGGGCGATTGCCGCTCCGCCTACAACACCCTCGAAGTGGCCGCGCAACTGGCGCTCGAACCGGCTGCAGAGAATCTCGAAAACATAGCGGCGCACGAATCAGGCTCGGAGCACGAATCAGCCTCGGAGCACGACGCGCGCACTGTGTCAGGGCACGACTTCAGTCGTGCCGAAAAGGCCACAAAAACAGACGGGGCTTTAGCCCCTGGGGTTCGCAAAGCCCTTCACATCGACCGGGCCATCGCCTCGGAAGCCGTGCAGCAGCGCGTCCTGGTCTACGACAAATCCGGCGAGGAGCACTACAACCTCATCTCCGCCCTGCACAAGAGCGTGCGCAACTCCGACCCCGACGCCGCGCTCTACTGGCTGGCGCGCATGTTTGCCGCCGGAGAAGACCCGCTCTACCTCGCCCGCCGCGTGGTGCGCATGGCCGTCGAAGACATCGGCCTGGCCGCGCCCGAGGCCCTCAATCTGACGCTTTCCGCGAAAGAAGCCATCGACTTTCTCGGCTCGCCGGAGGGCGATCTGGCGCTAGCCGAAGCGGTCGTCTATCTGTGCCTGGCGCCCAAGTCGAACTCGGTTTATACGGCCTACGGCGCTGTAAAGCGAGAGGTGGAAGAGTCCCGCCAGGAGCCCGTTCCCCTGCATCTGCGCAACGCCCCGACGAAGCTCATGAAGGAACTCGACTACGGCAAAGGCTACCGCTACGCCCACAACGAAGAGGGCAAGGTAGCCGACATGGATTGCCTGCCCGACTCGCTCCGGGGCCGCAGTTACTACAAGCCCACCCAGGAAGGCCGCGAAAAACTGCTCGCCCAGCGCATGGAAGAGATTCGCCGCATCCGCGCCGGCAAACGCGGCGGGGCTTGATGCACGCAGTTTGCTGTTGCGCAATTTGATCCTGCTCCCAAAAGATCCTTAGGCGAAGCAGAAGCCCCCGCTCAGACGGCTGCATCTGACTTGCGCTTCTATCGTGGTGCAGAATCGACGAGTTTGCACCATTTACAGAAGTTGCTCTCTATTGAAATATGGTGCATAATGACTTCATGCGCACCAGTGTCACGCTCGATGAAGATGTCTACGAAATTGCCACGCTCTATGCCCGGGGCCGTGGAGTCACCCTCGGCGCCGCCCTGGGCGAAATGGTGCGCAAGGCCACCTCTGCGCCGCCCTCCAACTCGCCTTCGCCGCGGCTGATGAGAGCGTCCAACGGCCTTCTGATCGCTCGCCCTACCGGCAGGGTCATTACCAACGAGATGGTGAAAGCGGCTCTGGAAGAGGACGACGATTGAGCAAGCTCAAACACCTGCTCGACGTGAATGTGCTGATCGCTCTCACGGAGCCGGAACATATCCATCACAGGACTGTGATGAAATGGTTCAACACTCCCGGGCTCGATTGGGGCATGTGCGCATTTACCGAAGCGGGCTTTCTTCGGGTTTCAGCGAATCCAAAGGTGGGCAAATTAACGCTTGAAGATGGGATCCATATGCTGGCAACTCTGGCCAACCATCCCGGCTACCGGTTCTGGCCCATCTCGACCGGTTGGGCTACCCTTGCCGCGCCCTTCCAGGTAAGGGTCTTCGGCCACCAGCAAATCACCGACGCCTATCTGCTGGGACTCGCGGTGAAGGAAAATGGAGTCCTGGTCACGCTGGACAAGGCAATCAAGTTTTTGGCCGGAACGAAATACAGCAAGAATGTATTGGTTCTGGATCAGCAATACGAGAGTTTAA
>CAWBHO010000049.1:0-6137 GCA_963788415.1 uncultured Acidobacteriaceae bacterium | reverse complement strand
CACCCGGATTGTGAGCCTGGGCGCGAACCTAGCGCCGAGCGAGCACTATGGGCTGGATCTCAACTACGCTTATAGCGATGTCTATACGGCGACCAACACCTGCTATACCTATGGGGCCACCGGCGCTTCTTATCCGGGCGCCGCACAGGCTCCTCAGACCTCAGTCCCGTCCGGCGTCTTCGCCAACGGAGTCTGCAATTTCAATACTGCGCGCAGCGGTAGTACTGCCTATGGGGACTGGTATGCCAGGGACTTCATGGATGCTCCAACGCAGTACGGTTCGGTGGCTCTGGCGTTGTCCCCCATCGATAAAATTCACTCCAATCTCGGCTACCGCGTCAGCTCTGTGAACGGCAGCCGACTCTACAACGATGCGCGCGATGTTGCTGGCTCGTTGGTGTCAACCTATCAGACTCCTTTCGTCAATGTTGCATGGACGCTTCATCCCGGATTGATCCTGAAGGCGGACTACAACTACTACGGCTACGGCGAGGGCGGACCGTCCGGTGCGGCGTACTGTGCCACCACTCCGGCTGCGGCCACGGCAACAGCCGCGGCGGCAATTACTGCTGTTCCTTGCAACTCTTCCACCATTACCGGCCCGACCGGTCTGACCGAGCCGTCTTCCGGCCTGACCGCGCCGCGTAACTTCCACGCCAACAATGTCACCCTCAGCATGCATTATGATTTCTAAAGCTGAGAACTGATCGAGTCAGACAGACCGGCGCAATTTCCCTTGAAAGAGGGGGATTGCGCCGATTTGATTGGGGTGGCATTCTGTTTTTGTCCTGATTCCAGTTTCGGCGGCCTGTTCGGGACGCCGGGAGTTGGGCAGGTGGGCCATCCCGGACGCCTTGCCGTGTGCTCCGGCTCGTGCTAAAAGCGTTAAGGAGAGTTGAAAATGAAGAATGCGATTCGATCCCTGTCCGTGTTGGCCGTTTCAGCGTGTCTGGCCAGCGCGGTGTGCCTCGCCCAAGCCGGCGGTGCGACCTACAAAAGCAGTTGCCAAAGCTGCCACGGAGCTACTGGCGTCCCCAGCCCCGGCATGGCCAAGATGATGGGCATCAAGCCGGTAACCGATCCGGCCATCAAGAAGCTTACGGCGGCCGAGATGTTTACCGCCGTCAAGAACGGCAAGGGCAAGATGCACCCCTTTGCAGGCAAGCTGACCGATCCTGAAATCAAGGCATCGGTGGCTTATTATCGCGGCTTGAAGTAGAAGGCTTCATCGAAGAAGCAGGTTAAGCGGGCCCGCCGGCGACGGCGGGTCATCCATTGAAGAGTGGGAGAGTCAAGGTGTCCTTGTTTCAGAAATTTCGTGACAGCTGGGTACGGCCGGCGATGTTCTTCGGCAACAATCCCATCAGCCTTCTGGGTGGCGCGATCACTACCGCTGCCGGCGTGACGATTGTCGGTTACTGGCTGATGGAGCTGTTTGGCCAGGGGAATGTGAATCCCTACCTCGACATCATCTTCTTCCTGATTCTGCCCTTCGTATTTGTGGCTGGCCTGGCGCTGATCCCGGTCGGCGTGTTCGTGCGCCGCAGAAAGCTGGTCAAGGCGGGGCAGATTCCGGCGCATTATCCCAGCGTCGATCTGAACAACAAGGTCTTCCGCCACGGGCTCGACCTCGTACTGGTGGCCACCATCGTTAACTTTCTGGTTGTGTCGGTCGCCAGTTATCGTGGCGCGGCCTACATGGATTCGCCCAAGTTTTGCGGGCTTTCCTGCCACGTGATGCTGCCTGAATACACAGCCTACAATATGTACGCGCATTCGCATGTGGCCTGCGTCGATTGCCACATCGGCTCGGGAGCGGAGTCCTTCATCGCGGCCAAGGTCGAGGGCACCAAGCAGGTTGTCGACGTCACGTTTCATCCCTTTGCGCACTTGGCCCCGAAATACATTCCGGACTATCCCACGCCCATTCCGTCCCCCGTTCAAAATCTGCGTCCGGCGCGGGCCATCTGCGAAAGCTGCCATTCGCCGGCCCGGTATGTCGGCGAGAAACTGCTGGTCAAATCCAGTTTTGCCGATGACCAGCAGAACACGGAAACCGAGACGGTTCTGGTGCTGCATCTGGGCGGGCTGGATGGACTCTCGCACCTGACCGGCATTCACGGCGTTCATCTGGGGCACATCGAGTACGTTGCCACCGACCCAACGCGCACCACCATCCCCTGGGTCCAGAAACGCAATGCCGACGGCTCGGAGACGGTGTTTTCGTCCCTTCCTCCGGGCAGCGGCATTCCCAAGGGCGAGCGGCGGGTGATGGACTGCATCGACTGCCACAATCGCGCGGCGCATACCTTCGTGACGGCAGAGGAGGCTATCAACCAGGCCATGGCGATTGGCGCCATCAGTCCCGATCTGCCCTGGGTCCACAAAGAGGGCCTGATGCTGCTGAAGGCCAACTATGCCAGCCAGGCCGAGGCGCGCGCCCGGATTCCGGCGCAGCTTGAGGACTTCTACCGCACCCAGAACCCCGCTGTGCTGCCGGCCAAGGCCGCTCAGGTCAAGGCCGCGGGCAAGGAACTGGCGGCTCTCTATTGCCAGAATGTCTTCCCCTTCATGAAGGTGACCTGGGGAACGCATCCCAACCACATCGGACATATGGATTATCCGGGCTGCTTCCGCTGCCACGATGACACCCATGTGGCCAAGGATGGCACGGCGATTCCGCAAGACTGCACGGTTTGCCACAACCTGCTGGCTGTGGATGAATCCAAGCCCAAGGTGCTCTCCGATCTGGGCATTCAATAAATATTCTGGAATGCCAATGGTCTTTTTCCCGTCCTCGCCGCGTTCTTGTTTTTGCGGCAAGGATGGGAAGGGCAGGCCATCAGGGATGAGTTGTTCCTCGTAAATCCGCTTGCATCACCCGCTGCGCCGGCAGCGAATCAATGGGTAGGCGCAAAGAAGCTTGTGCGAGCGAAGAGCGAGCGATTGGCCCCACCGCAGGTGGCAGATCAATGGGGAGGCGCAAAGAAGCTTGTGCGAGCGAAGAGCGAGCGATTGGCCCCACCGCAGGCGGCAGATCAATGGGGAGGCGCAAATGAAGCTTGTGCGAGCGAAGAGCGAGCGATTGGCCCCACCGCAGGTGGCGTGGTAGGCTGGCTCTTCGGTTAGAAGGAGCCGCATCTTCATGTCTTCCAGCCATCCTTTTCACTTCAATCTTGTTGCCGCGGCTCATGCCGCGATGATCGAGCACGGTTTTCAGCCTGATTTTCCGGCTGGAACCGACGGCGAACTGAGCGCAATTCAGGCCCACGCCGAGTTGCCAGCGGCGGCGGGAGCTGAGGATCTGCGCAGCCTGCTCTGGTCGTCGATCGACAATGACACCTCCAAGGATTTGGATCAGATCGAGTGGGCCGAACAACTACCCGATGGCCGCATCCGCGTGCTCGTCGGCGTGGCCGATGTGGACGCGCGCGTTCACGCCGGCACAGTCATCGACGGCCATGCCTGCAGCGAGACGACCTCGGTCTACACCGGCGTCAAAGTCTTTCCCATGTTGCCGGTGGAACTCTCCGAGGGCATCACTTCGCTCAACGAGAACGAAGATCGCGCAGCAGTCGTTATCGAGTTTGCAGTTGACCAGGCGGGCACGGCCTCGGATGGGAAGGCCTACCGGGCATTGGTCAGGAACCGGGCGCAACTGGCCTACAACTCCGTGGGCGCTTGGCTGGCAGGTATCAGTCCTGCTCCGGCCAAAGTGGCGGCCAACGCGGCCTTGGCCGCTCAGTTGAAGCTGCAGGATACGGCCGCGCAACGCATGGTCGGCGAACGATTTCAGCACGGCGCGCTCGATCTGGAGACAATCGAGACGCGCCCGGTCATGCTGGCCGGTCAGGCGGTCGAGATCGCGCGCCAGGAGAAGAATCGAGCCACTTCGCTCATCGAGGAGTTCATGGTGGCGGCCAATGGCGTCATCGCCCGCACCTTCGAACAGGCCAGCGTGGCATCCATCCGTCGCATCGTGCGCACGCCCAAGCGCTGGGGGCGCATTGTCGAGTTGGCCGAAGGCCTGGGCACCACCCTGCCCGCTGAGCCCGACTCGAAAGCGCTCAACGACTTCCTGCTGGCCCAGAAGCAGAAAGATCCCGACCACTTTCCTGACCTTTCGTTGGGTGTCGTCAAGCTGATGGGCCCCGGTGAATACGTGCTGGTAAGGCCGAACGAGGTCTCGCCCGGCCACTTCGGTCTGGCGGTTGTGGACTACACCCATTCGACCGCCCCCAACCGCCGCTTTCCAGATGTGGTGACACAGCGCCTTTTGAAGGCCTGGCTGGCCAAGGCGTCACAGCCCTATTCTGCGGACCAGCTTGACGCGATTGCAGTGCGCTGCACCTTGATGGAAGACGGCGCGCGCAAGGTGGAGCGCGAGATGCAGAAGCGCATCGCCGCGGTCGTGCTGCACCCGCGCATCGGACAAAGCTTCCGCGCAATCGTCACCGGCGTCAACCAGTACGGCACATTTGTCCGCACCCTCGACCCGCACGTGGACGGAATGCTGGTTCACGGCGGCAAAGGGTTGGATGTAGGCGACAGGGTGGAAGTGAAGTTGATCTCCACCGATCCCCAGCGCGGGTTTATCGACTTTGCGGCTTGAATGCACGCACAGGGCTTGAAGCTGATCGTGCGGCTTTTACGCTGAGGGAGCAGCCGGAAAAGGCGCGTGCAAACAGCGAATCCCGGCCTTGATGCCAGCCCCTTTGAACTCCCAGAATCCACGTCGGGGCCGGTTTCTGCCTCTGGCGGCTAAAAGAAAAATGATCTAGCCTCAAGAAATGATTTGGACCAATTCCGCCGAAACGGCGTTTAACGAGTTGAGCCGCGCGCCGTTGGTGCGCTTTTCCTTGCTGGCGCTCAGTTCGATCTTCTTCCTTGTCGATCCATTTGCCGCGATCCCGTCGTTTCTGGCCATTACCGAAAGCGCGGACCCGGCGCGGCGCAAGCGAGTGGCGCGCAAGGGAGCGGTGACCTGCTTCATCGTGCTGAGCAGCTTCGCCTTGGGCGGACAGTTGATTTTCCACCTCTTTGGCATCACCCTGCCGGCCTTTGAAATCGCCGGAGGGCTGATTCTGCTGCTCATTGGCCTTGACATGCTCGAAGCCAAACGCTCCCCCACGCAGGAGGCAATGGGTGAAACCGAGGAGGCGGCGCACAAGGAAGATGCCGGCATCGTGCCCTTGGGCATTCCCATGCTGGCCGGCCCGGGAGCGATTTCTTCGGTGATGGTGCTGGTGGGCCAAGTGCCTTCGCTCTGGCACTGGGAGATGGGGGCGATTCTCGCCTCGATCGGGCTGACCGCTCTGATCTCTTATTGGGTGCTGTCGGGAGCCGGCCGTGTGCGCAAAGTGATGGGCGAGACCGGCATTCGCATCCTTGTGCGCATCATGGGACTTTTATTGGTGGCCCTGGCAATGCAGTTCTTTGTCAATGGACTCACGGACTTAGGGGTTATAGCCAAGCCTTGATTGCGAATGTGGAGCAGCCAAAACCGGACTTTCCCACAGAAGTGTGAGCTTTCCACAGGCAGCGGGCTTGCAATCGATCCGGGCCCTTGCTATTCTCAGGAAGTCGCAAGGGGGTCAACACGGCTTCTGCCGAACGCCACTTGCAATCGAGAGCAGGTTCTGTTACTCTCGGAAAGTTGCAACGAGGTGAATACGGCTTTTGCCGGACGCCACTTGCAAACGAGAGCGGCTTCTGTTACTCTCGGAAAGTTGCAGATGAACGGATAGCCTCCCGGTGGCTTAAATGCCTGCCCGATGAGGGAAGTGGGAAGCAAGTTGTAATGCTGGTTCGTTGGGTCAGTTGAGGCGGTAGCCCCTGAATCCCCTGTTGGGAATCCTACAGAGAACAAGCCATTGCAAGACCCAGGAGTTTTTCTCCTGTGAGCCCTGTGGGCTCAGGCGCTGTGCGCTGGCCGCTCTTTGATATTTTGCGCTGTGCGAGGTTTTTGACCCGGACTTGATCTAAGTCAGACTCATCCTAATTCGCAAGCGAGGACATACCGCCAACAGCGTGTTGGAGCGGCCTCGAACGAAGATAAAGATTAAGGTTGACAGGAAGATGAAAGTTCGATAAAGTTAAAAAGTTCGCGCAAAAACGCCGAGGATGCTGAGTAAGTC
>CAWBHO010000048.1:0-7697 GCA_963788415.1 uncultured Acidobacteriaceae bacterium | reverse complement strand
CTGGAAGGCAAAGCAGTTCGACTTTCGCACCCGTTTCATCGAGTTGGCCGGCGAGGTCAACACGAATATGCCCTACTTTGTGATCGAGCAGATCGCCGCCGGGCTGAACGATCAGCGCAAATCCATCAAGGGATCGAAGGTGCTGGTGCTGGGCGTGGCTTACAAGCGCGACATCGACGACCTGCGCGAGTCTCCGTCGCTGACCATCATCGAACTACTGCGCGAAAAGGGCGCCCAGGTGGCCTACAACGATCCCTACTTCCCTGCCGTGGGCCACGGACGGCACTACGACCTGAAGATGACCAACACGCCGCTCGAAAATCTGAACCAGTATGACGCCGTGGTGATCGTCACCGACCACTCGACCTACGATTACCAGGCGATCGTCGACGAATCGCAGCTGGTGGTGGACACCCGCAATGCCACCAAAGGCATCGACTCGGCGAAGATTGTGCGCTGCTGAAGGCGGCGAAACGAGGCAGGAGATTTGAAAGGGCGCAACCGAAGCCGCGCCCTTTCAATTTGATCCTCGTCTCACTCGAAAGAATCGGACTCGCCCGAGAACGGCTCGGCTGAGTCTGAATCGGATGGAACGCCTTGGCCGAGGCGGAGTGGCTTCAGCCCGCGTTCTTCACCCTCACCACGATGATCTTGGCGAATCCCTCTTCAAAGACCGGTGGCTTGAGCTTTTCGGCCATCTTGCGCATGACCTCTTCGCTCACCGAGCGATCGCGCTTGCTGTTGCGTTCCAGGCAGAGGTCCAAAGGCACGTCGAAAAAGACCGCCTGCACCTCGTAGCCAAAGCTTTTGGCCATCTTGATCCACTGGCTGCGCTCATGGACGGAGAGATTGGTGGCGTCCACGTAGTTCCAGGGCATGCGCGCAATCAACCGGGCGCGCAAAAGCGACCGCAAAGTGGAAAAAACCAGCCCCTGATAGCGCTGTTCCTCCACATCGTCGAAAAGAATGCTGCGCAGCAGGTCGCTCGAGAGCGGAGTCACGCCGCGGCGCCGGAACCAGGTGGTCTTTCCCGAACCCGGCAGGCCAATGGCCAGAATGACATACCCCTTGGGAGACTGGGGCGAGCGTTCTGCCGCCTCGGCCTCCGGTGGAGGGAGGGAGGGCATCTCCGGCTGGGTTTCGAGTTCCAGGCGCCCGGAGCCGGCCGGTTCGTTCCATTCCTGCCTGGCTGGAGGCGCTGGCTTGACGGTTCGCTCACCAACCGTGCCCAGCTCTTCCCGCCGCTGCCCGGCTGGTCTCGGGGGGGTGCTATGAAGCCGGTGCGCGCGCGGCTGCGGAGGTGGGGTGGAAGCTTCCTCCGGATAGAGTGGGACCAGCGGTAATGGCTGATTCGATGGAAGTTCCTGGCCTATCTTGCCTGTCGATTCCGAAATATTGGGGGTACGTCTCGAGCGTCTTCTCATGCCACCTTCGACACCTGTGTGCTAATACCGGGATACCATATCGCCCGAGGGGACTGCAACTGCTGTGCACGCCATCACATACGATTCTATGTCGAAAAGGGCATACTCTGGATACAGGGGAGTTTGCCTAAAGCGGGAGAAATCGCGTTCTGGATTTCGTCTCCGTTGCCGACAATGCTACGATCATGAGTTTGGTGGAATTGCCCGGTGGGCGGTTTCCAGCCGACGAACCAGAGCACTCTCGAACGCGCTCAAACCACAGCATCACTGACTATGAAGGAGAAAACACATATGGCAATTAAGGTTGGTATCAACGGCTTTGGCCGCATTGGCCGCAATGTTTTACGGGCCGCGCTCGGCGATCCCGAGATCGATTTTGTCGCCGTCAACGATTTGACCAGCCCGGCGACCCTGGCCCATCTGCTCAAGTACGACTCGATTCTGGGCAACCTGAAGAACGAAGTCACCTCCGGCGCAGACTTCATTACCGTCGATGGCAAGAAGATCAAGGTCTTCTCCGAGCGCGACCCCGCCAAGCTGGACTGGGCTTCCGTCGGCGCACAGATTGTGATCGAATCGACCGGCTTCTTTACCGACGCGGAAAAGGCGAAGGCTCACCTCGGAACAACGGTCAAGAAGGTCATCATCTCGGCTCCCGCCAAGAACGAGGATCTGACCATCGTGCTGGGCGTCAACCAGGACAAGTACGATCCGGCCAAGCACAACATTCTGTCGAACGCCAGCTGCACCACCAACTGCCTGGCGCCGGTCGTCAAGGTCATTCTGGAGACATGCGGCATCGTCAGCGGCATCATGACCACCATCCACAGCTATACCAACGATCAGGTCATTCTGGACACGCCGCACAAGGATATCCGCCGCGCCCGCGCCGCCGCGCTGAGCATGATTCCCACCTCGACCGGCGCCGCCAAGGCCCTCAAGCTGGTCATCCCGGAGAGCTCGGGCAAGCTGGACGGCTTCGCCATCCGCGTCCCCACGCCCAACGTCTCCATCGTCGATCTGACCTTCATCGCCGAGAAGACCATCACCGCCGAAGCCCTGAACGCCGCCTTCAAGAAGGCCTCCGAGGGCGAGTTGAAGGGCATTCTGGGCTACGACACCAACCTGCTGGTCAGCTCCGACTTCAAGGGCGACGAGCGCAGCTCGATCGTGGACGCGCCGCTGACCAAGGTGGTCGGCAACAGCGTCAAGGTGCTCAGCTGGTACGACAACGAGTGGGGCTATTCGAACCGCGTCGTCGATCTGATCAGCTTCCTGGCCAAGAAGGGCCTGTAAAAGCAGCTTTGTCCAGCGCGCGCCTTGTCGGCCTTGTCCGGCAAGGCGCGCGCTCCGGCTAAGCCATCGACTTCTTCTCTCTCCGCCCGCAAGAGCTCGCGCCGCCAGCCTTCGGGCGGGGAACTTCAAGTTCTCTCCCGGAGTGATTCCCATGCCCAAGCTCTCCATTCGCGACATCGATCTGGCCAACAAGCGGGTCTTCATCCGCGTCGATTTCAACGTGCCGCTCACCGAGGACGGCTCGACGATCACCGACGACACCCGCATCGTGGCCACGCTTCCCACCATCCAATACGCCCTGAAGCACAAGGCCAAGGTGATCCTGGCATCGCACCTGGGCCGTCCCAAGGGCAAACCCAATCCTAAGTACTCCCTGCGCCCGGTCGTCGACCGGCTGCGCGAGCTGCTGGACAAGGCGTTGGGCGAGAAGGTCAACGTGGCCTTTGCGCCGGACTGCATCGGCGAAGTGGCTTCGGAGATGGCTCGCCAGCTTGAATCCGGCCAGGTGCTGCTGCTTGAAAACCTTCGCTACCATCCGGAAGAGGAGGCCAACGATCCGGCCTTCTCGAAGGCGCTGGCGTCGCTCGCCGAGGTCTACGTCAACGACGCCTTCGGTTCAGCCCATCGCGCCCACGCCTCCACCGAAGGCATCACTCATTTCCTGAAGCCAGCCGTGGCCGGTTTGCTGATGGAAAAGGAGATCACTTACCTCGGAAAGGCGCTCGAATCGCCGGAAAAGCCGTTCGTGGCCATCATCGGCGGGTCAAAAATCTCCGGCAAGATCGACGTGATCAGCAATCTGCTCGACAAGGTGAACACCCTGGTCATCGTCGGCGGCATGGCTTATACCTTCCAGCGCGCGCTGGGCGTGGCCACCGGCAAGAGCCTGGTGGAAGAGGACAAGATCGACATGGCCAAGGCGGCGCTCGACAAGGCCAAGGCCAAGGGCGTCGAGCTGCTGCTGCCCGTCGATAACATCCTGGCCGACAGCTTTTCGGCCGACGCCAAGACCCAGCCGTGGGATTGCGCGGTCGATTTTCCCGCCGATTGGCAGGGCCTGGACATCGGCCCCAAGTCGATCGCGGCTATTGAGAAAGTGGTCGCGACGGCCCGCACGATTGTCTGGAATGGCCCGGCGGGGGTCTTCGAATTTCCCCGCTTCGCCGTCGGCACGAACGCCATCGCCAAGGCGGTTGCGGCCAACAAGCAGGCCATCTCCATCATCGGCGGCGGCGATTCGGTTTCGGCCATCAACAAGACCGGACTTGCCGACCAGATCACCCACATCTCCACCGGCGGCGGGGCCTCGCTTGAGTTCCTGGAGGGCAAAAAGTTGCCCGGCGTGGAAGCGCTGACGGACAAGTAGAAACCTGCGGTGCGGCCAACCGCCTTCGGCGCGGAGGCTACGGACGAATACGAACGGCACATCCGGCCGGCAGACATGGCCGGATGTGTCTTTCAGGCAAAGGATCGATTCTGCGCAAATGGATGCGGCCATATTCCAGTCCTTTTCGGAATCTGTCGTCTTCGCTCTCGGCTGAATCGCGCCGATCTATCGGTGTTTGTGTGTTTATCTGTTTAGGTGTATATTGGAAACCGAGGGCGTCTCATGTCCACTACCACCACCCGCTGGAATCTTGTCGTCTCCAAGCAAACCGACAAAGACTTGCGCCAGCTTCTTGCCTCCGAAGGCAGAAGCAAAAAGGGCGAGATCTCGCGCTTCGTGGAGGAGGCTGTGAACAAGCACATCTTCGATACAGCCCTCAAGGCAGTTCATGAGCACAACGCGAACGTGCCGTACGAAGAGATCGAAGCAGCCGTAGAAGAGTCTCTAGTCTGGGCCCGGACGCGGATGCGCTGATGCTGGTTCTGCTCGACAGCAATATCTATTTCAGCGCGCTGATTTCGCCGTGTAGCTCGCCTGCGCGCATCCTCCATGCTTGGCGGGATGGCAGGTTTTCTTTGCTCACGAGTTCGCAGCAGATCGATGAGATTCGCGAGGCCAGCCGCAACCCTAAATTTCGCGATCTCTTTCAACCGCACCAGATCGGCAAGATGCTGAACAACCTCTACGGAGCTTCTGTCTGGCAGGCATCGTTGCCCCACCGGCATGAGGCCGCCGATCCGACGGACAACTTTCTTCTCGATCTGATCGAAGCGGCGCAGCCCGACTATGCGGTCACCGGGGACAAGCGATCGGGGCTGCTGCAACTGGATAAGCTGGGCCGCACGAAGATTCTGAAGGCGAGCGTCTTCTGCACGGAAGTGCTGCACGTTTGATTTCTCGTTTTGACGCTTGTTACGGTGCAATGCTGCCCATTGTGCCCGCCGTCACCCCGCGCGGCAATTCCATCCACTAAAATTAAGCCGAGGAGTCCTGAAAAATGCCCCGTAAAGCTCTGATTGCCGCTAACTGGAAGATGTTCAAGACGCCGGCTGAAGCCAAGGCGTTCGTCGATGCGTTTTTGCCGCTCGTTGCCGGCCACTCTCGCGACGAGATCGCCCTGTTTCCCTCGCCCGTTCTGTTGCCCACGGTGATTGCCGCCGCCAAAGGCTCCAACGTCGCGGTGGGTTGCCAGAACATTCATTTTGCCGAGGAGGGCGCCTTCACGGGCGAGACTTCGGTGGGCCAACTGAAGGCCGTGGGCGGAACGCACACCCTGATCGGCCACTCCGAGCGCCGGCAGTACTTTGCCGAAACCGACGAAATCGTTAACAAGAAGCTGCACACCGCGCTGAAGCACGGGCTTGTCCCGGTGGTCTGCATGGGCGAAGTGCTGGCCGAGCGCGAGGGCGGCAAGACCGCCGAAGTGCTCAAAACGCAGATTGCGGGCGCCTTTGCCGGCATCACGGTCGAAATGGCCGCGCCGATCGTCATTGCCTACGAGCCGGTGTGGGCCATCGGCACCGGCAAGACCGCCACGCCGGAGATGGCCGTCGAGGCGCACACGATCATCCGCGCGGAAGTGGCCAAGCTGCTGGGCGCGGGAATCGCGGCCAACATGCGCATTCTCTACGGCGGCAGCGTGAAGCCGGACAACGCCACCTCGCTGATCGGCCAGGAAGAGATTGACGGCGCGCTGGTGGGCGGCGCCAGCCTCAAGCCGGATTCGTTCTGCGGCATCGTCAAGTACTGACAGCTGCGTTTAGCTCCTGACTGTGTGCTCCAGGTCTTCAAAATCGAGACCTGGGGCGCCCGCCCATGTTGGCAGAACTCACAGCCCCTGGTACCTGGACCGTCCGCCAGTGCTTTGTGGCACGGCTGAAGCCGAGCGCTTTCAAAACCGCTCTACACCAAAAGTAAATTTGCTCTAGTTTCCGCTCTTCCCTACCCCGAAGATCTTTTGCAGCATGTTGCGGTGATCATCCGGGTGGTCGCAGGTCTGCAGGGGTGCTGTCCCTTCGAGAAATGCCGCCTGATAATCGTCCGGGCAGGAATCATCGGCGAGCAGGTTGGTGACCTTGTCGAGGCTTACGATTTCGACACCATCGGGCAGTGTGAACGCATTGGTGTCGGAGTACTGCGGAAGCTGAATCGCCCGCTTCATGAACGCTGCCCAGATGGGCGCGGCGGCCCGTGCTCCTTCAATCTTCACGTCGGTGTAATCGTCGTTGCCCACCCACACGATGCACAGCAGGTTGCTGGTGTAGCCGGCGAACCATGCATCGTGGCTGGTGCCGGTCTTGCCCGCGGCGGGAGCAGTAGAATCCCATGCCGCGCACTCCGGCGCCGGTGCCATCGCCCTGCAGCACGTTCTCCATCATGCTGGTGGTCAGGATAGGCCACGCGCGGGTCCAGAACCTGGTTGGAAGTGGGCGAGTAGTCGGTGATGACGTCGCCGGTGGGGGTGCGCACGCTGGCCAGCATCCAGGGGTCGAGGTGCAGGCCGTTGTTGGCAAAGACGGTGTAAGCGCCGGCCATGTCGAGCGGCGTGGCGTCGTAGGAGCCGATGGCCACCGATGGCGTGCCGCGGGCGCTCTTGATGCCGGCTTCGCGGGCCAGCGCGGCCACGCGATCGAAGCCCACCATGGCGGCCAGGCCGATGGTGGCGTTGTTCAGCGACCGCTGCAGGGCGTAGCGCGCCGTCACCTGGTCGTGATATTCGCCTTCGAAGTTGCGCGGCGTGTACTCCTGACCGCCCACGTCGTAGGTGGTCTGCTCGTCGCTGAGCATGGTCACCGGCGAAAAGAGCTTGGTCTGGCCGGGCAGCATGGTGCCTTCGACGGCGGTGTTGAAAGGCCGCGGCGTAGACGAAGGGCTTGAAGATGGAGCCGGTGGGCCGCTTGGCGACGGCGTGGTTCAACTGCGAGTTGCCATAGCTGCGTCCGCCGACCAGCGCCAGCACCTGGCCGGTGTGGGGATTGAGCGCCACCAGCGCCACCTGCGGATACGTGGTAGGTCTCGCCCGGTTTCTGTCGTGCGCGTGCAGCTTGTCCACCTGCTCATCGATGACGTGCATGGTGGATTCGACGGCCGCGGTGGCCACGCGCTGCAGGTCGGGATCGAGCGAGGTGTAGATGCGCAGGCCTTCGCGGTTGAAGTCGCGGTCGCCCAGCTTTTGCAGCAGCTGCTCATGCACCAGATCGACGAAGTAGGGCGCTTCGCTGGCGTCCACGCTGGCCGCGGACAGATGCAGCGGCTCCTGCCTTGGCGTGCTCGGCCTGCTCCTTGGTGATGGCGCCGGTCTCCACCATCGAATCCAGCACCAGGTTGCGGCGCTCGATGGTGCGGTCGGGATGGCGGTAGGGATTGAAGTAGTTGGGCCGCTGAATGATGCCGGCCAGCATGGCGCATTCGGCCAGGTCGAGCTGGCGCACATCCTTGCCGAAGTAGGCCTGGGAGGCCTCGCCAAAGCCGTCGATGGAGAAGCTGCCGCGCTGGCCAAGATTAATCTCATTGGCGTACATCTCGAAGATTTGCTTCTTGGAGAAGCGGTGCTCGAGTTGGAAGGTGATCACGATCTCGATCACCTTTAC
>CAWBHO010000047.1:0-10877 GCA_963788415.1 uncultured Acidobacteriaceae bacterium | reverse complement strand
AGGAAGGAGCGCGAGCTGCCGGGAACGGAGGTGATGCGCTGAGAGATCAGGCCGCCGGTGCAGCTTTCGGCCACGGCCAGGGTGGATTGGCGCAGGCCGAGGTAGTAAAGAACGATCTGCTCCAGAGACTCGGAAGACTCGTTGCCAGAGGAGTAGAGCCAGTCTTCGAGAGCCTCCTCCATGCGTCCGGCCAGCTCATCGACGCGCGCGCGGCAGCCTCGGCGCTGGATTTGGAGCAGAGCAGCGTGAGCTGGATGTCGCCGGCTTGGCCAGGATGGTGGTTTCTACGTCAGCGTAGGTGGTGTAGATGGGCGCCAGCAGCTTGTCGGCCTGGGACTCGGGGATCATGGCCGCCCGCAGGGTGCGCTTGGCGATGGCGGCCGGGGGCAGAAGCGCGCGCAGGCGGGGAACGCACTCGGCGTCGAAGAGCGGACGGCACTCGTTGGGCGGGCCGGGAAGCAGCATGAGCAGCTTGCGGTAGCCGGCATAGGTGGTGTCGAGCCACTGGCCGGGGGCGCTGCCGTTGGGGTTGGGCAGATGGTCGCGCCTTCGAGCACGTCGGCCTGCTTGAGGTTGTTCTGCGGCATGGGCATGCGCCAGGTGGCGGCGCGGGCATGCAGGGCGGCCACCTGAGAGGCGTCGCGGCGCAGGGTGAGCGAGAGCGCTTCGGCCACGGCTTCGCGGGTCAGATCGTCTTCGGTGGGGCCGAGGCCGCCCATCAGAACGACAATGTCGGTGCGGCCCAGCGCGGTGCGAATGGCGTTGACCAGATCCTTGCGGCGGTCGCCGACGATGGTCTTGAAGGCGACGGTGACGCCGAGCTCGTTGAGTTTTTCGGTCAGATAAAGAGAGTTGGTGTCCTGGCGGAAGGGGGTGAGCATCTCGGAGCCGACGGCGATGATTTCGGATTTCATAAAGCAGCTTCTAGCTCCTAGCTTTAGCTTTTAGCTTGTGAATCGCGGCGGCGAACGTATTCGGACTTCTCCGCACCCGTTCGAGCTACCCAGGGAACAAGCCAGGAGCTAACAGCTAAAGCTGAAAGTCCTTCGACTCCCAGGTCCACATCATAAACGGCTTCGTTGGTGGCCAGAATGGTGGTGCCGAGCGGAGAAAATGCGACGCCGACCAGATTGGCGCCGGCCACGACCAGCGACGCCTCGCCTTGGGGCGTGACGCGCACCAGGCCGCGGCGGCCATGGAGGCAGGCGGCCAGGTAGACGTTTCCTTCGTGGTCCAGCGCCAGGCCCTGCGGCCGCCCCAGCCCGCGGTACCAGGCGCGGGCCTCGCCGTTCGGCTCGATGGCCCAGATGGCATCGTTCGAGGAGAGCGTGGGTCCGGTGACGAAGAGCGTGCCGGCGGCATCGATGGCCAGGTGATAGGCCGCGACGCTGGGTTCGAGCGTGGCGTAGACGAAGATCTGGCGCTCCGGGATTGATCTTGAAGATGGTGCCGCTGCGGTCGCCGACGAAGAGGTTGCCGTCGGCGTCAAAAACCGCGCCAGTGGCCACGCCCATGCCCTCGGCGTAGAGTGCTGGCTCGCCGCCTTCGTCGATGCGATAGACGTTGCCCTCGGCGCGCGAGGTGACGAACAGGTCGCCTTCGGGCGAGAAAGCCAGACCGGTGGCGTTGAGAATTCCGGTGACGAAAGGGGTTCCGCGGCCGTCGGGGCTGATGCGCACCACGGAGACAGGGGTCTGCTTGCCGCGCTGGCCGGAGATGGTGGCATAGATCATGCCGGAGCGGCTGACGGCAGGGCTGGTGACCGGGTGCAGGCCGTCGGAGAGCTGGCGGGCCACGCGCACCGGAGCGGTGTTGCTCAGGCCGGCAGCACTGTGAACTTCGATCATGCCGGTGGTGGCGTCTTCAGGGACGCGCAAGGCCAGGCGGCCAGGGCGGCTCATCAGCACCTGGGCGGGCAGATCGTCCATGACGACAAAAGGCAGCGCGGCCGACGGACCCGCGGGAAGCGGACCGAGATTGGCGCCGATCAGCTCGATTTCTCCCCCTGGCAGCGCGGCGGCGGGCACAATGTCGTCGATGCGTGGCTCGGGGAAGGCTTCAGCGGCGGGTTGTGTACTGGCGCGGGCCATGGCTTGACCTCAAAGGAGTTGTTGAAAGTCTATCTCGAATCCGAGAATCGACCCTCAGTGGCTGAAACCCGTGCTGATTTTGCCGATTCATGGCGCGAATGAGGCCATGCCAGCACACCAGCCCAGATTTCGTCCACAATCTTCCTAAATCCACAAATGCAACACAGATGCTACACCCAAAGCATACAGCCCCGCAGCCACGTCATCGAAGACGATGCCCCATCCCTCTGGCAGCCGTTCGAGCCGGCGGACAGGGAAGGGCTTGAGAATGTCGAAGAACCGGAACAGAAGCAGGGCAAGCAGGGCGTGACGCCAGTTGGCGTGGCTGCCGAGGAGGGCGACCCACTGGCCGGCCACCTCGTCGATGACCACAAAGCCCGGATCGTGGCGGCCGCTTTCGCGCTCGACGAGGGTGGCGGCGGGAATGCCCAGGCCGATGGCCAGCGCAATGCCCGCCAGCAGCGCGAAAAACAGGGTCGAATCGGCCGGATGCGCTCCCCAGGCCAGCGCGGCCCAAAGCAGCACGGCGGCCACCGAGGCCCAGGTGCCGGGGCCGGGTTTGCCCCTGCCCGCGCCAAAGAATGTGGCGACCGCCCAGGCCCAAAACGTCTTATGAATGGCGGGAGTCGCGCCGCGATCAGATTGAGAGATGGAAGACATGGGTCAGAGATACTCTTTCCATTTAATCATTTTTTTCTTCATATCGATGATGGGGCCATCGACAACGAAGGTGCCGTCGCCGTTGGCGTGAATCGTCCGGCGCTCGGCCCGTTTCGAGTCGATCCACGCCTTGACGCCTTCAAGGATGACGAGTCCGTATTTGTTCGCCATTCTCGTATCCGCGACCTTGCACTCGATGTTCGCCAGGCACTCGGCAATCAGCGGCGCTTGAACGAGCTTTCCCGGCTTGGCGGTCAACCCGAAAACGCTGAATTTGTCGACTTCCTTGCCCGAGCAGTTTCCTATTTCGACGACTTTACTGGTCAGATCGACGGTCGGAATGGCGATCACGCATTCCCTGGTCGCGCGCAATGCCTTGTAACTGAAATCCCAGGGTCCGATGACGCAGCCGATCAAGGGCGGCACAAACTCCATCATCATATGCCAGCTCATCGTCATGATGTTGGGGCCGCCTTTACCTGCGGTGGTAACCAGCACAACGGGTCCGGGCTCGATGAGGCGAAAAACGCGCGAAAGCGGCAAGTCTCTCATGATTCTCCTCGTCTTCCGGCTCTGCTTGAGGTTCGGGGCTTCAAACAAAGCGCGGCGTCCCTTCCTGTTTTACTCCTCCTCGCCGAAGTTTCGCGAACGGCCGCTCAGGCCGCCCAGGTCGTCGAGGACCTCAGGGTCGAGCACCGGCGAACTGATCTTGTAGACGCCCGTGGCCCACTTGCCGAGGTCGATCTTGCGGCAGCGGTCGCTGCAGAAAGGGAAGTCCTCGTCCTTGATGCGCACCAGCATGCCGCAGGTGGGGCAGTGGAGCAGTTTGACGGATTTTTTCTTGGCGGGCATGATTTCTATTACTTTACAGCGGTCCGCCTTTACGCGCACCGCCTTGGAAACTTGTTGAATCGGCGCAATCCGGAAACTCAGCCCTCAGGGGCTTCGAGCCCCGCAATTTTGCTCGGTCTACGGCACGACTGAAGTCGTGCCCTGATACAGAGCTTGGAGTTTTCAACGATTCTTATAGCGCTTCGCCGGCCACCCGCGCCACGATGTCGTACGTCGTGGGCTTCGGTGATCTGGGCGGGGTAGAAGCGGCCGTGCTCCAGAGTTTCGAGATTCGCCGAAGTCGTTGATGTACACCTTGCCGTCGATCTCCGGAGCGTGGAAGGCAGTGCGGCCCTCCCAGAGCAGCGGCGTCTCCTCGCTTTCGCCTTCGGCCAGCAGCACCAGCTCGCGGCCCACCCACTGCTGCTTGGCGCGCTTGCTGATCGCCTGTTGCAGCTTCATGAGCTTGTTTTTGCGGGCTGCGATGGTGCGCGCGGAGATTTTCTGATCGAGCGCGAAGGCTCCCGATCCCTCTTCGTCCGAATAGCTGAAGACGCCCAGCCAATCGAACTTCGCCTCCTGAATGAACTCCTGCAAAATTTCAAAATCACGGACGGATTCGCCCGGGAAACCGGCGATGAACGAGGTGCGCAGGACGACGCCAGGGACGGCTGCACGGACTTTTTCCAATGTCTTGAGGAAAATATCTGCGCCGCCGCCGCGCTTCATGCGCTTCAAAACCGAAGGGGCCGCGTGCTGCAAAGGAAGGTCGAGGTACTTGCAGATATTGTCGTGGCGGGCGATGACGTCAAGCAGTTTGCCGGTAATGCGGTTGGGATAGGCGTAAAGGAAGCGCAGCCAGCGCAGGCCTTCAATCCGCGCCAACTCGTCCAGCAGCATGGCCAGGCCGTCCTTCAAGCCCAGGTCTTCGCCGTAGCAGGTGGTGTCCTGGCCGATGAGGGTGATCTCGCCGACGCCGCGGGCGACAAGCTGGCGGGCTTCGGCGACGACCGATTCGAAGCGGCGCGAGCGGAACTTGCCCCTCAGGTTGGGGATGACGCAGAACGAGCAGGGGTGGTCGCAGCCTTCGGCGATTTTGATGTAGGCCGAGGATTTGGGCGTGGTCAGGAGCCGGGGGGTGTTTTCGTCGTAGAGGTAGGTGGGCAGCAGATGCGCCGCGCCCTGCCAGGTGTCGCGCCGGAAGCGGCCTTGCTGCTCGCGCAGGTCGCCCTCCGGCCGGCCCTTCGGGCTGTTCTCGTTTGGGGCGCGCTTGGAGGCGGAAACTCCCTCAGGGGCTAAAGCCCCGCTTTCATCTTGCGGTACCTTCGGCACGACTGAAGTCGTGCCCTGACACAAAACCGAAACCGCGCCCTGCGACGATTCAGGGTCAGCGTCGGGCTTCTGCGCAGTCTGTTTGTGCGTGCCGGAGAGCGATTCCTGGCCAGGATGGACCTCTGCTGAACCCACGCTGCCGAGGATGTTGAAGAGCGCAGGCGCGGCTGGCGATGGCGTGAGGCCGGCGGCTTCGAGAATCGCCTCCAACTCGCCGGTGCCGACGACGGCGTCCACCTCCGGGATGCTCACGCGGATTTCGTCGCGGTAGCGCTCGACGAGGCAGCCGGCGACGATCAGCTTGCGCGCCCGGCCGGTGGTCTTGTGGCGCGCCATTTCGAGGATGGTGTCGATCGATTCCTGCTTGGCCGTGTCGATGAAGCTGCAGGTGTTGACGATGAGGATTTCGGCCTCTTCGGGATGGATGGTCAGCCGTGCGCCGGCGCGGTCCAGCAGGCCCATCATCACCTCGGAATCGACGAGGTTTTTGGGGCAGCCTAACGAGATGAAGCCCACGGAAGGGGCCGCGGGGGAGGGATTTTTGCTCACAGTTTCATTGTAGCGGGGATGGAAAACTGAGGCGAGTTTCAGTTTCTTGCAACCTTCTGGCGATTTTGGACAGATTAATATAGAGTGTTTGTAGCGTTTATAGCGTCTAGGAGGCACACGATGCTTGCTCATGGAGAGAAGACCGGGATTCCAAATTCCGAACGGGATCGGCCGGAGGTTCGCTATAACGCGATTCTGGATTACCATGCGAAGCTGCTTGATTTTGGTCTGCTCGGGAAGACTCGACTTCTTCCAACCGATCTGGATTCGTTTCTTAAGCATGTGCAAGAGGAGCTGAAGGCGGGACGCCCGGTCATGATCCTGGAAGAAAACGCGGAGCTGACGACGATGAAAGCCGCACGGATTTTGAATGTCTCGCGGCAGTTTCTGGTGCAGCTATTGGAGCAGTGGCAGATTCCTTTTCACAAAGTGGGGACGCATCGGCGGGTGTATGCGCGCGACCTGCTGGCGTACAAGGTCAGGCGGGATGCGCAGCGGAAGGCATTGGACGACTTGGTCCGTGCAGAGATAGCGGATGGAACCTACGATGCAATACCGGTGAATGGTATGCGGCTTGAATAGCAATGACTCGGTGGTGCTGGATGCGTGCGTTTTGTCGCCGATGCCGCTGTGCGACACGCTGCTGCGTTGCGCCGAGGAATATGCGCTTTTTCGTCCTTTGTGGAGTGCCGAAACTCTGACGGAGGTTAGCCGAACACTGGAGAAATTCGGGCGTTCGACGAGTCAGATCGAGCGACGGTTGCGGTTTATGCAAGAGGCCTTTCAAGATGCCTGTGTGCAGGTTTCTCCCAGCCAATTAAGCTGCATTCCAGAGATTCCTGACCCTGGCGACAGGCATGTGATTGCAGCGGCAATCCATGCGCATGCGCGGGCGATTGTGACCTTCAATCTTCGCCATTTTCCTCAGCGGGTGTTGAAGCCACACAGGATCTCCGTACATTCGCCGGATGAGTTTCTGATGGGTCTGCTTCATCGCAATCCGGTGGAAGTTCTGAACGTGCTGGATAGGCAGGCGAGCGCAATCGGGCAATCGCGTGCGTCTGTGTTGGAACGGCTGAAGGCGGGCTTGCCGAAGTTTGCGGCGGTGGTGAGTGAGATGCAGGGATGAGGCGATTGCCGATTTGCCAGCACGAGATCGGCGACACTCGACCCTTTCCGAGTCGCCGATGTTCGCGTCCTTCAGAGGTGCTAAAATCAACAAGTGCCGGGTCCTACGCGACGTAATCCCGCCAACCCCGCCAGGTCCGGAAGGAAGCAACGGTAACGGGCTAGTACGGGCGCAGTAGGTCACCCGGCGCTTTTTTATTGAGATCAGGGGCCAGCGATCAGGGGTTTCCGCGATCCGCTGGCCTGTTCAGCCGCAAGGAGAAATGCATTGAGCCTTATTGTTCGCCCCATCGTGGGCCGGCGCGCCAAGATCACGGCGTTCGGAACCTACGTTCCTCCTCAAGTTCTGACCAATCAAGACCTGGAAAACATGGTCGACACCAACGACCAGTGGATCATGGAGCGGACCGGCATCCGTGAGCGGCACGTGCTGGCCAAGGGCCTGGGCGTGAGCGATATCTGCACCGAAGCGGCAAAGAAGTGCCTGGCGATGCGGGGCATTGAGGCCAGCGAGGTGGAAGTGATCATGGTGGGCACGGTGACGCCGGACATGATGTTTCCCTCGACGGCCTGCCTGGTGCAGAACAAGATCGGCGCCAAGGGGGCGTGGGGATTCGACGTTTCAGGCGGCTGCTCGGGGTTCATGTTTGCGCTGCAGGCGGGCGTGAAGATGGTGGAGAGCGGGGCGCACAAAAAAGTTCTGGTCTGCGGCGCCGACGCCAACACGCGCATGACCGACTACACCGACCGGACGACTTGCGTCCTGTTTGGCGACGGCGGCGGAGCGGTGCTGGTGGAGCCGGCCGAAGAGGGCGAGATCGGCTTCATCGACTACGTGCACGAGATCGACGGAGCGGGCGGCGTGGCGTTGAATATGCCGGCTGGCGGCAGCCTGAATCCCGCGACCCACGAGACCGTGGACAAGAAGATGCACTACATTCATCAGGACGGCCCGGCGGTGTACAAGTTCGCCGTGCGCAAGATGTCCGAATCAACCGCGAAGCTGCTGGAGCGCAATGGCGTGACCGGCGCGGAGCTGGGCTGCTTCATTCCTCATCAGGCCAATCTGCGCATCATCCAATCCACCGCCGACCGGCTGGGAATCGAGAAGGACCGGGTGATCGTCAACATTGAAAAATACGGCAACACCTCGGCCGGCACCATCCCGCTGGCGATCGAGACGGCTGTCGAAGAGGGCAAGCTGAACAAGGGCGAGTTGGTGCTGATGGCCGCTGTCGGCGCGGGATTCTCGGTGGCTGCGGCGTTGTTGCGCTGGGAGATCTGACCAGCAGACTCCGGCGGCTGACTGCTCGCAGATGGTGTGAAAGATCTTGTCCTGGCTGTCGATGAAAGACTACGAATGAAAACGAAGGCCGGTCCGCTCAGCGGATCGGCCTTCGTTTTGGGTTGGGTAAGGGAGCGGCGGCTGCGCGTGGGCCGGTTTGTCCGGAATATCTTTCGTTCTGCCTGCTCGGTCTCTGAGCGTATGAATTCATACCTCCCACCCTTGCGGCAAAGACAAATACGCCGCAAGGATGGGGCACCCAAATTGGTACAAAATCACGCAGTCAGAGACATGGCGCCAATTTCCTGTCGTTATCGGGGGAAGAAGCTCAGGGGCTAAAGCCCGCATTTTATTAGGTATTTTACGGCACGACTGAAGTCGTGCCCTGTTACAAGGCTGGAGCCATTCAGCGAGTTTCTAAGCCGCGGCCGGACTCATCGAGAAGCTGTACTCGGGCAGAACGCCGCATTCGGCCGCCATGCGGAAGAAAACTCTCATGGCCTCCATGCATTCTTCGTCCAGGATGTAGTGGATGTTCGTCGTCAGGTAGGCGCGGATGGTCTCTTCGGGGATGGGGATGCGGGTGGACCACTCGGCGACCAGCGCATCGATGTTCTCGAGTCCGTGGATGCGGGACTGGATGAAATCCTGGGCGAGGCTCTCGTCCAAAGCGCTGCTGCTTGCGGCGTCACCGAAGGGCTGCTGCATGCAATGCCCCAGACGGCGGAGACGAAGGGCAGGCCGGTGAGCGAGTGCCACTCCTGGGCCAGATCGTGATAGACCAGTTCCTCGCCGGTGCGCTCGAAGCGGTTGGCGCGTTCTTCCAGAGCCATCAGGGCGGGGTCGCCGATAAGGATGGCGGCGTCGGCGCGCTCCAGCATGGCGTCCAGGTCGGCGGCCAGGGGCAGAAAGGGCACCCCGGGGTTGCCCCAGTGGTGGAAGAGGATGCGGGTGTGGGCCAGGGTGGTGCGGCTGGCCGTGTCGGCGGCCACCGAGCGCAGGGCGGCGAGCGGCTGGCTGGCGCGGCGGACCAGCAGCAGCGAGCGCACGCGCCCCTTGGAGGCGATGGTGCAGCCGGGCAGGATGCGCAGGCCGGGGGTGGCGGCCAGGGCGGCGATGGGGATCAGGCCGATGTCGGCCGCGCCCGTCGAGCCAGCCGGTCGGCGCACTCGGAAGGCAACATGCGGTCGATCTGGTAGCGCTGGGCGAGCGCGGCTTCGAGCGGCGGGTGCTCGAAGTCCCACATCAGCGGCGCGGGATTGAGAAAACTGATGGCGGCGATGCGCAGACGAGATGAAGATAAAGGGCTCACGCCTCTTAGAGTATCAAGCCGCGGCGAAAGATTCCGGCGGCAAATCCGGGCAGTCCATACATTCGCTTGACAGTGGAGATTTCGCGGGGTAACTTGAGCTAGATTACCAAAGAGTCCAGTATTGGCCCACTAAAGGAATCAATTCTGTCCAAGATTTGGGCATATTGTCCAGATTTCGGAAAAGCGAACCAGGAAAGCGCGGATCAAACGATGAGCACGTTGCCCCAAGACGCGACTTTGACGGCGATGCCGGTTCTGGATGAGGAGCGGCTGGCCTGGCTTGCGCTGGTGCTGTCTCCGGGGCTCGGGCCCAAGCGGATTCTGGATGCGGTGGGGCAATTGGACGCGCCCAGCCAGATTTTCACCCTGCCCCTGACGGCGCTTGAGGCGTTGAGGTTTCCCGCCGAAGCGGCCCAGTTCATCTTCGACGGCAAGGCGCGCCAGGCGGCCGAGCAGGAATGGACGCGGGTGGTGGCGCAAGGGGCAACATTGGTAACCTACGGCTGCGCGGAGTACCCGGAGCGGCTGAAGGAAATCTACGATCCGCCTCCGGTTTTGTGGGTGCGCGGGGCCGCTGGGCTGCTTTCCCGGCCGGGAATCGCGGTGGTGGGCACGCGGCACCCGACTCCCTATGGTTCGGGGATGGCGGAGATTCTGTCGCGGGATCTGGCTGTGCGGCGGCTGCTGATTATCAGCGGCATGGCGCGGGGCGTCGACTCCTGCGCGCACAAGGGAGCGCTGGCGGCGCGCATGCCCACGGTGGCCGTCTGGGGTACGGGCATCGACGTGGTCTATCCCAAGGAGAACAAGAAGCTAGCCGAGGAGATTCTGGCCGGGGGCGGGGCGATCGTGAGCGAATTGCCGATGGGCACCTTTCCCGCTCCGCAGAATTTTCCTCGCCGCAACCGCATTTTGAGCGGGTTGGCCGTGGCCGTGCTGGTGGTGGAGGCGGCGGAGAACTCCGGTACGCGGGTGACGGCCCGCTGCGCGGCCGACCAGAATCGCGACCTGTACGCTGTGCCGGGCAATGTGACCAACAAGGGCTCGTGGACTCCCAACACACTGATTAAACAGGGGGCCAAGCTGGTGGCCACCTGGGAGGACGTGTGGGAGGATCTGCCCTCTCAGGTGCGGCTGGAGTTGGAGGCCGAGGCGCCGGCTGAATCCAAATCGGAGACGACCGCATCTCTTTTGCCAGACCAGGTGCTGCGGCCCGAGGAGGCCATGGTGCTGGAAGTTCTGCACGCGGACCAGAGCCTGCAAATCGACGAGATTCTCGAACTGCTGGAGACACAACTGACTTCTTCCGAGGTGTTTACAGCGCTCTTCGAGCTGGAGATGACGGGCCGCATCCGGGGTTTGCCGGGAAAGAACTACGTGCGGACGATGTGACGGATTGCCGAGCTTCGCTGTGCTCCTGGTTTTAGAGACATTTATTGGAGCGCCCGGCAGACAGAGAGATGGTGTCCAGCTTTTCGTGCGACAGCGCGGAATCACAAATCACTGCCAAATTCCAGTTTTTCAAGCGGAGAGTGTGCCTTTGCGAGGATTTATCCAGCCGCGAAGAGCTTTTCCCGCACCCGAAAATGGGACGAAAGACGAAAAAAAGTCTCCCGCGAGTGGCAACAAGACGGTGTTCCGTGGTAGCGTCCAACTTTTGTGGATGATTTTTTCGGCCGGGAGAGAGGCC
>CAWBHO010000046.1:0-7281 GCA_963788415.1 uncultured Acidobacteriaceae bacterium | reverse complement strand
CAAATTAAATCCAGGGACTCGCGCCAGCAGCTGCGACGGTTTCCGGCACAGACGCGACTGGCGCGTGCGGCGGGCGTTGTTGGTGTTGTTGTGCCGCTCCAGGTCGTTAAATGCGCCGGAGAGCGTGGCCCAGGGCCGTGGCCGGTAGAGTGTGTGCACTCTGTAGTGCTTGGTCTGCCGCGGACCGACCGGGGTGAATGCATTGTCGTCGTAGAGCACTTCGACCGTGCCGTTCACGTCCCAATTATCGGTGGGACGCAGGGCGGCGTTGAAGATTCCGCCGTTCTCGTGAATTTGCACGGTTCCGCCGCTCGACGCGCCCGCGGGGATCGGAATGTTGCCCGGATTGCCGCCGCCAGCCGATTGGTTGCCCTCGGCGATCATGTGCGCGCTGTAGCGGTAGGTGAGCGAGAGCGTGGCGCGAGGCAATACATCCCAGCTCCCGGTCAGGTTATTGGTCAGGAACCGCTGGCCGAAGTAGTCCGGCAGGGGGGTGTTGACCGCCGATGTTCCCTCCCCTGTGGAGGCCCCGGTCGCGGCGTTTGTGGTCGTGAAGGGACCGGCGTAGTTGAGGGTTTCGTTTCCGGCGGTGGTGGTCGGCGTCACAGTGGTGTCAGAGGTGAAGGTAGTAGAGCCGGGCTGATGAACGTTGGAATAGTCAATCTGGTCGGAGAGAGTGACTGTTTTTGTCGCCTGCCAGTCGACGCCGTAGTCGGCAGCCACAACCTCACGCTTTGCCGACGCCTTGGCCGTATAGGTGATCGAGCGATCCGCCCCATCGAGACCCTGGAAGTTCTCGTAGTAGTTGGGCAGATTCATGTTCGCGTTGGTGTAGCGGAAATCCCCGTTCATCGAGATGTTCTTGATGCTCGTGCTTTGGAAGCGGAAGGTTTCCGTGGGATAGATAATGCGCGTGGGCTGCGAGCGCAGGTAGCTGGTGGCGACATCGCAGGCCGCATTGATGACAGGCAGGGTACCGGTCTGCGGCGCCGTGAAGATGGTGTACGTGGTTGCGCTGGTGTATCCGCTGCCCATGCTGTTCGTGACGCAGGAAGAGATACCGTAGGGGCTCGCCGTCGCGTTCCAATTGCCGAGCGAAACCGGTGTGCCGTCTGCCTCTTGCGCAATGAATTCGCTGGGAGCCAGAGTGAAATAGGAATCGGCCTTGTAGTGGTCGATCTCCTCTTCAAAAGTCAGCTTGGTGCCCTGCACGGGTTTCCAGTCGATCGACCCCGTGAAGTCGTCGGCGCTGTTACGCTGATACTCCTCGAGCAGAGCGTCGTTCTTGCCAACGGAGTCCCCTGGGCTCAGGCTAGGCCCTTCAAAGGTGCTCCGCGTGTACCCGGCATGAAACGTCACCTTCGAGAGCGGAAAGATCGTCAGGTCGGTGTTCGTGTTGCGGCGGACGGTGTTGAAACTCACCGGCGATTGATTCACCTGAGACCAGGTAAGCGCCGAGGTGCTGGCAACGCCGCCGGTTTCTCCGTAAGGAACGGACAGCGGTGGGATATTCGGGTTGCCCAGCAGGTCATAGTCAAAATACTGGCGGTCGCGGCGGAACATTCCGGAAAATTCGTAGATCTTGCCCTTGGAAAAGTCCAGCTTGGCGAAGTTGTTCGGGTCGCCGCCAAATCCGTTGCCGACTGCGCTGAGGGTGTCGAAAAGGGTGCCCTTCGTGCCCGGAAGCGCATGCATTTCAAAGGTCTCGCCCAGCACGCGCGGCCCGGACTGCATGTTCACCAGTGTGTCGTACATGGCATTACTGCCCGTGATTCCGGCCATGTGCCCGCCGACGTCCACGCTCCCATGGGCCGCATACCCATCCGGGATGGTGATCTGCGCGCCCGGCGCAGAAATTTGGGCGGTCGAATCCTGGGCGTTCGCTACGCCCGTCGTCATCAGTAATATGGCGACTGCAATGCCCCCTGCGACGCTACAAACCATTGCGGGAGAGGGCTGTTGATTGGAGAGCCGAGTAAACCAGCCTACCTTCTTCATATCAAGCCTCACTTGAAAAGAAACATTGTTGCTGACATCGAAATCTTGAACTCGTGTGTCAAGTCAATACCGGATACCGGCCGCGCCGTCCCATGGTCCGGAGGGCGCGGCTCTGCCCCATTACTTGAGGAACGCCTGACTGAGATTGGAGCCGTGAATGAATGTGTGGCAGGTGATGCAGGGCACCAGGTCCGACGAGCCTGAGGCCATCCCATGCACCGTTCCTGCGGCAACCGGGCTGTGGCACTGGTTGCACAACACGTTCACATTCGGCATATTCAGCAGCCGGGCATTCTGCGATCCGTGCGGAGTATGGCAGGCCAAACATCCTTCCGCCTTGACCGGGGCATGCTCGTAGACGAAGGGCCCGCGCACATCCGTATGGCACTTGGTGCAGATCCGGTTCTGATCGGCCGTGGATCTCAGGTTGTTGTTCCCGAAAGTGCCGTGAACGTCATGGCAATCGCTACAGCTTACCGAGCCTTCGTTCACCTGGATGGTGGAAGGGCATGTCAAACGACGGCTTCACGTCGGTATGGCACTGATAGCAGAGCGCGGGCTGAGAGGCCTTCATCAGCGGCTCCGCCTTGGCTGCTGTGAACATCGTGGCAGCTGATGCAGCTGACGCCAGCCTTGGCGTGAGGAGAGCGCAGGAAGTTGGGATGCGTTCCCGCGTGACAGCTCAAACAGTTGGCATCCACCTCCCGAGGCGTAGCCTTGGCAGGATCGAAGATCTTGGTGATGTCGCCGCCGCCGTCCACGTGGGCTTTGCCGGCGCCATGGCAGCTCTCGCAGGTGGCCCCGGTCTTGCCATGCTCCAGGGCGATCTTGGTGTGAGGGTTGTTGGCGAACTTTGAAGCCACATCCGCGTGGCAGGTGGCGCAGGTGTCGGAACCCACATAATCAGCCGGATTCGTATCCTTGATCTGCGCTGTAGCCTGCGCTTTGGCAGGCTTGGCGCCAGGCGCCGCCAGCGCGGGGACGCACATCAAACCTGCGCCCAGCATCAACATCCAACAGGCTCGCAGCACCGGCAAATTACCCGGAGCCGCACCACTCAGCAATTGCGTTACAGGCCCATCTCTATGCATGGAAAATACCGCCTTGGTTGCTCTCACATTCTCTTTTGCGTTCAAAGCGCCGACACTCGAAAGCCGAATCTGGACGCTTCCCTTCGGGAACGCCGGTCCGGCGGCAGGAATGTCGGTCGCAATGCCGCAAAATGTACACTTCGTGCGGAGCATCACTTCATGGGGAGGATCGTAGCGTTCCGAACTGAGCGTTAGCAGTGATACGCGTCACATCCTCTCAAGCGAACCCGCCGGGTGTGCGATGGCCTGTTCCGAAACAGGAAAGGTTCCCGTTTCGGCTCGAAATTCTCTGGCGAATCCGGAAAAAGCTCGCGATTCCGGGGCCAATTGCCAGTCAGAAAGGGCCGGAAACCGGAAATTCCAGAACGTCTGCTTGGGCACAGGCGCGGCTGGTAAATTTTGAGATCGCGTACGGTCGGGCACATCCCGCCCAGGGCTCAGATTGGCCCGCAACACGGAGATGCCGCGGTTTTCCGGCGCCGCCGGTGTGTGACGCCGGAAAGCGCGGGAGGGCGTCGCGCGGCCGAAAGCCATACGCATTGCGGGTTTACGCGAAGGAAGTTTTCTGCGGCAGCCACCCAAAGAGACGTGAGTCCCATCACATCCAAAGGGGCGGAAGGCTTGGCAAACTCGTCATCAGCAAGAGCCTCTCGTCTGCGGAAGGCCAGAAGCCATTTTCCTTTCGGATCGTTGCTTGCGAGAGGATACCGGGCCGGAGCAGTAGCTGGAGTGTCGAGACTCAACCTCCGGCAGATGGTGCAAGATCATGACGGAAATCGAGAATCCGCTTGGGGTGCGCATTCGGCAGAGGCATATCGCCCGGCAGAGTCCAGTAGGGTGCGCGGCGTGCTCCAATCGCCGTCCTGGATGGTTCTGCTCCCTGGGCAGCGCCGTACTGGCCGATCTCGAGCTGGCCACCAGCACCATCAGCCTCCCCGCCCAGGCATCCCTCTTCACGCAGGGCGAGGACGCCCGCTGCCTTTATCTGATTTGCGGCGGATATCTGAAGCTCACCACCGGCCGGCTCCAGGATCGTCAGATGATTGTCCGCGTGGCCGGACCCGGCTCGATGCTCGGACTTTACGCAGTGCTCTCCCACGGCGTCTACGAGGTTTCGGCCGAATCGCTGACCTCTGCCCAGCTCCGCCCCGTCGAGCGCGATCGCTTCCTGAGCTTCCTGCGCAGCCACAAAGAGGCCCAGATGCGGGCCGTGCAGTGCATCTGCCAGGAGTACCGCTTTGCGCTGCAGGACGCCTGCCGCATCGCCCTGGCCGAGACCGTGGCCGCCCGCCTGGGCCGTTTGCTGCTGGAATTGGCTCACCAGATCGGCGAGCAACTGGATGGAGGCGGCTTCCGCTTTCCGCTGCTGCTAACCCACGAGGAGATGGCCTCGATGGCCTGCACCACTCGCGAAACCGTCACGCGCACCTTGGGACAGTTTCGCAAAGAGGGATGGGTCTCCATCGAAGACTCACTGATTACTTTGCACCAACCCGACCGGCTCCAGATGCTGAGCTAGAAGAGAAACGGGAAGTAAGGAGTCGTCGATTTTATAATCAGCATTTTACGTCAACCTCCCACGCGCCGACCCCCCTTTGGCATTGTCTTGCACGCCTTCAAAGGTCACATTCTGAGAATTTTTGGGCGCGCGCAAACTTTCGAACGCTCTCCAGGGCTTGATTCCCGAGTCCAAGAGCTATCATCGCAGAAGTGAGTGAGCAGTCTCCCCCGGTCAGTATTCCGCGCCGGACGATGACGAAACTGACGAATGCAAACTCTTCCGGCTGGAGTTCATGGTGCGTATGAATCGTATTGCAGCAGGTTTTTCTGTTTTTCTCCTCTTCTGCTCTTCGGCTGTGGCTCAGAATCCGGCACCCGCGCCGAATTCAGTCACGCTTCAGCCCGCTGTCACCACTTCAGAAAGCCCGGAGATTCTCCAGTTTCAGAAGATTGAGGATGCCTGGTCGGACGCCCTGAACCGGCGCGATCAGTACGGCCTGGAGCTGGTGCTTTCTCCTTTGTTCGTGGATGTTGCCGCCAACGGCGACATCACCACCCGCAATCAGCAGATCGCTCAACTGATTACCAGCGAAGACCCGACCTTCCATCTCGAGCAGCGGGTGATCACCGTGCGCATGCTGGGCGACATCGCGGTGGCCAACGGAACCTATGCGCTGCACCACAAGGCCGGCTCGGCCCAGGTGGACCAGAAGGGCGTTTTCACCCAGGTCTTTGAGCGTATCCACGGCGGCTGGCAGTGCGTCAACTCGCAGCGGACCGAGGTGCGCGAGAGCACCAACGTCAAGCACAAAAAACAGTCCAACGCCGAGATGCCCTTCCATTTCCCTCTCTTCGGCAAGAGCGATAAAGACGCTCATTGACACAAATCCCCTTTCGATGGGGAGCATTTTTGGAAGGGCTGACTTCAGTGGTGCCGCAAATACAGTAATTTCAGCGGCCTCTTGGACTCTATCGGGATTGGCTTCGGACTGCCTTGCTCGGGGCCTGACGGCTACATTGTTGAGCAGCTTTCCAGGGGGCTGAAGCCCGCTGCTCCCTCCCCGCGACGCGCGGCCGTTTTTCTAGAGCGGTTTCGATTCAAGTGTTGCCATTTGAAGATCATGCGAGGGGCATTTTCTCGGGAAAAATGCCCTCTGCGTCTACGTTTCTGTAAACAGCAGAATCGAAACCGCTCTAGCCGGCCGTGCGCCGGGCTCCCTGCAGCCGGATGGAGACATGGACCAGGCTGAGCGCGGCCGGGGTGAGGCCGGGAATACGGCTGGCCTGGCCGATGGTCGAGGGGCGTACCCGCTCCAGCTTTTCGCGCACCTCGCGCGAGAGCCCGCTGATGGCGCTGTACTCCAGCCACTCGGGAATCACGACAGCCTCGGCGGCCTTCATCCTGGCGATGGATTTCGCCTGCTGATCCAGATAGCCGACGAACTTGATGCCGGTTTCGACGGCGCGCGCCTCGTTGCGCAAGCGGCTGCGGAGGACGGCGTTCTCGCCCCCGTAGCCATCGCCTCCATTTCCGCCGCTTTCGACTTCGTTTCCGCCGCCTTCACCCAGATGCGAGTTCCGGTGCGAGTTCAGGGCCGCAACGGCCATCTCGGCCAGCAACGGATCCTCGCCTTGCGCCAAAGATTCGCGCAGGACTCCCAGCACCGAATGGATGCCCACCTCGGGCCGCTTGAGCAGTTGCGCCCAGGTGAGTCCGGAGGTGGCCGTCAACTCGCCAAAACCCGCGGCCTCCAGCCTCTCGCCGTCTACCTTGCACGTCGTGAGCAGGCGCTCCAGCGCGCTCATGCGGGCCTGCTTGCGCTCATACTCCGCCCAGTCGGCATCGTTGATGAGCCCCAGCCGGCGGCCGTGCGGGGTGAGCCGCCGGTCGGCGTTGTCGATGCGCAGGTGGAGGCGAAACTCCGCCCGCGAGGTGAACATCCGGTAGGGCTCGTTGGTTCCCTTGGAGATCAGGTCGTCGATCAGAATGCCGGTGTACCCTTCGCTGCGGTCCATGGTGAACGGCGGCTCGCCCTTCAGCCAGAGCGCCGCGTTGATGCCGGCCATGATGCCCTGGCAGGCGGCCTCTTCGTAGCCGCTCGTCCCGTTGATCTGCCCGGCAAGGTAAAGGCCGGTGAAAGACTTCACGCGCAGGGTACGGTCGAGTTCGGTTGCGTCCACGCTGTCATATTCGATGGCATAGCCGGGCCGGAGCATCTCTGCCCGGTCGAGGCCCGGAATGGAGTGCACGATCTGCCACTGCACCTCCATGGGCAGCGAGGTGGACATTCCGTTGATGTAGACCTCGTGGGTGTTGCAGCCCCTCCGGCTCGAGAAAAAACTGGTGCTGGGTCTTGTCGGGAAATTTGACGATCTTGTCCTCGATCGAGGGGCAATAACGCGGCCCGACGCCGTGAATCTGCCCGGAATACATCGCCGACCGGTGCACATTTTCGCGGATGATGCTGAGCGTTTCGGGCGTGGTGAAGGCGATGTGGCAGGAGACCTGCGGCTGAACGATTTTTATGGTCCGGAAGCTGAAGGGCGTGGGCTCCGGGTCGCCCTGCTGCTCCTCGAAGGCCTCCCAGCGGATGGTCCGGCCGTCGAGCCGGGGCGGAGTGCCGGTTTTCAGGCGGCAGGTCCGCAAGCCCAACGCGCGCAGCGACTCGCCCAGCAGAACCGAGGCCGGTTC
>CAWBHO010000045.1:0-10623 GCA_963788415.1 uncultured Acidobacteriaceae bacterium | reverse complement strand
GTCAAGGCGAATGTATTCCCGCTGGACATATCTGTCAAGGCGTATATGATGAAAATATGAACCGTTCCTTGAAGACCTGCGACCTGGCCCTGTTGTTTGCCGCGCTGTCCGACCCTACCCGGCTGAGGCTGCTGAACCTGATGGATGGCCGGGAGGTATGTGTCTGCTATTTCGTTGAAATCCTCGGCCAGAGCCAGCCCATATTTTGCGCCACCTGCCTATCTACGGCGGGCCGGCATGGTGGCGGCCAGGCGCGAAGGCATGTGGATGCACTACAGGATCGTTGCGCCTTCACACGCCGGCGCAGCCAGAATCCTGAGCGATACGTTGGCGGTTGTCAGGGAAGAGAAGGCGATGCAGGTGGACTTGGCGCGTCTCGGCAAGGCCTGTTGCGCGCCGCGGAGAGTCTCGGCGCTCGATGGTGCGCCGCTTCCGATTCCGGTCCATGCGGTCGGCTTCTCCGTATGCTGACAGGCAAGCGGAGATTCTCCAATCTCTTGGCGCAGGACCGTCAAACCGGAAGTGGATCTGCGTTGTGGCAGGCAGTTGATCGATTCTCCATCTATATCGCTTAAAATCAGTGCATGTGCGGAATTGTCGGTTATGTTGGTCCGAAAAAGGTAGTTCCTGTCATTATTGAAGGGCTGCGGCGGCTGGAATACCGTGGCTACGACTCGGCGGGCATCGCCGTGGGCAGTCCATCCAGCTCCACGCTCGATGTGCGCCGCGCGCCGGGCAAGCTGAGCAACCTGGAAGAGGTGCTTCTCCACCATCCGCTCGATGGCACCTACGGAATTGGCCACACCCGCTGGGCCACCCACGGGCGGCCAACGGAAGAGAACGCCCACCCGCATCGCGACTGCACCGGCCGCATTGTCGTCGTTCACAACGGCATTGTGGAGAATTACCTTGAGCTGAAGGGCGAACTGATCGCCCAGGGCCACAAATTCGTCACCGAAACCGACACCGAGATCATCGCCCACCTGATCGAACAGGTGCAGCAGGAGGCCGACGCAGCCGGCCAGCCCATCTCGCTCGAAGTTGCCGTCCGGCGCGCCGTCAAGCGGCTCACCGGGGCCTTTGCCCTGGGCGTTCTGTCGGCCGCCGAGCCGGACAAGATCGTGGTGGCGCGCTTTGGTCCGCCGGTGATTATCGGCGTGGGCGAGGGCGAGTCCTTCGTCGCCTCCGACGTGCCCGGCATCCTGCACCACACACGCAACATCTATTTCCTGGCCGATGGCGACATGGCCATCCTCACCCTGGCCGGCGTCGCGCTGACCGACTTTGACGGAAACCCCATCCAGCGCGCCCTCACGCGCATCCAGTGGGACCCGATCCAGGCCGAAAAGGGCGGTTACAAGCACTTCATGCTCAAGGAGATCTGGGAGCAGCCACGGGCCATCACCGACACCACCCGGGGCCGCGTTTCGCTCGACTCAGGCAAGGTGTTTCTGGGCGAAATGAAGATCGCCGACGAGGAGCTGGCCCGCGCCACCAGCATCAATATCGCCGCCTGCGGAACAAGCTGGCACGCCGCCCTGACAGGGAAATATATGATCGAGCGGCTGGCCCGCCTGCCGGTCGAGGTCGACTACGCCAGCGAATATCGCTATCGCTCGCCGATCGCCGATCCCAACGCGCTCGGCCTGCTCATTACCCAATCCGGCGAGACGGCCGACACCCTGGCCGCGCAGCGCGAGATGATCTCGCTCGGCTCGAAGACCGTGGCCATCTGCAACGTGGTGGACGCGATGGTGGCGCGCGAGGCCCACGGCGCCATCAACACCCACGCGGGTCCGGAGATCGGCGTCGCCTCGACCAAGGCTTTCACCTCGCAACTGACGGCGCTGTTTTTGCTGGCCCTCAAGCTGGGCCAGCTCCGCGGCCATCTCGATCAAGCCCAGTCGGTCGCGCTGATCGAGGAGTTGAGCCGAATTCCGTCTAAAATTGAAGAAATTTTGCGCTCCTGCGCCACGCAATGTGAGCAACTGGCGAAGGAGTTCTCCACCTCACGCGATTTTCTCTATCTGGGCCGAGGCATTCACTTCCCCATCGCTCTCGAAGGAGCGCTCAAACTGAAGGAGATTTCCTACATCCACGCCGAGGGCTACCCCGCGGGCGAGATGAAGCACGGCCCCAATGCCCTGATTGACGAAACTCTGCCGGTCGTGGTGCTGGCGACCCGCGATGAATCCGACCCCGCATCCAAGCTGCGCTACGAAAAGACCCTTTCCAACATTCAGGAAGTGACTGCCCGCTCGGGCCGCGTCCTCGCCGTGGCCACCGAAGGAGACACGACCATCGGCAACCTGGTCGAGCACGTCATTCACATCCCCCCGGCCATCGAGTTGCTCTCGCCGCTGATCGAGATCGTGCCATTGCAGTTGCTGGCTTACTATATCGCCGTTCGCCGCGGATGCGACGTCGATCAACCCAGAAATCTGGCCAAGTCAGTGACTGTCGAGTAGGGTTTTCAGGACTTCCCGCCGCCTGTGGTCCGTGACAATTATTTGGGCCACTTTGCCCCAACAACATCGTTGGTCGCAAGGAATATGAACACCAATCGTTGAACGTATCCGCGGCCAGAACAGTTTGGCGGTGGCGCTGCGCGAACTGGGGCGAATCGAGCGCACCTTGTTTATCCTGGACTGGTTGCAAAGCGTGGAGTTGCGCCGGCGTGTCCACGCCGGTCTGAACAAAGGGAAGGCACGCAATGCACCTGCCAGAGCCGCCTTCTTCACTGGGCTAGATCCGCGACCGTAGCTTCGAAACTCCAGAGCAAGAGATACCGTACTTCAGGGCAAGAAAACCCGTACTTGGGCGCAAACTACCCCTATATATTCAACTAAATAAACGACTTAGAAATCTCGCGCTCCGCCTGGCCGGCCAAATTACACAAGAGCGATATATCGCTCTTGTGTAATTTGGCCCGTGGGCACTCCAGTGCTGGAAGACATGCACCATCCCAGCAGCTTTCGCATGGAAGGCGTTGTGGTGGACGCGAAACCTGCTGATTACTCAAGAAGCAGGGCACCCAACTCCAAGTTCCCTTTCGCATTCGTCCATAGTATGATACATATTTATTTCATGACAAACCCCTTTCTTTTCGGCCGCGATCTTGCGAAGGATGAACTTGTTGGCCGGAAGGCCGACATCGCCCATGTTGCCGTCGTGATCCGCGATTCCGGCCGATTGTTCTTGGCCGGGCCACGGCGGTTTGGGAAGACTTCAATCCTTCGCGCAGCCGTGAGCGAACTTGCCGCTGGTTCTGCGATCGTCGTGTACCTCGACGCGGAAGTATTCTCCTCTCTCCACGCGATGGCGGAAGAGATCGTCGCCGGCGCCGCCAGAGCACTCAAAGGCGGGCTCGGCGAAATCAACTTGGAGATTCGCAGGCATTTTTCCTCCCTTAATCCGCGATTGGTGTACCAGCATTCGGATTGCGAGCCGAACCTGAAGGTACAGATCGGGCCTCAACTACCGGGTCAGACGGATATGGACATCTTCATTGAGGCGCTTACGGGGCTGGAGGCGTTGGCGAAAGCTCGGCGCGAAGATGCAGCGCTCGGGCTGATCCTCGATGAGTTCCCGAAGGTGCTCGAACTGGGAGGCAAGAACGCTGAGGGTCGGATACGATCGGTCGTTCAGACACACTCGAACACCGGGTATGTTTTCGCCGGCTCGAATGTCCGTGAGATGGCCGCCATGTGCGTCGACCCGACACGGCCGTTCTACAGATCTGGGCACGCACGCTTCATCGGACCTGTTCCCAGAGCCGAGTATGCGCAGTTCCTGACAGAGCAGTTTCTCAAGGATGGCTTCCGCCCCCAGGACAAGGCCGTTGACCGGATCCTCGATTTGGCGGAAGAGGTTCCGTACAACGTACAGAAGCTGGCTCACAGCTGCTGGTCAGAACTTCTGGAGAGGAAAGAAAGCAAACCCGCTACGCTCGAAGTCAGCCATGTTGACGCGGCACTTTCGACGCTGGTGCGCCAGCACGATTGCTTCTACGCCAGGATCTGGTCGGACTTGACCCCGATCCAGCAACTGACGCTTGTTGCCGTGGTCAGGCAGAATGGCACAAATCTTCAGTCGAATCAGACCGCGCAATCGATTGGCCGGGGGCCGGCAACGATCCGCCGTTCCCTCGAATCGATGATGGCGAAAGGGATCCTCCACCAGAGTCATGCCCGAACCGGGGACCCAATACATTTTGAAGATCCGTTCCTGGCTCGATGGATTCTTATGTTCGTCGGGCAATCCTTGTGACCGAGAGACTCCAGCGCCTTTAGCCGGAGTGCGCAGCTCCAAGCGAACTCGCCGGGTGCCTGAGAGGCTAACGAAGATCACCGAGTAGGGCTCACGGAGGCCAACCTCTGGCCCAATCGCCGGTTTCCACGATCGTTCGCAGTCGAGACGCGGCTTGGTAGCCTTGTGAAAAGCTGCATTACCTTCCGGCTACATCGACGTTTGCGAGGACTAATCCGATAAATCCGAGTTACCGGGCTCAGAACTTCTGTTGAATGAGCGCATTGGGCCATTAGAATCCATCTCATAAACATTTCCGTCCGGGATTTCTGCGAAACTGGAGTTGCTCAAGGCGTCTCTGCGGACTGGGATAGCAGGCCGTTGGGAACTGACAGACGAACAGTGGGAATTGGTGGAGCCGATCCTGCGCCCAGCGCGGCATGAGGATCATCGCGGCCGTCCCTGGCACGACACGCGGACGGTTTTGAACGGCGTGCTGTGGATTCTCGGCAGTGGTGCACAGTGGGCTGAGATGCCGGCGAAGTATCCACCGTACCAGACCTGCCACCGGCGGTTCCAGCGGTGGGTTGGCGAGGGCAAGTTCGTTGAAGCGCTTTGCCTGTTGGCCAAACATCTTCATGAACGAGGCAAACTTCATCTGGACGAAGCGTTCGTGGATGCGACCTTCGCGAGCGCTAAAAAGGGGGCCTTGCCGTCGGTCCGACCAAGCGCGGCAAAGGCACCAAGATCGTCGCTATCGCCTCTGGTGACGGTCTTCCTCTCGCCATATCTGTCGAAAGCGCTTCGCCTGCCGAGTGCCGGCTTGTGGAAGCTGTTCTGGCCGGATGCTTCCTCGACGAATTGCCGGAAAGGCTGATTGGCGACAAGCTTACGACTCAGATGCGCTGGATGAGCAACTGGCCGAAGAGTACGGCATCGAGATGATCTCGCCCAACCGATCGACTCGCAAACAGAAGACACAGGATGGACGTCCGCTGCGCCGATACCGCCGCCGCTGGAAAGTTGAACGGCTCTTTGCATGGATGCAGAACTACCGCCGACTCGTCACACGATGGGAGTATCGCATCGAAAACTTCCTCGGATTCGTCCAACTCGCATGCCCGCTTATGCTGCTCAAGCATTTATGAGATGGCCTCTAACCAAGATGTGATTCTACTCGGCGGAAAGCGCGGCTGTTTTGACTACGGAGCCGAAGTAATCAAACTCTTCAGTTCTCGCAAGAAATCATCCGTCAGCAGTACCAACAGAGAAGATGGGGACACACAAAGCCTCAACTCAGTCTCCGATTCTTCAGTCAGCGGGGATCGGCCTCCAGTAATTGACCGTGTGCCAGTCAGTGTCGACACCTACGCTGCGATCAGCGGTTTTCCGTTCCGGACAGAAGCCGTTCTGCAAACCCTGACCGAGGATGTCCTGAAGTCGAGCGAGATCGAAGGCGAGAAACTCGATCGGGAGCAGGTGCGCTCCTCGATCGCGCGCCGGCTCGGCATTGATACTGGCGGGCTGGCGCAGACTGACCGGAATGTCGAAGGGGTCGTCGAGATGATGCTCGACGCCACGCAGAATTACGCCACGCCCTTGACCGCTCGGCGGCTGTTCGATTGGCACGCGGCGTTGTTTCCGACCGGCCGCAGCGGCATGACGAAGATTAGGGTTGCCGCTTGGCGCGACGACAAGACGGGTCCGATGCAGGTGGTGTCCGTGGCGATAGGAAAGGAACACGTCCATTACGAAGCGCCCAAGGCTGAAGAGATTCGGCATGAAATGAAGCGGTTCATGGACTGGTTCGAGGAAGACCGCTCGACCGATCTTGTGCTCAAGGCCGGTGTCGCGCATCTGGGGTTTGTGACAATCCACCCGTTTGACGACGGCAACGGGCGGATTGCGCGCGCCCTTGCCGATATGGTGCTAGCCCGTTCCGAGCGAAGCCCGCAGCGCTTTTACAGCATGTCGGCGCAAATCCGGCAGGAGCGCAATGCCTATTACGAAATCCTCGAAGCTACGCAAAAGGGCGATCTCGACATCACGCGTTGGCTCGAATGGTTTCTGGACTGTCTAGGGCGCGCGTTTGCGCATGCCGAAATCACGCTTGAAGCGGTTCTGAAGAAAGCCCGCTTCTGGGACAAGCATGCGGGAGAGGCTTTCAACGAGCGGCAACGGAAGATCGTCAATCAGTTCCTCAACGGCTTCGAGGGCAAGCTGACCTCATCCAAATGGGCCAGGCTCGCCAAATGCTCGCAGGACACAGCGTTGCGGGATATCGAGAACCTTGTGCGCAAGAGCGTTCTGAAGAAAGATGGGGCGGGGGGCCGAAGCACTTCGTATTCATTAGCCGAGTTCGGCTGATCCAGCGCACATATAGAGCGCGCGTTACGTCAGCGAGGGGGGCAATGGTCAATCGAGGATCAGTGTGGCGGCGCTGGGAGCTTCGCCAATTCTCCACCGCACGCCTCACGCAAGCGGTGGAGAATAAACCATGCCGACTTTTGCTGCACGCCGATCTCTTTGGTGATCTGCATAGACGAGATGCCCTTAGCAGCGATACGCAGAAATGAGTATCGCGTAATAGCGAAAAGCAGGAAGTCCAGCAGAGACTCGCAGGACTTCCCGATTTTCGCGCATGACTTCGCGCGCGGCTTCCACCTGGTCACCGAGATCTGAATCGACGGCCGGCGGGCGGATGCCCTGGGTGTCCTCGGCAATGTCGGGCGTATCGCATTCGAGTTTTGCGCCATTCGTGGCCATGGAGAATCCTGGAGTACCAGCGTTCTATTGCGGGCCGGCATTGTTCTGGTCCACAGAGTGTCAGACACCGACAAAGCGGGCAATAACCTTATCGCCATTCACGATGCCGAGATCGTTTCCCTTCCTGAGTGATCATTTTATTCGTAGATTCTTTTCTAAACGTGCTTGATTGTCCGTTTCCTGAAGCGACCCCTATATTGACAAGCCAATGCTGTAAAGCTATGCTATATATCGTAGGAGGCTAGACTTTATGAGCCCAAATGCAGCCCGCGCTCGCGTCTTTATGAGCGGACGTAGTCAACACGTCACCATCCCGGTCAACTTCCGCTTTCGCTCTTCTGAGGTCACAGTTCGCCGTGATGCTGAGAGCGGGGACGTGATCCTGTCTGAAATCCTTCCTCTGCCGGAAGTCTTTGCCGCGCTCGACGCTGAGCCATTTCCCGATGACTTTCTGAGCGACGCTGACCGCGATCATCGCCCTCCGCAATCCCGGCCTGAGCTGGATGCGCTACTGAACGAATAGGCAAGGAATCGGCATGACAACAACCTATCTGATCGACTCAAATATGTTTAGCTACATCGCCAAGGGAATTTCGCCAGCGGCGCGGAACGAGTTGCAACGTCTGTCACAAGATCGCAATGTCACCCTTTGTATCTCGGTTATGACCGAAGCGGAGATCCGCTTCGGAATGGCAAAACGTAATCTGTCGCGTTCCCGACGCTCTGCCATCGAGAGCCTGTTTACGCATTTTCAGATTCTGCCCTGGGGATCGGAAGAGGCCGCAGCCTATGCAATCACGCGCGCAAAACTCGAAGCCAAGGGGATCACGGTCGAATCGATGGATTTGTTGATTGCCACGCAAGCCATTGCCGCCAGGGCCGTACTGGTTACACATGACAAAATTTTTGCCCACGTCGAAGATCTCCAGGCCACTGTTAACTGGGCAAGTGATCTCTAAGGACGTTTCCGAACCGCTGCAACCCCGTTTCCCAATGATCGGGGCAGGAGGTCTTTAACTCCTGCCCCAGCCTGTCGAGGGTGGGGCGCCGCTAGCCGTCAAGGGGGGAGTCGCTTGTGCAGGTCTATTCCTCGTCGCTAACCGGGGGCGCTTCAGGAAACGGATCACAGAGTACGCTTAGAGGATGCACGCATTGAAAATAATAGACTTAGAATAACGGCAAAAGCGCCCATCTGATCATTTTGACTATCCACAAGTTGTTCATTTTATTCGTAGATTCTTTTCTAAACGTGCTTTATTGTGAGAATCCTGGAGCGCCGGCGTTCACATGCGGGCCGGCATTGTTCTGGTCCACAGAGCGTCAGACACCTACAAAGCGGGCAATTACCTTATCGCCATTCACGATGCCGAGATCGTTTCCCTTCTTCTTCTCTTCCTGAGTGATCCTCAGAATGGTGAACATGCGCCGGATAACTTCCGTCTTCGGAACGGACTCCTTCGCGGCGGTCCAGGCCACCATTTCCACGATGTCGTTGGGGAGTTCAATCGTCATACGGGCCATACGCACCCCCTTGATGGCAATGTAGCATTAAATCCGCATGGAATCATCACTCCTCGCCGGTGAACCCCATCGATTCCCAATGGTACGGGCGGCCTGCGATACAGTTTGGCTTCGGCGACGAGCAGCAATCATGTGCCCAAAGCTGCATTTTGTGTTTCCGAATTTTGACGAAAGTTTTCCCCTTTCCGCAACACTAAATATCTGCTCAATGTTGCTAATTCTATACGATGTTATTTATTATCAATCGTTTGGAGTCTTACGCGGTGTGCATCTCGTTATCGGCTAAAATCCGTCAAGAGCCAACAAAGGAATTTTGCCCTGAGTGCCGACAGATGAACATTCAAGTTGCCGGAGTAGGCAAATATGACTACATTTCATCGTGTGGCAAGCGATAAGGGAAAAAAGACACGCCCGATATCCTGGCTGAAAGCGGCAAGAGAGGATTTTGAGCGGTTTCCGCAAGGCGCCCAGGATGAGTGCCTTGACGCCTTATCGATTGCTGCCGAAGGCGGTAAGGCGCCAGTTATAAAACCGCTGCCAGGCATGGACAGCGGCGTTTTTGAAATCGCTCTACCGTTTCGCGGGAACGCTTTTCGGGTAATTTACGCTGTACAGATCGGCATTGAAATATGGGTGCTCCACGCCTTTCAAAAGGAATCGGCCCAAGGTATGAAGACGCCCAAAACATGAGATTGATCTGGTAATTGACAGGCTCAAACGGCCGAAGGAGATGCTGAAATGAAGAATGACGACCTGGAACTTGTACGCGGAGGCGGCAATGTCTACCGTGATTTTGGCTACCCGGACGCGGATGTTCGGCAGTTGAAGAGCACCCTTGCCGCGCAGATTCTCAAGATTCTCGAACGCGACAAACTCTCTGTTCGGGAAGCGCAGCGCAAGACCGGCATAGCCGCGGCGGATTTTTCGCGCATTCGCAAGGTGAAACTGGAGCGGTTTACCATTGATCGTCTGCTTACCATTGTCAACAAACTTGGGATGCGCCTGGATTTCAAGATCACAGCTCGCAGGGAACGGCATCTGGAGTCCGCCGCGGCTTAAATCCATCCCCTTCATCCACGCGGCTCGATCAAAAAAAATTGGCCGGTTAATTTCGCCAAGGGTCATGGAATCTGTCAGATGCACTCCGAGCGGCAGAATGTCTTGGCCCTGCGGCGTTTATGGGGATTAGTCTTTGCAATCATCCATAAAACGCGCATCGTGAGTGCCTTCGGCCTTGTTATCGTCGGTGAGCGGCCGATTAGAAATTAATTTAGATGGCGGTACGCTACTTGCTGGTTCGGTTTTCTAGATCTGGTCGGTTCTCCGGTGCTGCCTCTGCAATGGCCTTCCTTATGGGAGTGACTCCCCGGGCTTCGTTCCACCATCCGCCGCCCAAGGCCTGAATCAAGGTTGCTGAGTCCTGGAAGCGGCTGGCTGCCGAATTGGCGCGATCAAGAGCGGTCTGTACCTGTTGGCGTTTGGATTCGAGCAGGTCGAATTGGCGGATGCCTCCAGCCTCGTAGCGACGGGCGGCAATTTGCCATGCGGCATCGGCCTGGTTTGCGGCTTCGGTGCACGCTGCAAGAGTTTCGGCATCATGCTGCGAAGCGTACAGGGCATCGGCTACTTGACGGAAGGCTTCGAGGACCGTTTGCCGGTACACTCCGTTGGCTTCATCGTAACCTGCCAGCGCTTTGCGCTTTCCTGCCCGCAACGCGCCGGCGTTGAAGATGGGCTGCGTTAGGGATGAGCCCACATTCCAAATGTCGCCCCCGTTGAGAAAGCTTGTGCCGATGCCGCCAGCGCTTGCGGAGAGGAGAATCTGTGGGTACTGATTGGCAGTGGCTACGTCCGCGTTGGCGCTGGCTTGATGAAGGAGAGCCTCCGCGGCCCGAATGTCTGGGCGCTGTTGAACGAGGGATGAGGGAAGGCTAAGGGGAACTTCGGCCGGGAGACTGAGACCGTCGAGCGCGATATTGGGGAGATGAGCTTCGGCCGGAGAGTCGCCCGTCAGAAGCGCCAGCTCGTCGTGGATAGCATCGAGTTGCTGCTGGAGCGGGGGAAGTTTGGCCTCGGCTGGGCAATTTT
>CAWBHO010000044.1:0-11271 GCA_963788415.1 uncultured Acidobacteriaceae bacterium | reverse complement strand
CAGGCACGGCCCCGCCGGAAGCGGAAACTCGACCGCATCCCGGCAAACGATCCTCATCGGCGCCCGCGCCCGCTCCGAGGCCCGCCAGACAGACAGGTTCTTGCGCGCTATCCGCGCCAGCGCTGGGTTCAGCTCCACCCCGATCACCTGGCGGAACGGAAAATGGGCCCCCAGCAGCACGGCCCGCCCCATCCCCGCGCCCACATCGAGAAAAGTGACTTCTTCGAGCGCACAATCGGGCCTGCTCCTCCGCCAGCGGCGCATCAGCGACTGGAAGACCGACGGCGCAACCCCGTAGTACGCCGTGGCATGGCGATCATGCCGGTGGCCGCTCTTGAGGTGCCGCCCGGCAATCAGCCCGCTGGTCCGAACTCCAAACTCCTCGTCGAAAGGGTGGCGCGTAAACCCCTCGCCGACCTTGAGGCCGGGCAGCCATCGCCGCGCTGGGATTTTCCCGGTGGTCATCGAAAGAAATCTCCCTGAAGCGCTGAATCCGGAGCGCTGAATCTGCGCGCAGTCTCTCATGGCAATTGGAGGAGCAGAACCGGAGATGCAGCAACAGCGGACGCCGCGGTTCCAGGATTGCGGTACCAGGGTTGCGGCGGACGGATTACCGCTTTGCCGGAGCTTTCTTGTGGGTCGCGAACGTGACTTTGGGCTGCTCGGTGATAGTCACCGTGGCTGGCACCGGCGTCGTGCGCGAGCCGCGTTTCACCTCGCTCTGTTGCAGCGTGAGCAAGCCGCTGCCGATCTCCGCGTCCGCAGTCCAGCTTTCAAAGCGCGCCAGGGCGGGAGGAATCTGGCTGGAGGTCGAAGCCGCGGCGACCGCCCCGTGCCGCCACTGGAAATGAAGAACCCCCTGGGCCGAGGCGGCCAAATCCCTGGCCGTGAAGCCGGAGAGATCGATTTTGCCATTTCCGGCGAATGTGCCGCCGGCAAAACGCAGTCTGAGCAACTGGCCGACGGCCTGCGGGCTGAGCTTTTCAAACTCGCCTTGAAGCGCATAAGAGGGCTTGTCCTGGGCCGACGAGGCGGTGTGCAGCGTGCCGGTCCCCACGACGCGGCCGCCCAGCAATCCGGCATCGAAGGCGGTCATCTCGGCTCCGTTGGCCAGCGTGCGCAGTGTGATTGTGGGATCGTAGAGTGTGACCGGCCCCAGTACCAGCGATTGGGCTTTCACCGTGCCCTCAAGCTGCGGCCAGGCTGGGGCAGCCGAGCGGTGAAAGCGATCAATCAGCGTGGAAAGCAGGGTGCCCCGCTCATGAGCGCCCAGAAACGCCGCCTGGAGCTCGATCGAGTTGAGCGCGCCAAACTGGGCCTGGAAAGTCGGCGGACAGGTCTGCGGAAGTTCGCAGGCGGCGGGAAGAGTAAGACTGGCTGTTCCCTTCACCGGGCCATAGGAAAAGACGACTGGGTTCCAGCGGATTTCGCCTCCGTCGAAGTTCAGCGTGGCCTGGGAGATCACGACGTGGTTCGCCAGGTAATCGGCCCTCCAGTTCGCATCGCGCAGAATCACGGTCCCCGCGAGGCTGTCGCCTGGAGGCTCGGCGGCCGGCTGCGGAAGTGGCGGGCCAGCTTGCACGGTGGGCAGGGGGCCTGCGAACGGCACCTTCTCGACCGGCACCCAGGGACCTGCGGCGGTCAGGTCCACGGAGATGGAACCACCGGCCAGCTCGTTCAGTCCGGCGGCATTGGCGAAGCCGGCCGCAGCCGTCAGTTCCTTGGCCCGCGCCGTGGAGGCCTGGCCGCTCATCACAATCTGGTAGCCGGAGAGCGCCAGCCGAGCGGAAATCGTGAGCGGAACGGGTGCGCCAGCGGGGATGGCCGCGGTGGCGATCAGCGCCGAAGGCTGAGGAACGCCAGGCAGCCGGTTCACAGGAGCGAGCGCGGGCGCCAGTTGCAGTTTGGGGATGCGGATAGGCTCGCTGAGACCGTTGCCGCTCAGTTGAAACCCCTCGATCGCAATGCTGCCGGTGAGTGGCTCTTCGGCCGCAGCCTGGGCCTTGGGGGAGTGATTTCTGGAAACACGAATCGGTTTCTCTGGCGCGGCATTGCTTGAAGGCGTCTGGCTGGCAGAGCCGGGCGCGTAAGTGATTTTACCGCTGGCCGATCCGCTGGCCGCCAAACCGGGAGCCAGGCCGCTGCGTACTGTTCGCAAAGCCTCCAGGCCAAGGGCTACCGAGATCCGGTCCAGCTCGACGGAGATGCGCGGCTGCCCATCCTGGCCATCCGCCTCGCCGGGTAATTCTCCCGTGAGGCGAACGTGGCCGTCGCCCAACGGAGAGTCGCAGGACAGGTTGTCGATGGCGCGGCGGGTGATGTGGGCGGCAAAGCTGCAGTTGGCGTCAAAGTCCATGGGCTCGGCCGGAGCGAACTCGGCGCGATGAACGCCGGTCGCGCGCAGCCGGGCATTGAGCTGGGCCGTTTCGGCCGTGCCGTCCAGGTGGAGGTCGCCGGTAAGATCGCCGCGCCAGCCCGCATCGGAGCCGAGCAGCAGGCGGGTGAGCTGGCCTAGCTGCGCCTGGCTCCACTCGAGGTCGACATGCACCGGCATCTGGCGCAGTTCGGGGGCCTGGTGCAGATCCGCCTCCAGGCGCACGATTCCCGTGTCGGCCTGTTCGAGACTGATGTCGGTGCGGACCGGTTCGCCGCGCAGCCGGACGCGCCACTCGCCCGGATTTGGCTGCCACAGCGAGATTCGGGCGTTGACGACCGAAAACGGCAGCTTTTCCACGCCATTCTTGATGTTGATGCGGGAGTTGGTGGCCTCCAGATAAGGCAGCTTGACCAGCCCGGCACGGGCGGACGCAGTGTGCGCATGGGCGGTAGCCGTGCGCAGCAGCGGGTCGATATTCCAGGAGCCGGCCGAGGTGCGAACCAGATTCAGGCTGGCCTCGTCCACGCTGATCGAGTCAATCTCGAGCCGCCCGCGCCACAGCGACAGCAGCCGAATCGAAGCCGCGACCGTGTCGGCGTGGAGCACCGGCTCGGCGCCATAACCAGGGTCATCCTCGACGGTGAGGTCGGTGAGTACAAAGCCCGGCCGGGGCAGCAGACGTACCTCAACCGAGGACAGGCGCACCGGGCGGCCCAGCGAGGTGGAGATCAGTTGGGTGATCTGCGCCTTGTATCGGCTCACGCTCACCAGCGGAGGCACGATCAACCCGGCCAGCACGATGACCGCCAAGGCCATCAGCAGCAGCCAAAAGCGCTTGCGTTTTCGTTGCCGGCCTTCGTTCTGTTCGTTCATGGCTTGTGTGAATTCCGTTCGAGTGGTTCAGTTCATCGAATCATATGCAGGGTACGCTTCCAGCGCGTATCGGTAAAGAAGTGCAGGGCGACGTGACCCATCCAGCCCAGGCTGCTGCTCAATCCCACCTGCTCATACTGGTCTTCCGGAGTCTTGAACGACCAGTAATTGAACAGCGGGCGGCCCACGATATTTGCCCTGGGCACAAAACCCCAAAAGCGCGAATCGAGGCTGTTGTGCCGGTTGTCGCCCATCATGAAGTATTTTCCCGGAGGAACCACCAGGTCGCCGTCCACAATGTGATTGGGAAAATCGACGGTCCAGGCCTCGGTCGCGTCCATGTCCGGGGATGGCGGCACGGAAGGAAATTCGTCGAGGAAGTCGGAATGATTCTCCTGCGTGGTCGGCTGCGCGTAGGGCTGAGCCTGGGCCACTCCGTTGATGATGACGATCCCATTGCGCAGGTGGATGTGATCTCCGGGCACGCCGATCAGCCGTTTCACCAGAAACATCACCACCGGCTTGCCGTCTGCGTCCAGCTCTCCCGGCTTGATGAAGACCACCACATCGCCGCGCCGGGGTTCGCGATAGTACACCAGCGGCATCCACCGGGCGGGCGGGGCGAGGGTAATACGGTCCACTACCAGGTGGTCGCCCACCAGCAGCGTCTTTTCCATCGAGCCAGAGGGAATCACAAAATTTTGCGCCAGCAAGGTAAGAATGAAAAGGCCCACGACCAAGACGGAGCAGATGCTGGCCACAGCCTCGAACGGGGTCTCATCCACCCGCTGCGCAGCGGGCTCGGGCGCGGGCTGGGCCGCGGGGGGCGTCTTGGCGGTCGGCGTCTTTTTCTTCGTCATCCTGTCGCTCTTTTTCAGGGATCAGAGGTCGGAGATCAAGGGTCGGCCACCAACCGGGATGCTCGTCCAATGACCTCTAAAAAATGACCACGAACTTCCTCGCACCGTTGGCCGGTTCTTGATCTCTGATCTCTGACCCTTGATCTCTGGCTCTAACGCACCACCTGGAAGAAACGCTTCCAGCGGGCAAACCCGAAAAATCTAGCCGGAATTTCCCCGTCGTGTCCGAGTCTATCATCCGCGGCTTGTTTGACATCGGTCGCCGAAGGCCGGCGGAGCGAGAAGTAAATCACGAGCGGCCGGGCCACAATCGCCCGCCGTGGCACAAAGCCCCAGAAACGCGAATCCTTGCTGTAATTGCGATTGTCGCCGAGCACAAAATAATCGCCCTGGGGCACCACCAGCTCATTGCCGCGGGTCTGAGTCCGCATCTGCCTCCACCAGGCCGGGTCCACCTCGGGGTCGGAATAAACCTTGGCAGGAAGGTTGTCGCTGAGTGCCTGCAGGGGCGCGGCTTCAAAGGTGGCATGCGGCTCGTCAACAGCCCTGCCATCCAAAAATACGTGGCCGCCCAGAATGCTGAGCCGATCGCCGGGAATGCCCACCACCCGCTTGATGTAATAGACCGCCGGATCGGTGGGGGGGTGAAAGATGACAATCTCGCCCCGCGCCACCGCGCGATAGGGCAGAAAACTCCGGGCGAATCGGTCCGACGGAGCATAGACCTGCTTGTTGACCAGCAGAAAATCGCCCACCAGCAGGGTGTGCTCCATGCTCTCGGATGGAATCAGGTACGGCTGAAGCACAAACGTCAGCAGGAACAGCGCCACCACCACCGTTGCCAGCAGCGAGGCCAGCGACTCGGGCACGGCCGGCAGAGCGGCCCGGAGCAGCGAACGCCGCAGCGGGGATGGTCCAGGCTCTTCAACAGTGGTGCTCATCGCCCTGCCTGGCCCCTCTGCTCAGCACTTGGATCGTCCGCTTCCGGATCGGCGGCCTTGTTCTGCGCCGCGGTCAACCGCTCCAGCGCCCTCCGCGCCGCGTCCTGTTCAGCGTGTTTTTTGGTGCTGCCCATGCCGCGCGCCAACTGCTTTCCCGGCTCGCCTTCAGCGGTTTTCAGCCGCACCTCGACCAGAAAGCGCTTGCGGTGGTCGGGTCCGCTCTCGCTCTTGACACGGTAGACCGGCGTGCCGGCGCGCTCGGCCTGCAGGTGCTCCTGCAATGCCGATTTGAAATTGCCCAGCGCTGCCCCGGAGCGCAGCTCCCTGGCCAACTGCTCGGCTGCCTCGCCCATCACCCGGCTGCGGACAAAGGCTCTCACCGGCTCCAGGCCGGCATCCAGAAACAGCGCCCCCAGCACGGCTTCCATGGTGTTCGAGAGCACGGTGCTCTTGCCCCGCAGGCCGCTCTTGTCCTCGCCGCGGCTGAGGCGCAGATGACTGCCCAGGCCGATGGCCGAGGCCACCTCCGCCATGTGCTGACGACTCACCAACTGTGCGCGAACCCGCGTCAACTCCCCCTCGCGCCATTCCGGGTGATAAAGAAACAATTCTTCCGCCACCACCAGCCCCAGCACGGCGTCGCCCAGGAACTCCAGGCGCTCGTTGTCTCCCGCCGGCTCGGCTTCTTCCCCGCCGGTCTCGCAAACCTGCTCGTTGGCCCCATGCTCGTTGGCTAACGACCGGTGCGTCAGTGCGCGCACCAGCAATTCGACTCGCGCAAAACCATGCCCCAATGCTGCTTCCAGTTCGGCAAGAACGACTTCCACATGCGCCTCGATCCGACCCCCAAATACGCTCCGATACACTTTTGAGACGCCTCCCGGCTGCCGTTGCCCGAAGCGGCGTCCGGGCCCATCAAGAGAAGCTCCTCAATAGACTAGACGCAACGCGCTTTCCGATGGTTGCCTGTACGGCATTACTGAGGCTTTATCGTCCCATTTTGCCCGAACGCTCCGGGCTGATCGAACGAAGGCGCAGGAGGTGTGGCCGACTGAGGCTTGGGCGGCGCCGGACCGGGCGAGTTGTCCCCGGCATCCTCCTGGCAACTGTCCCCGTTCACCGCATAGGCCGTTTTGATGCCCCGCTCGGCAGCCAGCCGGGTGTCCTGCTGCCCGTCACGCGTTTTCAAAGCCTCCTGGTACTCGGCCAGAGCCTGGTCCCGCTTGCAATCCAGGTCCAGCATCCGCCCCAGGTAGATGTGCGACCAGGAGATCTGGCGGGGGAGCTTGCTGGTGGCCAGCGTCTGCTGAAATTGGTCGATCGCCTGTTCCGGATGGCCGGTGAGAAGAGCCGCCCTGGCCAGAATGAAGTGAGCGCGGGCGCTCGTAGCCACCGCTGAGGGAGAATCCGAGCCTGCCGCCAGAGTCTGGCGGGCCAGGTCACTGGCCTTGGCCACGTCGCCTGCGGCAAGCTGCGCCTCAGCCAGGTCCAGGCCGGTCAATTTGCGCGGTACGCTGCGCATCAGCACGTCCGTATCGGCCGCCTTGTCGAAGTCAATCTGGCGGGCGCGATGCACCTGTTGGTCCACGTCCATGCTGTAAACCATCTCGCCGATGGTATCGCTCAGGCTGGCCGGATCCTTCTCGAACTGAATCAATTGCTCATAGAAATACTGAGTCAGTACAAACCCCTGTCTCATGTCGTGAGCCACCGCTTCGGCGCGAACCTCGTCCACCTTCCGCTGATACTCCTGGCGCAAATGGAAATAAAGCGGCATCTGCTCCCGGTCGGCGTCGGCTGGAATCTTGTACTCGGGAATGCCCGTATCCATGACGCGCGCCTCGATCGCCTTGATGAGGCACTCGACGGTCAAAGCCACCAGATCGGAACGGAAGCGATACGCCAGCGGTGCGTCGCGGATCTCCTTGAGAACCGGCTGCTCGCGGCCCAGGGCGTTCGAGCGATCAATAAGCAATGGCTCGATCACATAGTGCAGGTAGGTATGACGCACGTCGTTGATGGGGATGGCGCCGCTCGCCGACGGCGAAACCACGACCACATAGTCGGTGCCGTAGATGCGCGCGTTGACCATGCGCGGCGAAAGCATCGGCTCGATCACCACCACAAACAACTGCCCGCTGTAGGCCGAAGCCGGCATCTTGAGGTAGAGGTTGGTGGAGACGATCATCTTCGAGAGCGGATCGTGAATCTGATCGGCCTCCTCGTCGTAGATGCGGTGCACGGTCAGCCAGATGCCGTGCAAATCCATCGCCTTGGCAAAATCGCGCAGCAGGGGAACCACATCGGCCACCTGGGTCGAGTCGGGCGGCATCTCGGACAGTTCGGCTGACAATTCCAGTGCCGGCGGCTGCGTCAGGTAGAGAGAGAGCGAAATGTACTGCGCAATGTCTTGATCCGTGCCCGTCATTCGGTGCTGGGCAATGAAAAGACAGAGTTTATCTCGCTTTTTGCGGGCGTCTTCGCTCGTGGCCAGTGCCTGGTTCATCTCCGCGCGAACCCGCTTGCGCACCGGGGAACTCTCCTCCAGCCCCTCGTCATAACCGCAAGCGTTCAACGCCGCGGCCATGAAAAAAACCGGCTCGGAGCTGATCAGCGAGATGGTCGGGCCGGCCGGGTCGACCAGCGAAGGCGCCTTTTCCGTCGCAAATCCTTGCGAGGGAGACGCGTTCCCTCTTCCCGTGGCCGATTGAGCGGGGTTGCTGGACGAGGATTGCGGGTGTGCCGCAGCGACCGCGCACCCGGCCATGAAGAAGATTGCTGCAACCCAAAAGATGGCGGAAGTTCGCGATGCTCTGAATGTCATGAAAAAACCCTGACTGCAAGTCTATTGAGACTCACCATCAGGGTCAAACGAAAGCAATGCGGGAATCCAAGACGCCGGCCCTAGCCTGATCAAGCCAGGGCGGCGGCAAACTTAAAGGGAAGCCGCAAGTGCGGGATAGAGGCCGGCGTGGCTGGTTTCATAAAGAGAAAGCAGGCGCTGGCGCATAAGATAGTAGGCTGAAGACGCTTCCTGAGCGTGCAGGGGGAGGGCAAAACGGAAACGCCGCAAAAGCCCGATCGGAATCATGCCCAGTTCCACACGGCGAACGGCACGGCGCAAAACAACCGCATCGGACCTCATGCGCTCGGTGACGATGACCGCTTCCTCGAAGTTCCATCGCTGCGCGTAGGCGGCCAGGGCGAGCATGATCTCCGCGTTCTCGCGCATTTTTCTCAGGCCTTCATAGCCGCCCAGGAACTCCCAGATCTTTTCCGGCTCCAGATCGATCTGACCGCGCCGCGGAGTCAGGTAATCGGTCGCCACCGCGGACATCCCGCCCACATCCACAGGGCTGAGCCCTGCGACAAGATCCCGCCACTCCCGCTGACGCTGGGTGAGCATAGAACGCCAGTTGGCGATCACCGCTCCGGCGAAGGCGCAGATCAAAAGCCCAAACACGAGATAGGGCAGCTCATTGGTCATCTGAGCAAGATTACCTTTGAGCATCCAGCGTGTCAAGATTATTTTTTACGCGCCGGTGCAAATCCAGAATATAAGCCTGCAATTCGGGAGAAATCGGCCGCCGAACCGGCTCCTCCAGCCAGAATTGGACAATCCAGTAGCCGATCGCCGCCAGGTAAACGAGCATCCTGACGTGCTCCAGGCCCCTGAAGTAGCGCTCCGCACCGAAGTAACTGTGCAGCCCCTCCACCAGAATGGCCGTCACGGCCCAGGCCGTCCAGCCGTTTCCCAGCGCCATCACATGGTTGCGCCAGCCCAGCCCCAGGCTCTTCGAGGTCCGAATCAGCACGTAATACAGTTCGCACATCATGAAGCTGATAAAGAGGCCTGCCCGCACTTCCAGGATTTCGAGAGGATTCGATGCCGGAGGCTTGACCAGCCAGGGAAGCGCGGCGGCAAGCAGAATACCCGCCGCACCCCAGAGCAGAAACTGCCTCTTAGCGTCCCGAACCCAGGTTCCGGTGGGCCGCATAACGATCCGCGCGGCTTCCCACACAATTCCCAACTGCATAGCTTCATCGACAAAAGCATAAGACCAGTAGCCCCGTGCATACCAGACGTGCAAACCGCGCAGAAAAGTCAAATACAACGCAACAGCCATCACTGCATCGAAACCGACGAGCGCGGTGAAAACAGGAAACTCTCTCCATCTGCGCCTATAGATGAGGATAGAGCACAATATGGCTTCGCCGAGAAAGCTGGCCACCCATAGAGCGTAATCTAGCGCCGACAGGTTCATTCCACCTCGCGCATTCTATTCTCTTCGCTTTTAGAGCGCAGAAACAGAGAGAACTGCGCCAGCGATCAGTTCTGTGTGGACGTTTGCATTACCTGGGGCTGCGGCATCCCACCGCTGACCGGAAAAGCAAGTGCAAGCGTTTGCACTACCTGGGGCTGCGGCATCCCACCGCTGACCGGAAAAGCAAGTGCAAGCGTTTGCATTACCTGGGGCTGCGGCATCCCACCGCTGACCGGAAAAGCAAGTGCAAGCGTTTGCACTACCTGGGGCTGCGGCATCCCACCGCTGACCGGAAAAGCAAGTGCAAGCGATTGCACTACCTGGGGCTGCGGCATCCCACCGCTGACCGGAAAAGCCATCAAACTAACAGAGGCAAAAGATACAAAAGCGACGGCGGTGAGGGCAAAGCGCAAAGACTTATTCATGAAAACTCTCCTTTTTCTGGTACAAAGATGGGCAATTCTGTCGCAAAGGTGCGCAAGATGAGCCTAGCCCGGCTTTTCCCATTTGCGGAAGAGAAATTTTAGCGGAAACGGGGGTGCAAAGAGGAAAATGTTGGAAACAAAGGGGAAAATCGTCTTCTCCGCATTTCAATCCGGTCCCCGAATAGCCCATCTAAAGTAAACAAATTAAATGATTTATCTTGATTTTTCAGCCCTCGTCCACGTTGCCCCGCTCCGCCAGCCGCATCACAGGCCCCCGAAGAAAAAAATGACCTGCGGAGCCTGCCAAAGCATTCGTCGAATACCCAGCAAGATCTTGATTCAATTGTAGTTACGATAGGAATAAAGCGCTCGCCTGGCCGAGTGAGGGCTATGCGCGGACAATTCCGAGGGTAGAATATCACTATATGAGATACAGCTCGTTATTGTGGTACAACACGGCCTCACCCACGCACGGATACGCCGGAGAAGGAGAGCACCGCGAGCCCCGGAACCGGCCGGCCAAAGTGGCGAGCGGGCTCGAAGCGACTCCACAGGAGAAGGTTCTCGACCTCGGCTCGGGTCGACGCGTCGTTCTTTCCCTCGACGATGCGGTAATCGTAGACCTGCCCGGCTCCGTTCACATAGGCCTCTACCGTGACCGGACCGGAGACGGCGCCGATCTCACCGTCGTTTACCACGCTGGAAAGGTACATGAATCGCGGAGCGGTGACCATGCCCGCCTGCCCGTCGGCCGTGGCCTGCGCGCTCTCCGGCTGGGTAAACATGCCCACCAGCACGATGACCGTGCCCATCAGCAAAACTGCCGAGGCGAAGCCGCCCGCGGCCTGCGGCAGGAACGGCCAGATGGTGTTTCTCCAGGCCAGCGACAAGGTGCGCACAAGGCCCTGGCGGCGACGGGCGCGCTCATGGCTGACGGCTACGCGAATGCGCAGCATCAGATCCTTTGGCTCGGCCACCGGACCCAGGGCTGAAAGCGCGACCTGGGTGCGCTGAAGAGACCGCCACTCGCCCGCGCACTCCGGACAATCCGCAAGGTGAGCGGCAACGCCTTGCATCTCGCGTCCATTCAAACGGCCGTCCAGATAATCGGTAAACTTCGCCTGCATCGCCACACAGCCATTCATTGCGACTCCTCTCCCAGGGGCATTTCAAATTCGGAGCGCGCCGCGGCGCAGGCCCTGTTTGCCTGCGCCGCCAGCACCGCTCTCAAAGCGGCCCGGCCACGCGCCAGCCTTGATTTGACTGTCCCCAGATTCACCGCTTGCATCTCCGCTACTTCCTCGTACACAAAGCCCTCGATATCGCGCAGGATGAGGGTGGTGCGGAACGGCTCCGGCACCTGGCGCAACGCCGCTTCGATCCGCGCCCTGTCCTCCTCGCGCACCACCATCTCGTACGGCGACTCGAGCGGATCCACCAGCATCTCTCTCAGATGCACGGACGCGCCTGATTCGCTCTCCGGCCTCTCCGCATCGATGGGAACCTCCCGCTGCCTGTGCATCATCGCCA
>CAWBHO010000043.1:0-17783 GCA_963788415.1 uncultured Acidobacteriaceae bacterium | reverse complement strand
TCGAAGAGCGGGTAACCGGGCTGAAGGCTGAGGATTTCGTCACCTGAATCGCAGAGCAGCCGGAAGAGGAAGCTGTAAGCCTCGCTGGTGCTGGTGGCGAGCAGAACCTGCGCGGGCTCGACGGCAACCCCATGCTCCGCGTAGTAGGCGCAGACGGCTTGGCGAGCGCTCAGCAGCCCGCGCGGCTGGGGATCGTAATCGAGCGCTTGCGGAGCGGTCAACGCGGACAGCAACTCCTGCGGATAGCGAAAGCCGCAGCGGGTGGGATTCGAGGCCGTCAGGTCGGCGATCGGCTCGCCCGCCGCCGCGCGCAGCCGGTGGGCCCGCGCCAGCTCGCTTTCCTCCGTATTCCAGTTTGTTCTCCGCGAAAAGCGCATGAATCCAGGTCTCCAGATGTGCCTTTTATCGCCAGCTCTTGAATTGAGTGCGGCGGGACCACGCATCCCCCTTGCCCATCCGCAGGTGCCACAATAGAAGGAGCGTCCCTTTCAACAGTACACGGGCGAACCTGGGAGGAACATTGTCTCTACGCGCAGTTGTCTTGGACTATGGCATCGTCTTGACCGGTCAGCCGGACCCCGCGGCGCACGCCGCCCTGGTGCGCATCACCGGGCTGCCTCTGGACCGCTTCGAGAGTCTCTATTGGGCCGACCGGCCGGCCTACGACGAAGGCAAGCTGACCGGCCTTGCCGTCTGGCGGAAGTTTCTGCGCGAGGCCGGCCTGCCGCCGGACGAGGCGATGACCGAGGAGCTGAACCGCTGGGACGCGCGGATGTGGACCGTCCAGAACCCGGTGATGGTGGCCTGGCAATCGGCCATCAAGCAGCGTGGGCTGCTGACCGCCATCCTGTCCAACATCGGCGACTCGGTGCTCGAGAGCGTGGAGCGCGAGTTCGACTGGATTCACCGCTTCGACGTGCTCGTCTGGAGCTGTCAGTTGGGTGTGGTCAAGCCTAACCCGGCCATCTATCGGCACACGCTCGCCAAACTCGGCGTGCAGCCTGAGGAGATGCTCTTCATCGACGACAAGCGGCCCAACGTGGAGGCGGCGCGGGCGCTGGGCATTCAGACGATCGAGTTCTCGACCGTCGAACGGTTGCGCGCCAGCCTGATCGACGCCGGACTGGATGGAGTGCTGCCGCTGCCGGGCTGAGAAGCGCCCGGCCTGAGCAGCGCCCCGCATGAGCAGACCCAGCCTGGCGCTTTCTGCTTCGACTGCGTGCAGAGCCGGATTTTTGGGCGCCGCTGTCACTTTTGCCGGGGCGGAGAACTGGATTCTTCAGTTTTCGGGGATTTTTTCCCGCTGGGCAGAAATTGTCCTCGCCCCGCGCCATTACACTCTTCCTATGGCACTTCGCCTCTACGCCGCCACCACCAGTCAGGGCAAACTGCGCGACTTCCGTGTCGCCGCCCAGACCCATGCCGTGAACATCGAACCACTTCTGCAGCTCAAGGCAATTCCCGCGCCCGAGGAGGATGGCCTCACCTTCGAGGCCAATGCCAAGCTCAAGGCCGTCTACTACTCCCGCCTGGCACCCGGCGAATGGGTGGTGGCCGACGACTCGGGCCTCGAAGTGGACGCGCTTGAGGGCGCGCCCGGCGTGCGCTCAGCCCGCTTTGCCGCCGACGCCGGCATCGTGGACTCGCCCGACGCGAACGACAACACTGACGTATGGAACAATCTGGTTCTGCTGCAGCGGCTGGCCGGCATCCCCCCGGCCCAAAGGACCGCCCGCTACCGCTGCGTGCTGGCGGCGGCCTGCGACGGGCAGGTGCTCCACACCGCCCAAGGCGTGGTCGAGGGGGCGATTCTGGAAGCGCCGCGCGGCACAGGCGGCTTCGGCTATGACCCGCTCTTTTTCCTGCCCGTCCTCGATCTGACCATGGCCGAACTCGATCTCGAGGCCAAGCACAGGCTGAGCCATCGCGGACGAGCCATTCGGGCGCTGCTCGGCCTGCTGGGCGCCTGAGCGGTCCGAATCCCATCTGGCCAACCCCGTGAACTTCACCCTTCAACAAGCAAAACGGCCCTGCTCACAGGAGCAGGGCCGTTCGGTTGAAGCAGAAATCGGCGAAGGGGGCTTCAGTTCGTTTTCGCGGCCGTGGCCAGCTTGGCTTCGGCTTCGGCGATCACATGCCGGGCCTGGTCGTAAGCCTCCAGGCTGTCGCCGGCTTCCTTCAGTTGCTTTTGGCCGCGCGCCAGTTGCTCCTGAGCGCGGGGGACGTCGATCTCCTCGGGTTTGAGCGCGTCCGCGGCCAGGATAGTGACCCGGTCGGGCAGCACTTCGGCAAAACCCCAACTGACGTTGTAGCGTTCAAGGCTTTCGGGTCCGCCCGATTCAGCCTCGGCCGCGCCGTGCAGGACCACCTCGCCGGCGCCCAACTCGGCCATCAGCGGCGCGTGTCCGTAGAGCGCCTCCATCTGTCCCGACTTCGAAGGCAGCTCAACGGCCGTCGCCGTGCTCTCGAAGAGGGTGCGCTCGGGCGTCACCAGCCGGACGCGGAGTTGATTTGTCTCGTCTGCCATAGTGCCCTTCCAGAGAGCAAGGGGCAGAGATCAGAGATCAGAAAAAACCGCGCGCGGCATAACCGGAACGGCCTGACCACTTCCTCGTGAACCCTCATCCCTATCTCAGCAAGTCAGCGGCCAGCGGTCCAGACTGACCTCTGACTTCTGATCTCTGTCTACGCCGTCGCCTTCAGCTTCTCGGCCGTTTCCAGCACTTCCTCGATGGCGCCCTTCATGTAAAAAGCCTGCTCGGGGATGTCGTCGTACTTGCCGGCAATGATCTCCTTGAAGCTGCGCACGGTGTCGGCCACCTTGACGTAGGCTCCGGGAATGCCGGTGAACTGCTCGGCCACGTGGAAGGGCTGCGAGAGGAACTTCTGCACCTTGCGGGCGCGCGCGACCGTCAGCTTGTCTTCTTCCGAGAGTTCGTCGATGCCCAGAATGGCGATGATGTCCTGCAAGATCCTTGTAACGCTGCAGGATGCGCTTGACGCCCTGGGCCACGTCGTAGTGCTCCTGGCCGACGATGCGCTCGCTCAGGATGCGCGATGTCGAGGCCAGCGGATCGACGGCCGGGTAGATGCCCAGCTCAGACAGGGGCCGGCTGAGCACGGTGGTCGCGTCCAGGTGAGCAAAGGTCGTCGCCGGCGCGGGATCGGTCAAGTCGTCGGCGGGCACGTAGACCGCCTGGACTGAAGTTACAGACCCCTTGCTCGTCGAGGTGATCCTCTCCTGCAACTCGCCCATCTCGGTAGCCAGATTCGGCTGGTAACCGACGGCCGAGGGCATGCGGCCCAAAAGCGTCGAAACCTCGCTGCCGGCCTGGGTGAAGCGGAAAATGTTGTCGATGAAGAGCAAGGTGTCCGAGCCCTCGACGTCGCGGAAGTACTCGGCGACGGTCAGCGCGCTCAGGGCCACGCGCAGGCGGGCTCCGGGTGGCTCGGTCATCTGGCCGTAGACCAGGGCGCACTTGGAGTTGGCGAAGTCGCCGGGCTTGATGACGCCGGACTCGGTCATTTCGAGCCACAGGTCGTTGCCCTCGCGGGTGCGCTCGCCCACGCCGGCAAAGACCGAGAAGCCGCCGTGGTTTTTGGCCACGTTGTTGATCAGTTCCATGATGACGACGGTCTTGCCCACGCCGGCGCCGCCGAAGAGGCCGATCTTGCCGCCTTTGAGAAAAGGCTGGATCAGGTCGATGACCTTGATGCCGGTCTCGAACATCTCCTCGTGGGTGGACTGCTCGTCAAACAGCGGCGCGGGGCGGTGAATCGGCATGCGCGTCTTTTCGCCGATGGGGCCCAGCTCGTCCACCGGCTGGCCGATCACGTTGATGATGCGGCCCAGCGTCTCCTTGCCCACCGGGACGCGGATGGGGCCGCCGAGATCGATGGCCTTCATGCCGCGCACCATGCCGTCGGTCGCCTCCATCGCCACGGTGCGCACGCGGCCCTCGCCCAGGTGCTGCTGGACTTCGAGGATCACCGAGATGGGCGAGGGCACGGTGAAGCCCTCGCTGATGACGTGCAGCGCCTGGTAGATGGGCGGCATCGTCGCTTCCTCGAACTGCACGTCCACCGCGGGACCGGAGATCTGAATTACCTTGCCGATGTTTTCTGCCATTTCAAAAAGCTCCTAGCTTCTAGCTCCTAGCTTCTAGCTTTCTTCTTTTCAGCCCAGCTCTGTTCTCTCCTTCAGCGTGAGATCCAGTACGGAGAGCTAGAGGCTAGAAGCTAGCAGCTAATAGCTGTTTTTCACAGCGCCGCTGCGCCGGAAACAATCTCGATGATCTCCTTGGTGATGGCCGCCTGGCGCACGCGATTCATGTGCAGCGTGAGCGCGTCGATCATATCCGAGGCGTTGTTGGTGGCCGAATCCATGGCCGTCATGCGCGCGGCGTGCTCGGCCGCGACCGACTCCGTCATCGCGTGATACAGCATGGACGCGACATACTGCGGAATCAACCCGGCGAAAAGCTGCTCGGAGGGCTGATCGTAGATGTAGTCCACCTCAGCCGTGCCGAATTTTTTGGCCTCTTCTTCGGCTTCGGCCGTGTCCACCGGCTCAATCTCGATGCCCGCCGAAAGTGCGGCCTCGGCGGCGCGTTCCTTTTCTTCCTCGGTCGGCTCGGTGGTCCCGGAGATCTGAGGAATGCCGATCTTCAAGAGCGGCAGCAGTTTTTCGACCACCAGCCGCTGCGAGATCACCGACTTGAACTCGTTGTAGACGATGTAGGCGGCGTCGATCTCTTCGTGCGCGTAGCGGGCGATGATGTTCTCGGCCAAGGCCAGTACCCGGCTCTGTTCGAGCTTCAGAAGCATTCCGGGATGGTCGCCCGTCACTTCGACCGGAGCCTTGCGCTCCCTCACCTGGACGGTGTCGCCGTTGGCGTCCGTCGTTTCGGCGTAGACCGCGGCCGGAAAGCGCCGGCGCATCAGATCGCGGCCCTTGCGGCCCACCGCCTCGACGTCGATCTCCTTATCCTGGTTGCCGGCGATGAACTGGAAGGCGGTCTTGAGAATGTTGGCGTTGAAGGCTCCGGCAAAACCCTTGTCGCCGCTGACGATGATGAGCAGCACCCGCTTTTCGGGCCGGGTAATGAACAGCGGATGGCGCAGGTTGTGGGTCACCGGATCGAAGATGTCGATGCGGCGGGTGAGCGACTCCAGCACGCTGGTGATCATCTTGGCGTAAGGCCGGGCAGAGACCACCCGTTCCTGGGCCCGGCGCAGCTTGGCCGCCGAGACCATCTTCATGGCCTTGGTGATCTGGCGCGTGTTTTTCACGCTGCGAATGCGCCGCCGTAGATCGAGTACGTTTGCCATTTTTTCTAGCTCTCAGCCCTCAGCTATCAGCTTTCAGCTCGTCAGTCTTGCCGTCAGATACTGCGCCAAATCCTGTTCTTCGACCCCTTGGCTGAGAGCTGAAAGCCGATCGCTGACAGCCCCCCGTCCACTTACTTCGCAGCGACCGCCGCCAGTTCCGCTTTGCAGTTGGCCGCGTACTCCTTCAGTGCGGCGTGCAGCCGGCTGCGCAGGTCGTCGTCGAGCGCTTTTTTCTTGGTCAGGTCTTCGATGAGCGCCGACTGCGCGCTCTCGAAATACTTGTAAAGGCCATCCTCGAAGGCGCGAATCTCGGAGACGGCGAAATCGTCCAGATAGCCCTGCGTGCCGGCGAAGAGAATCACCACCTGCTGCGGCCAGCTGAGCGGGTGAAACTGCGGCTGCTTGAGCAACTCCGTCAGACGGCTGCCGCGGTTGAGCTGCTTCTGGGTGAGCGGGTCGAGGTCGGAGCCGAACTGCGCAAAGGCCGCGAGTTCCCGGTACTGCGCCAGATCGAGCTTCAGCGTGGCGCCCACCTGCTTGACCGCCTTGATGGCCGCCGAAAAGCCCACGCGCGAGACCGACAGGCCCACGTTCACGGCCGGGCGGACGCCGGAATTGAAGAGATCGGTTTCGAGAAAAATTTGCCCGTCGGTGATGGAGATGACGTTGGTCGGAATGTAGGCCGAGACGTCGCCCGCCTGGGTCTCGATGACTGGCAGCGCGGTCAAGCTGCCGCCTCCCTTTTCCTTGGACATCTTGGAAGAGCGCTCCAAAAGCCGCGAGTGGAGGTAGAAAACGTCGCCGGGATAAGCCTCGCGGCCCGGGGGACGGCGCAGCAAGAGCGAAATCTCGCGGTAGGCCATGGCGTGCTTGGAGAGATCGTCGTACATCACCAGCGCGTGGCGGCCCGAGTCGCGGAAGTACTCGCCCAAGGCGGTGGCCGCGTAGGGGGCGATGTAGAGCATGGGTGCCGGTTCGGAGGCCGAGGCGGCCACAATGATCGTGTGGCCCATGGCGCCGGCTTCGGTCAGCGTCTGGACGACCTGCGCGATGGAAGACCGTTTCTGGCCGATGGCGCAGTAGATGCAGATCAGGTCGTTCTTGGCGTTGTTGATGATGGTGTCGAGCAACACTGCGGTCTTGCCCGTTTGTCTATCTCCAATAATCAGCTCGCGCTGGCCGCGGCCGATAGGGATCATGGAGTCGATGGCCTTCAGTCCGGTGGCCATCGGCTCGCGGACCGGCTGGCGGTCGATGATGCCCGGGGCCAGCCGCTCGATGGGCAGCGTGGCCGTGGAGGCGATGGGGCCCTTGTCGTCGATGGGTTGCCCGAGCGCGTTCACCACGCGGCCGATCATGCCCTCGCCCACCGGCACGCTCAGAATCCGGCCGGTGCGCCTGACCTCGTCGCCCTCGCTCAACTCGGTGTATTCACCCAGAATGACCGCGCCGACCGAATCCTCTTCCAGGCTCAGCGCCAGTCCGGCGATGCCGTGCGGAAAGCTGAGCAACTCGCCGGCCATCACCTTGTCCAGTCCGCGGAGGCGGGCGATGCCGTCGCCCAGCGATGTGATGGTCCCGACTTCGTCGACCTGAACCTTCGCGTCGTAGTTTGCGATCTGCTCGCGAAGAAGTTGCGTAATCTCGTCTGCCTTGATCTGCGCCATTTGATTCCTTTGAGTTGTCAGTCTTCAGTTTTCAGTTGTCAGTCCGGGCCTCGCCGGATCGTGACTTCTGTGCTCGATTCACTGACTGCGTTCCCTTGCTACCGTTTCCTGCCAGTTGTCTTCCGGTTACCCGGAGCCGAAAACAGACAACTGAAAACTGACAACTGCCGGCTTTAGCCGGCGGCAAGAACTTCCTTCAGCCGTTCCAGCCGTCCGCGCACTGAACCGTCGTAAACCGTGGAGCCGATGCGCACCACCGTTCCGCCCAGAATGGATGCGTCCAGCTTGAAGCTGGTTTGAATGCGCGCCCCAGCGAGTTTTCCGGCTCCGGCCAGCAGTTCGGCGCGGTCCTCCTCGCTCAGTTCGCGGGCAGTCACAATCTCCACGGTGCGAATGCCCTGCCGCTCCCGCATCTCGGAGCGATAGGTCGCGACCACCTCGCAGACCTGGCCGATGCGCTCGTTCGAGATGAGCACCGCCAGCAGGTTGCGAAGCTCTTTCCGGAGCCCCAGCTTCACATTCAGCTTGTCCAGAATCGACACTTTTTGCAGGCGGCGATGGCTGGGTTGGCAAACATCTCGCGCAACTCGGCGCTGCCGTCCCAGGTGGCCAGAAAATCGTCCAGTTGCCGGTCCAGCGCCGCTGTGTCCAGCTTTTCCTGGGTCACCACGTCGGCAAAGGCGCGGGCATATCGTGCAACAAAGGCTGCCATCTAGTTCAGCCCTCCCTGTTTCGCGCCATTGCTGGCGTGGCCGCCGTTGATGGCCGCGTCGGCGAGGAATTCGGCGATCAGGGCCCGGTCGGTCTCCGGCGTGAGCACCAGTTCCTGGGTGGCCTGGTCGATGGCCAGATCGGCGGCAAAGTGGCGAAGCGAGCGGCGGGCCTGTGCGGCCGAGAGTCCAATCTCCTGCTCGGCGGCAGCGACGATGCGTGCGCTCTCCTCTGCGATGGTGGCTTGATGCGCTCCATATCCTGCCGGCTCTCCTGCCTCCACCTGGGCGCGAAACTGGGCATCTCTCCGTCCAGGCCGGAGAGCTTGGCCTCGATGGCGCTCAGCCGGGCGTTCGCGTCCTCGGTCACCTTGCGGGCCGACTCGATGTCGTTGCGCACCTTTTCAGAGCGCTTGCGGAGAAGCTTGGGCAGCAAGCGGAAGAGGGGAATCCCGATGGCCAGCACGATGAACGCGAAGTTGATTCCCAGAAAGATGGCTTGCCGTGGTGTCCACGCTCAGATGAAGCAACTGGGCCAGCTTGCGGACGCTGGGAGACTGCAGAAATTTGTTGTCGGTCTCTTCTTCGGTAGGCGCGGAGTCGGCAGGCTTGGCGTCCTGGGAGTTGGCCGTAGCGGCTGCCGGAGAGGATGCACTGCCTGGACAGCGGGAGCTGGTTGCTGCGCCGCAGCCCGGCCGGACGCCGCCAGTCCAACGGCGACGAGCGCCGCCAACAAGGCGATCCGGACAGTTCAGATAAAAAAGCCGGGGTCAAAGACGCGATTGCACGCTGAAATACTTTCAACGGGAACTCCCCGGCGGCCATGGGCAGCACGGCGCGCACCACCTGACAGGCCAAATCCCCGGCCGAGGCCTGGATGGACTCCCGGGCGCGGGCGGCCTCGGCTTCCAGCTCGGCCTTGGCCTGGTTCACCTTGAGCCCGGCAGCCTTGCGGGCCGCATCCAGAGCCGCATCGCGCTCGGCGTTCCACTGCTTCACGCGCGCCTCGCGCATCCTGAAGACCTCGGCGCGGGCCTGACGCAGCTTTCGGCGTACTCGGCCGCCCTGGCTTCGGCCAGGGCAATGGCCTTTTGCGCGTCTTCGACGGCGCCCTCGGTGCGCGCGCGGCGCTCGTCGAGCGTCGCCGTCAGCGGACCCTGCACCAGGAACTGGTAGGCCAGAACCAGCACGATGAAGAGCAGCATCGTGGGCACGGCGCCGAGCAGAAGAGTTCCCGATTTGTTGAACGATTGCTTGCATGGTGGTCCGGTTCGTCCAGATTCGTTCAGGCGGTCCGCACGAAAGATTTTGCGCGGGTGGAACCCTTTTTTGTATCAGGCGCGGCGCCTCAAGTCAACGCAAAGGCGCTCATTTCAGGTTCCCGTGACGGTGGTCACTATACTGGGAATGATTGCCCAAAAAAGAACTTGATTTTGCCGGAAACAAGCCTAGACTGAATGTACCACCTAGACCCGGTCCAGGGTCCAGCGGGCAGCCGGTTTCGGGAAGTCCTTCCACTCCCGGAGCAGGCGGCCCGCTTCTTGCTTGCGAGACCGTTTTCAACCCAGCGCGCATGTGCGCTGAGAGCCGCCTGTTTCCAAATCCCCGCTTTTTCACCGCCACAGTTCCGTGTGCCCAGGGCAGTGGTCCGCAGCTTGCCGGGTCAACTCCTCGGCCAGCGCGAAGCCGTAGCGCGCCAGATAGTATGCCGCGCCGTGCAGCCGTTCCTGCAAGACGCCGCCGGGATAGAGCGCCTGGCTGATGGTTTCGGCGTGGCGCGCGAGCGAGGCTTCGCGCTGCATTTGGAAGTTTGCCGCCAGGCGTTGCAGGCGGTTCATCTGGTAGCGCATCTTGCTGGCCGCGGTCTCCGCCGGCTGCCCAAGGCTTTCATCGAGCGAGCGCATCCAGTCGACCAGCGGCGACAGCTCGGCTTCGAGCGCAGCGCCCGCAGCGGCCAGCTTCCGCCTGCCCTCGGCGGGCAGGCAGCGGGCGGCCAGAAGCTGCGCCAGCGAGTCGGGATTCCCGGCGAAAACCTGTTCCAGCGTCAGCTCGTGCTGGCGCAGCAGGTCGCCGATTGCGGGCTCGACCAGCGTGGCGGAAAAGCGCGGCAAGACGGGCGTCACCCGGCCGAGAATTGGGTCTGGATTCTGGCTCAGGAGGCGCTCGAAGAGCACGGCGGACTGGGCAAAATAGGCCACCTCCGCCGGTCCGCCGACGGTGGCCGAGGTGGACAGCAGAAAATCCTGAAAAACCGGCCGCAGCAGCGCCGAGGGCGAGATGCGCTCCGGTTCAGCCTCCAGAATGCCCACCAGATCGGCGGTCGAATAGCTCTGCCGGCCGGCCTGCCACAAGCCGTTTGGCTCCCGCGCGTTGGCAGGCTGCCGCTTGAGGGCCAGACGCGCGCCGGTGCTCTCGTCCAGAAGAAACAATAGGCTGGACTGCGGGCCGACGGCCACCTGGGCGTGATAGCCGGCCGCCTCGAGGGCGCGGTTGCGGTCGAGCAAGGCCGCGTGCAGCTCGTCGGCGCGTTCCATGCCCGCCCGCAGGATGGGCGCGCCCAGGCGGTGCACCTCGCGTCCGCTCGGCGTCAAGCAGCAGCAGCCCCTGGGCGGCGAAAACCTGGGAGTAAAACTCCTCGAAATGCCTGGGCGAAGGTGCGTCCCGGCCGATAGGCGGCGGCCAGAGCATCCATGGCGTCCGAGGCCCCGAGCAGCTCCCAGGCCTGGTCGATCAGGGGCGCGATCGAGTCGTCGAGAACGATGCCGCCCACCGGGCGGGCGCCGCGGGCGCATTGGAGTAGACCAGCTTGCGCAGTTCGCGGCGGGCGGGAAAGACGACGTGGTTGATCTCGGCAAAGTCGTGGTCTTCGGTGGCCAGCCAGAAGATGGCCGCGTGCGGCCTGCCGGCCGCGGTGGCCTGGCGGGCGCGGGCCAACAGCCGTGGCCGCTTTGAAAGGCGTAAACAGCGGCCCGCCGAAGAGCCCTACCTGCTGGCCGGTTACCACGGCTCCAGCGCCATGGCGGAGAGCGTCAAGCGCGGCCGCGGCAGCCGGGGAAGGCGAGGCGTTCTGCGCGGCAAGCAGGCGGACCAGTTGCGGCCAGTGCTCCGGGAGCGGCGGGCGTTGGTGCCATCCAGCATCCGGCGGCAGGAGGGGATAAAACGGCTGTGCCCCGAGAGCGCCGGAGCAATAGTCCAGAAAGAGCCGGTGCAAGCCCGGCGCCGCGGTGATGGGAAGACAGTCTGCGGTCAACAACTCATTCTCTTGGCGATCTGGCACCCCTGGCGGGCAGCCTGTGCGGTGAAAGTGGAATTCGTTCCTGTTTAGGATGCCACGCCGGGGGGAATCGATGCAGGGGCGGTCCCGTTTCCGGCCCCGCAGGCGCATTTATACTGCGAGCCATGCGAGGTTTCTGGCTTACGCTGCTTCTGACTGCGGGGGCTTTGGCTGGCGCTCAGTCCCCCCAATCGGCCGGACCGCCCTGGCGGATGCTGGACTCGGGAACGACGGCCGGTCTGCGCGGAGTCTTCTCCGTGGACGGCGCGGTCGCCTGGGTCAGCGGCACCGGCGGAACTGTGCTCGAACCTCCGATGGAGGCGAGCACTGGCGGAAGTGCGCGGTCCCGGATGCGTCCTCCGACGGGGCGACGCTCGACTTTCGCGGCGTGCGGGCCTGGAACGCGCAGGCGGCCCTCGTGATGGCCTCCGGGCCGGGCACGAAGAGCCGGTTGCACAAGACGGCCGATGGCTGCAAGACGTGGAAGCTGGTCTTCAGGAATCCGGATCAAGACGGGTTCTGGGACGCTTTTTCGGCGAGCGGCGAGGAGATTTTGATTCTCGGGGATCCAGTGGCCGGATCTTTCGTGATCGAGGGCTCCGAGGACGGCGGAAGACGCTGGAAACGCGAGAAATTGCCTCCAAGTCTCCGATCCGAAGGCGCTTTTGCCGCCAGCAATTCGGCACTTTTCGCCGATTGGAAAGATGGAATCGAGCTGTTCGGGACGGGAGGGCCAGGCGGCGCTCGCATTTTTACGCGTTGTGAGGTATGCACAACCAAGCCGTTCGATCGCGGTCGTTGGTTCGTTCAGCCTCTGCCGATTTTTGGACGTGGAGAATCGGCAGGTATCTTCTCGGTTGCGGGAAGAGTGTCTGGTGCGGCCAGACCGTCTGGCCCCCCGGCTGTTTATGTAGCTGTCGGAGGGGACTATTCAAAGCCCGATCAAGCGGGCGAGGCGGCGTATAGCCGGAAATGGCTCCGATGGACCGCCTCCGCCCAACCTCCCCACGGCTACCGTTCCAGCGTGCAGTGGAGCGGCGTGTTGCACGCCTGGATCACCGCCGGCACAAACGGCTCCGACATTAGCCGTGACGAGGGCAAAACCTGGCAGCCGATCGACGAGGGGAGCTGGAACGCCCTCTCGCTGCCGTTCGTCGTTGGACCCAGGGGCCGCATTGCCCGGCTGAACCCCGCGGCTTTTCGCTCCGTCGAGCTGGGAAGAAGCGCAGGCAACGCAAAACCGGCTCCGGCGCGGTAAAATGGCAGTAATCGGATGATGCAAACCACTCCAGCGGCTGCCAGCCAGGACGCCCGCGACCTGCGGGAGACGGGATTGCGGGCTCGGTACGCCGGGAGCCTTCCTGCCGCGGACGGGCAAGTGCCGGTTGGCCAGGATGGTCAGGCCCCGATTGTTCGGGTTGAAGACCTGGAGAAAACCTACCACACCAGGCGTGGCGCACTGACCCTCTTCGCGGGGCTGAACCTGGAGGTCCAGGCGGGCGAGATGGTGGCCATCGTGGGCCAGTCGGGCGCGGGAAAAAGCACGCTTTTGCACATTCTGGGCGCTCTTGATACCCCCTCGGCAGGAAGGGTATACTGCGCTTCAACCAATGTGGCCCAGCTCTCGGAGCGCGAGGCGGCGGTTTTTCGCAATCGCGAGATCGGCTACGTTTGGCAATTTCATTACCTGCTGCCGGAGTTCACGGCGAGGGAAAACGTGGCGATGCCGCTGTTGGCGCGTGGCGTGCGCAAGCGGGAAGCGCTGGACGCGGCGGCAAACTGGCTCCGGGAGGTTGGCTTGGAGGATCGCTCCGATCATCGGCCGGGCGAACTCAGCGGCGGCGAGCAGCAGCGCGTGGCGCTGGCCAGGGCGCTGGTGAACAATCCGCGGCTCCTGCTGGCCGACGAGCCGACCGGCGATCTGGATGAGAGTACGGCCGGGTTTGTCTTCGAGCTGATCGGGCGGTTGCACGCAACGCACGGGCTGACCTCGATTCTGGTGACGCATAACCTGGACCTGGCCGCGCGCTGCACGCGAATTCTTCGGTTGGAAGCGGGAAGGCTGGATGGAGGTCGATCTGCCACTTTGGCACTCGCTTCCCAAACGAGATCGCAACGCCGGCAACTCGTGACGAAAAATGTACCATTTCGAGGTTTTTCTGAGTCTTACTTAGTACAGCAGGCTGGAATCGGAATGAAGCTGGTTTCGTTCCAGGCTGAAGAGGACGGGATGGAACTCTCTTCGGAAGCACCATCGCTGGAGAGTTGACGGGCAGCGAGGGCGCTCGCATCCATCCTCAAAGGGCTGTTCGGGGCCGAAGCCGTATTTCCCAGAGGGCCCCGGCGGCGGAGTTTAAAAGGAAGGCTCGCGCAGGTTGGGTTGAAGCCGGCAAATGAACCGGACGGCCACTCCCGCAGATAGCCGGCATCAAAGGGGGTACACATGTTCGAACGCTACACGGAGAAGGCACGGCGCGTGATCTTCTTCGCGCGGTATGAGGCCAGCCAGTTCGGCTCACCCTATATCGAGACTGAGCACCTGCTGCTGGGTCTCTTGCGCGAGGACAAGGCGCTCACCAACCGCTTCCTGCGGACGCACGCCTCGGTGGAGTCGATTCGCAAGCAAATTGAAGGGCATACCACCATCCGGGAAAAGGTTTCAACCTCGGTGGATCTGCCTCTGTCGAACGAGTGCAAGCGGGTGCTGGCCTACGCGGCCGAGGAAGCCGAAAGGCTGGGGCACAAGCACATCGGCACCGAACATCTGCTTCTGGGCCTGCTGCGCGAGGAGAAGTGTTTTGCCGCTGAGATTTTGCAGGAGCGGGGCCTGAAGCTGGCGCAGATCCGCGACGATCTGGCTCGCGTCACCCAGGAAAAGGCTCAGCCGCAGCCGCGCCAGCGCGAGTCCAGCCTGCTGGCCGAGTTCAGCCGCGACCTGACCCAGGCGGCGATGGACGGGCAGCTTGATCCGCTGGTCGGCCGCGAGGTTGAATTGGAGCGCGTGGTGCAGATTCTCTGCCGCCGCACCAAGAACAATCCCGTCCTCATCGGCGAGCCGGGCGTGGGCAAGACGTCGATTGTCGAGGGACTGGCGCAGCGCATCGCCGACGGCGAGGTGCCCAGCTTTCTGGCTGACAAGCGGGTTCTGGGGCTGGATCTTTCGCTGATCGTGGCCGGCACCAAGTACCGCGGCCAGTTCGAGGAGCGGCTCAAGACGATCATGAAAGAGCTGATGGAAAATCAGAACTCCATCATCTTCATCGACGAGCTGCACACGCTGGTGGGCGCGGGCTCGGCCGAGGGATCGCTGGACGCGGCCAACATCCTCAAGCCGGCGCTCTCGCGCGGAGAAATCCAGTGCATCGGCGCGACGACTCCGGCCGAATTCCGCAAATCGATCGAGAAGGACCGCTCGCTCGAACGCCGCTTCCAGGCCGTCAAGGTGCCGCCGCCCAACGAGGCCGACGCCATCAAGATCATCCACGGCATCAAGGACCGCTATGAGAAGTTTCACGCGGTCAGCTACACCGATGAGGCGGTCGAATTCTCCGTCTCGCACTCCAACCGCTACATTCCGGACCGTTTCCTGCCCGATAAGGCGATTGATTTGATCGACGAGGCCGGTGCGCGCGTCAAGCTGCGCCAGACTTCGCTGCCGGAGGAGATCACCGAAGTCCAGAAGCGCATCAAGTTCATTGTGCACCGTATGGACTCGGCCATCGCCAACCACGAGTTCGAGAAGGCACGCTTCTATTCCGACGAAGAGCGTAAGGAGCGGGAAAACCTGCGCGGCCTGCGTGACAAGTATCATCTGGACGAATCGGCGGCCGGCATCGTGGGCCGCGAGGACATTGAAGACGTGGTCAGCCGCTGGACCGGCGTGCCGGTGACCAGCATCAAGGAAGAAGAGACGCAAAAGCTGCTGCGCGTCGAGGAAGAGCTGCACAAGCGCATCATCAGCCAGGAGAAGGCGATCAGCGCTTTGGCGCGCGCCATCCGCCGCTCCCGCGCCGGCCTCAAGAGCCCTGCCCGGCCGATCGGGAGCTTCCTGTTCCTGGGCCCCACCGGCGTGGGCAAGACCGAGATGGCCCGCACTCTGGCTCATTTCCTGTTCGGCTCCGACAAGGCGCTCATCCGCTTCGATATGTCGGAGTACATGGAGAAACACTCGGTCTCCAAGCTCATCGGTTCGCCTCCGGGATATGTCGGCTACGAGGAGGGCGGCCAGTTGACCGAACGCGTCAAGCGCTCGCCCTACTCTGTGGTCCTGCTGGACGAAATCGAGAAGGCCCATCCAGATGTCTTCAACATTCTGCTTCAGGTCTTTGATGATGGCCAGTTGACCGACGGATTGGGCAACACGGTCGATTTCAAGAACGTGATCATCATCATGACCTCGAACATCGGCGCGCGGCATCTGCAAAAGAAGCAGGGCCTGGGCTTCCAGAGCGATCGCGAAGAGCTGGTCAGCGAGAAGATCGAGGAACTGGTCAAGCAGGAGGTCAAGAAGACCTTCAACCCCGAGTTCCTCAACCGCCTTGACGAGGTGATCATCTTCCAGTCGCTGACGGACGCCGACCTGATCCAGGTGGTCGAGCTGCTGGTGCAGCAGTTGAACGCCAACCTGGCCCAGAAGGCCATCACCATTTCCGTGACCGAGGAAGCCAAGAAGTGGATTCTCGACAAGACGCTCGTCGATCGCAGCTACGGAGCGCGCCCTCTGCGCCGCGCCCTTCAGCGCTACGTCGAAGATCCCTTGTCCGAAGCCCTGATCGCGGGTCTTATCACCGCGCGCCCAGCCTTCCTCGAGGTCTACCTCGACGCCAACCAGCTCTTCTATCGTCCGGTGAGCGACGACGAGAGCGCAACAGAAGAAAAGGCGGCGGGTGTGCTGCTCTCAAGCAACTGAGCAGCCCGGGGCTGGTTAGAGCATTTCTCTTCTTGCGATAGAGTGGACTTCTTGCATCCCACCCTAGCCACAAAAACAGAAACGTGGCGAGGGTGGGGCACCCACACTTTATACCTTCAGGAGAAATGCTTTAATCGAACTCCGAACGCAAACGACAGCGCCGGGATTCTCAGGCTCCTACAAGGAGATTGAGAGTCCCGGCGTTTCTTTAGGCTCCGCTACAGCGGTTTCGATTCTGCTGTTTACAGAAACGTAGAAGCAGAGGGCATTTTTCCCGAGAAAATGCCCCTCGCATGATCTGCAAATGGCAACACTTGAATCGAAACCGCTCTATAGCTCCGGCTGCGACTTATGCGATCATCTCGGCCGCTGTCTTCCAGGGCCGCTGCTGGCTTTCGCCCACGCCGCGATAGGTGAGCTTGCCGAGCCAGGTGTTCAGCCCCTCGGCCAGACCCGCATCCTGGCGCAAGGCCTCGCGCGCGCCCAGGTTGGCGATGCGCAGCAGATAAGGGAAGGTCGAGTTGGTCAGGGCCAGCGTGGAGGTGTGCGGCACGGCGCCCGGCATGTTGGTGACGCAGTAATGCACCACGCCATCGACGCTATAGCTTGGGTTGGAGTGCGAGGTAGGTTTGGCGGTCTCCACGCAGCCGCCCTGGTCGATGGCCACGTCCACAATGACCGCGCCCTTCTTCATCTGTGCGACCATGGCGCGGGTGACCAGCTTGGGCGCCTTCGAGCCTGGAATCAGCACGCCGCCGATCACCAGATCGGCTTCGCGCGTGGCCTGGGCGATGTTGTAGCTGTTCGAGGCCAGCGTGTAAAGCCGCCCGCCGAAGATGTCATCCAGCTCCCTGAGCCGGTTCAGGTTCATGTCGATGAGGGTGGTTTTGGCCCCCAGACCGAGCGCGATCCTGGCTGCATTGGTGCCCACCACGCCGCCGCCGATGATGGTGACGTGGGCCGGAGGAACGCCGGGCACGCCGCCCAGCAGAATGCCACGGCCGCCGCGTTCCTTTTCGAGGTACGCAGCCCCCACCTGCACGCTCATGCGTCCCGCCACTTCGCTCATCGGCGTCAGCAGCGGCAGCGTGCCCTGGCGGTCGCGAACGGTTTCATAGGCGATGCCGATGACCTTCGATTCCAGCAGCTTGTCGGTCAATTCCCTGACCGGCGCGAGGTGCAGATAGGTGAACAGAACCAGCCCCTCGCGAAAGAAGACGTACTCCTTCTCGATCGGCTCCTTGACCTTGACCACGGTCTCGGACTTGCCCCAGACGAGTCCCGCCTCGCCGACCATCTCCGCGCCGGCATTCTGGTATTCCTCATCGGGAAAGCCGGATTGCGCGCCGGCCTGAGTCTCCACCAGCACGGTGTGGCCGGCCTCGGTGAGCGCCTTCACGCCCGCCGGAGTTACGCCCACGCGCGCCTCATTGTCCTTGATCTCTTTGGGAACGCCGATGATCATGGTCCTTGTCTCCTCTCAGTCGGATTCAGTCCAGCCGTGCTGGATTCAGCTAGGCTGGATCGGATGCTGGCAAGTTGCTGCGCCGGCATAAAAACGGGGGAGGGCCAGGGCCGGCGCAGCAGCTTGCGTTTCTGTGCAACTAAGAGGAATCGTACGGCGCAAAGGGATGCCAATGTATGCAAAAAACGTGGTAAAACTGCTTTATGGGAACAAAACGTGAGAAAAATCGCGATAAATCACACAAATCTCCCGACCGTCGCCGGGAGGGCGGGATCGATGCGGCGCCGGCAGCGGCCCCGCATGAGCCGGCCACTGCCGCAGATGGGTTAGACGAGCTAGACATAGCGATTCTGCGCTACCTGGAGCGCCACGGGCGGGCCACAAATTATGACGTAGGCGAGGCGGTGGGCCTGTCGGCTTCGGCGGC